>DASXUM010000001.1:0-6350 GCA_036504835.1 Candidatus Nanopelagicaceae bacterium
GGACGCTACGTCCACGTGATTGCCGATGGTTCTGTCGGACGAAGCGGTGATATTGCCAAGGCAATCGCCTGCGGCGCCGATGCAGTGATGATGGGTTCGCCTCTCGCCCGCGCCGTCGAAGCTCCGGGCTTGGGTTGGCACTGGGGGAGCGAGGCGCACCACCAAGAATTGCCACGTGGCGAACGCGTTGCCGTAGGAACGCGCGGGACGATGGAGGAAATCCTTCTTGGACCATCTCGCGCATCTGATGGCTCTATGAACTTGTTCGGCGCACTTCGTCGCGCGATGGCAACGTGCGGATATTCCGACGTCAAAGAATTCCAAAGGGTCGAGGTACTCATCCATCGTGACTGAGGCAAAGGGAGTATTAGTCGTTGATTTCGGGGCGCAGTATGCGCAACTCATAGCACGACGGGTTCGCGAGGCCAACGTCTTTAGCGAGATCGTTCCATCCTCTATTACTTCTGCAGAGATATTGGCGAAAGCACCAGAGGCGATCATTCTCTCGGGCGGACCTTCCAGTGTTTACGCCAAGAACGCACCGACGATGGACGCAGAGATATTTTCTCTCGGCATTCCTGTATTCGGTATTTGCTATGGCTTCCAGGTCATGGCAGCGGCACTTGGCGGAGTGGTAAGCCAGACCGGAAAATCTGAATTCGGTCGCACGGAGTTGAATTCGGATACGACCTCTCGAATCTTCGCATCACTTCCAAGTTCTTTGCGGGTATGGATGAGTCACGGTGATGCCGTGACGCAAGCTCCTCATGGATTCACTGTCTGTGCGACCACCAATGACACCCCGATTGCCGCCTTTGAAGACGAGTCAGGCAAACTCGCCGGAGTTCAATTCCACCCAGAAGTGATGCACACTGAGTACGGCCAGGAGATTCTCAAGAACTGGTTGATCAATGTGGCCAAGTGCGCTCCGTCGTGGACAACTGCCAACATTGCCGAACACGAGATCGCCAAAGTGAAAGAACTCGTCGGCGACAAGCGAATCATTTGCGGTCTATCCGGTGGAGTGGATTCGGCCGTTGCCGCTGCGATTGTCCAGAAAGCAGTGGGATCTCAATTAACGTGCGTCTTCGTCGACCACGGACTTCTTCGCGCGGGCGAAGCAGAGCAAGTCGAGAAAGATTTTGTGGCAGCAACTGGAGTAGCACTCAAGGTCGTTGATGCACGTAAGCAGTTCATGGACGCCCTTGCTGGAGTCAGCGAACCCGAGGCGAAACGGAAGATCATCGGCCGCGAATTCATTCGAAGTTTCGAAGCCGCGGCCAGAGAGATTGCTGCGGAGGGAGATGTTGAATTCCTAGTGCAGGGGACTTTGTATCCAGACGTCGTCGAATCCGGCGGCGGAACTGGGACAGCCAACATCAAATCGCACCACAACGTCGGTGGCCTTCCAGATGACCTCAAATTCACTCTCGTCGAACCGCTACGCACCCTCTTTAAGGACGAGGTTCGACAAGTCGGAATCGAGCTGGGTCTTCCAGAAGAAATTGTCTGGCGTCAGCCTTTCCCTGGCCCAGGGCTCGCGATCCGCATCATCGGCGAAGTGACCGAGGATCGGCTCGAGATTCTGCGCCAAGCAGACCTCATTGCGCGCGACGAGTTGCATGCCGCGGGTCAGGATCGTCTCATCTGGCAATGCCCAGTCGTGCTCTTGGCCGAGGTCAGAAGCGTCGGAGTTCAGGGCGATGGACGCACATACGGTCACCCCATTGTGCTGCGTCCGGTATCAAGTGAAGATGCAATGACGGCGGACTGGTCCCGCTTGCCTTATGACCTGCTCGAACGCATTTCGACCCGAATCACCAACGAAGTAAGGGACGTCAATAGGGTCGTGCTGGACATAACCAGTAAGCCCCCTGGCACTATCGAGTGGGAATAGTTCATAATTCGAAGTCACTACGAAAGGGTTAACTCGTGAAACGTGGAATGTACTTTGCGGCAATCGCACTTGTCGTTGCTGGCGGACTCTCAGCCTGTTCAAGCACGCCATCGGCTACACCTACTACGACACCCACGCCCACAGTCTCGGACACACCGACTCCGACTCCGACAGCTGTTCCCACCCTTTCTCTGACTCCTACTGCAAAGCCGACGTCAACCACATTGACAGGCGGAGTCGTCTGCAAGTCGACCACAGCTGTTGGGCACACGCCAATCGTGATCACTCCGCCAACCAAGATGGATACCGGACGAGTTGGAAAGTTCACGTTGATCACGAACTGCGGCACCATTGTTATCAAGACCGATGGCGTTCAAGCGCCGGTGACTTTGACGGCACTTACTGCACTTGCGAAAGCAAAGTACTTCGACGGAAGCCTCTGCCATCGACTGACTACTCAAGGTCTGTACGTGCTTCAGTGCGGTGACCCCACTGCAACTGGCACTGGCGGCCCTGGCTTCACCTTCAAGGATGAGAATCTCCCCAAGAACGTCGTAAACAACTATCCCGCCGGCACTGTTGCTATGGCCAACTCAGGACCATCAACCAACGGCAGCCAGTTCTTCTTGGTATATGCCGACACAACTTTGTCTCCGGCATACACAATCTGGGGTCAGATCACCCAAGGCCTCAACATCGTGAAGGCCGTGGCTGCTGTCGGTGTGGCTGGTGGAGGCGCAGATGGAACCCCTGCTCAGACTTTCGCGATCGAAAAGGTGATCGTCAGTTAATTCAAACTATTAGTTTGTATTAACAATCTTGAAAGCTTCTGCAATTCGGCCATCGGGCAATCCTCCGGCTGCTGCATTGCGCTCGCCCCACGACCGGACCATATTCTCTAACTCAGCGTTGTGGGCTGTCTGCGATGCGTGCGCATGCAATGCGGCCATCTTCAGGTGGAAGTAATCGGTGATATCCACGAAGTGATCGGGCGATGCATGTGCGGTAACCCATACCTCTTTGACGCGCCACGGTTGGAGTCCGGCGTCCATCAAATCGGGAAAAGCAAAAGGATTACGGGCATCGGGATAGACAGCCTGAATGGCTGCTTCCCCAGCGGCAAGATGATCGGGGTGGCTGGCGCCGATTCTCTCCCAATTTCGTTCCGGACTTTGAATTACCATGCGGTCAGGTTGGGCAATTCGAATCGCGCGGACGATGTCCTTGCGCAGTCCCAGAGTTGGTTCGAGAGAACCGTCGCGGTAGTTGAGAAAAGTAATGTCAGTAACGCCGATTGCGGCACCAGCCGCACGTTGCTCCTTATGACGAACCGCTGGCATCTCCTCAACGGGGATTCCTGATTCTTCTCCGCCTTGATCACCGTTGGTGCATATGCAATAGGAAACCTGGATGCCCTGCTTAATCCACGAAGCAATTGTCCCGGAAGCGCCGAAGTCCACATCATCTGGATGGGCGCTTACTGCCAGAACTCGCTTGATTTCACTGTCGGGGATCGGTTGCATCTTCACTCCAATATTCGAAATTCAATCTAGACAGTGAAGCCTAATAGACTCCCACCCATGACGAGCCCAGATCGATTGCTAGAAGGGCTAAATCCGCAGCAAGAGGCGGCCGTAGTGCACTCTGGCGGGCCTTTGCTGGTCGTTGCCGGGGCCGGATCAGGTAAGACGCGCGTATTGACCCGCCGAATTGCCTATTTGATGAAGCAGCGCGGTGTTGCTCCATACGAGATCCTGGCAATTACCTTCACCAACAAGGCTGCCGGTGAGATGAAGGAGCGAGTGGCCGAGCTTGTGGGCCCCGTTGCGCGATCCATGTGGGTTTCCACTTTTCACTCAGCATGCGTGCGCGTACTTCGCCAGGAAGCAGTCAGGCTCGGATACAGCAACACATTCAGCATTTACGACCAGGCCGACAGTTTGAAGCTCATAACGATTGTTGCCAAGGATCTCAACTTGGATTCAAAACGATATCCCGCGCGCCAGTTCCAATCGATGATCTCCAACGCCAAGAACGAATTAATGGGACCAAACGACTATCTTTTGGCTTCCAAGAATCAGTTCGAGCAAGTAGTTGCAGAGGTCTATGCCCTCTACCAACGTCGGTTGCAACAGGCCAATGCAATGGATTTCGACGACTTGATCATGAAGACCGTAGATGTGCTGCAGAAATTTCCAGAGAGCAAATCCCGTTTCCGTTCGCGTTTCCGCCATGTTCTGGTGGATGAGTACCAGGACACCAACCACGCCCAGTACGTTCTGATTCGCGAAATCGTCGGTAGCGATAGCGATGGAATGCCCGCCGCAGAGTTGTGCGTCGTGGGCGATGCAGACCAGTCCATCTACGGATTCCGCGGAGCCACAATTCGCAACATCTTGCAGTTCGAACTCGATTTTCCAAATGCCACGACGGTTCTGCTGGAGCAGAACTACCGATCGACCCAGAACATTCTCAATGCAGCTAATGCGGTCATCACGCAGAACGAAAGCCGCAAGGAGAAGAACCTCTGGTCTCAGGCAGGCTCGGGTGCCCCACTGGTCGGCTATGTTGCCGAAGACGAACACGATGAGGCCGAATTCATCAAGAGCGAGATCCGCCGACTCCAAGACGAAGGTGTATCGACCCCGGGTGACACGGCCATCTTCTACCGCACCAATGCGCAGTCGCGTGTTTTTGAAGAAGTCTTTATGCGCGCGGCCCTGCCGTACAAGGTCGTAGGGGGAGTCCGGTTCTACGAGAGAAAAGAAGTCAAGGATTTACTGGCATATTTGCGGGTTTTGGCCAACCCAAATGACGAAGTATCAATTCGGCGCATCATCAATGTTCCAAAACGCGGGATCGGCGATCGTGCCCTTGATTATGTAGATACGTACGTTATGGATAACGGACTTTCCTTCTGGCAGGGTTTGCATCGAGCATCCGAGATTGCTGATGTTCCAACTCGCGCCGCGGCATCGATCCAACAATTCCTCTCAATGATTGCCGCGCTTCACGTTTTGGTTGAGGCGAAGGTTCGGCCGTCGGTCATCATCGAAGCTGTTCTTGAACAGTCTGGTCTTCTTGCCGAGCTCACCGGAAGCAAGGATCCGCAAGACGAAGTCCGCGTGGAGAACCTGCAAGAACTCGTTGCTGTCTCGATGGAATATGAGGAGACGCCGATCGACGAGTTGGGCGAGGATCAGGAAATCTCGCTGGCAGGTTTCCTCGAACAAGTCTCCCTCGTTGCCGATTCTGACGAAATTCCAGAAGGCGAAGATCATGGCGGGGTAGTCACGCTGATGACACTCCACACTGCAAAGGGCCTGGAGTTTCCAACAGTTTTTCTCACGGGGTTGGAAGATGGGATCTTCCCTCACTCGCGAACTTTTGACGATAAAAATGAAATAGAAGAGGAACGACGCTTGGCATATGTCGGTCTCACCCGCGCCGAGCACCGCCTTTATCTCACCCGCGCCGAATCGCGCTCCTCATGGGGCCCGCCTAAGTACAATCCACCATCTCGTTTTCTCGACGAAATCCCAGAGTCGGTAATCGAATGGCGTAACAAACCCACCTCTCCTGTATCTACCCGTCGGTACAACGCGGCAACCGCTCCAGCAGCTCGTCCAACAGGTAAGAAGAGCGTGAGTATGGAACTTGCAGTTGGCGAACGTGTGTCACACGACACATTCGGATTAGGAACCGTGGTCAGTCTCTCTGGTGAAGGAGATCGCGCGGAGGCGACCATAAACTTCGGCCAGTATGGCGAGAAGAGATTGCTGCTGCGCTACGCACCCGTTGAGAAGCTCTAGGATTGCACCCGTTCGAAACTTCGCCTTACACAGAAACGGAGACCCACGTGGATCTCTTTGAATATCAGGCTAGAGATCTTTTTGAAAAGCATGGCGTCCCAGTTCTAGCTGGTGCCGTTGCTACTACTGCTGACGAAGCCGCAGCCGCCGCCGAAAGAATTGGCGGAAAAGTTGTCGTCAAGGCTCAGGTCAAAGTAGGTGGGCGCGGAAAAGCAGGCGGTGTGAAGCTCGCCGAGTCCGTAGAAGATGCGCGTGAGAAAGCCGGCGCAATTCTCGGCATGGATATTAAAGGCCACATTGTTGGCAAGGTAATGATCGCGCAGGCCGCGCCGATCGATTCAGAATATTATTTGGCGATCTTGTTGGATCGCTCTAACAGAACCTTCTTAGTAATGGCCTCTGTTGCCGGCGGTATGGATATCGAGGCCGTCGCGCATGAGACACCAGAGAAGTTGATCAAGGTTCCCGTAAATACCATTGCCGGTCTTTCCAAGGCACAGGCGTTGAAGATTATTCAAGACGCGGCATTTCCTGCAGACATTGCAGATCAAGTTGCCGATGTCCTTGTACTTCTCTGGGGTGTATTCGTTTCGGAAGATGCGACTCTGGTCGAGGTCAACCCTCTCGTTAAGACAACCGAC
>DASXUM010000002.1:0-9604 GCA_036504835.1 Candidatus Nanopelagicaceae bacterium
TGCGAGAAAGAGCAGGTCTGAAATCAGAGTCTCCATCCGCACAATCTCGGCACCGACTCGTTCAAAGGCCTTGGCTCGCTTCTCTGGGTCGGCCATTGCAGGCCCCGATAGAAGCTCGACATACCCTTTTACAACAGTCAACGGAGTACGAAGCTCGTGCGAGGCATCTCCGAGAAAATCCTGCATCCTAATTGCAGCCTGCTCCTCTATCTCGGCAGTTCGACGTAACGCCGAGACCATTTTGTTGAGCGACTCGGCAAGTTGGTCTATCTCAGAATTACCTTCACCTGGTTCGATACGAACGTCGGTATGTCCGCTGGAAATATCTCCCGCGGTCGCAATCAAATCTTCAATCCGCCTCATATCCCGTCGTACCAACACCCACGTCGCGATTCCGGCCGCTATGAGACACAGCAGAATAAACAGGAGCAGACGAAGGACATCAGACCTATACCTACGATCGATGTCAGCCAGAGAAGCGGCTACGACGAGGTACTCCCCTTCAGGCAGATATATCGTTCGGAAGCGATAATTCTCAATGCCAGTGTGAGTGATTGGCTCCTTAAGACTTCGTTTCATTTCCTGAGTTGTGGGATTTGGAGTCAGCAGCAAACTAGATGGGCTGAGCACCGAAGGCTTCTTCTGCGCGGTGTAATACACCAACGTCAAAGCTATGTCGCTCTGTTGAACTGAGTACAGTGCTTGCGACAATGCCGAGTTTGTGTTGCCGCGAACAGAGCTGGCAACCTGGTTAAGTGACTTGTCGAGAAGTGCTACCCCAGAATTATGAGAAGCGTTTACAGCAAAGCCTCCGATGAGCAAGGTGCTTATTGATGTAACCGCAGCCGAGGCAAGGGTTAGCCTCGTTCGTAACTTCACCGCGTCCCTTTTGGCTCAATTATCTGAAAACCAATTCCGCGAACGGTTTTGATTCCCTCGAAGTCCTCGGAGTGAAATTTTTTGCGCAAGTAAGAAATGTATGTATCAACAACGCCGGTATCCGAATCGAAATCGATATCCCAGACTGCGCTCAGCAGGCTCGATTTCGTTAAGACTCTCCCCTTGTTCTGAAGCAGATGCTGAAGAAGTCGGAATTCGGTCTTGGACAGTTCAACTTGTTCCTCATTGAGGAACACCTCGTACGTTTCCTCGTTGAGCGAGATAGGGCCGCACGTGAGAATGGAGAATTCCTCAGAGGTCGGTTGGCTCCGACGCAAGATGGCCCTGACTCGGAGCAGCAATTCCTCCAGCCCAAAAGGTTTGGTCACATAGTCGTCGGCGCCGAGGCGCAACCCCCGAGATACATCCGTTCTGTCCTTGCGCGCAGTCAACATGATCGCGGGTACGTGGTTCTTGCTCTCCCGGACTCTCTCAAGCAATTCGAAACCATCCATGACAGGCATGTTGATGTCGATGATCAACAAGTCAGGTTTGTGCTTGCGAATGAGAGTGAGAGCACTCATCCCGTCCTTTGCCTCAAGCGTGTCGAAGCCTCCCAGGCTCAGGGCATCGGTAAGGAGCTCGCGTACTCCAACTTCGTCATCCACGATCAAAATCAAGGGGTTGCTCATCGATTCCTCCAATCCTCGAGGGTATATCCAGTTTGCCGTTACGAGCCTGCGCTAAGGTGCCTTCCGCAAGGTGACCAGAGGGTTTTCACAGAATACGCACAAGATTATCCTTCAAAATCATCCCATACAGCACTCGGACTTTATCAACGCAAGGAGCATTGGATGGGCGCCAAGCAGATTCTCACCACGTCGCTATTGAGCGCAACTCTTGTGCTGGGCTCCGTCACTGCTGCCACCGCCGTCGAGGCGATACCGAGCCCTTCACCCTTGGCCACCACTTCCCCTGTGGCTATGTCGTACGCGGCTCAACTGGCGGCCTACAAAGTAGCACTTGCCTCCTACCAGGTCGCCTTGGAGCAGTACCGAGCATCGTGGAAGGCCGCCGTGGAGAAGTACAACGCCGCGTGGAAACTCCAGATGGATCAATACGCCGCAGCCGTCAAGGCCGCCACCGTTGATTACCGAGCCGCCCAGCAAGCCCGCCAGATCAAACGCCAGGCGATAATTTCCACTTTTCAAGACGCGATCGCCAAAGCAAATGCCAACTTCGAGGCCTCTACGGCCGTGGCCACAACGGCTGACCAGAAGAGCGCGGCGGTAACCGCGCGCAACGCGGCGGTAACGGCCGCAACCGCGGCTCGAAAGATTGCCCTAGACGCCCTTGGTGCCCTCGTAAAGCCTGCGATGCCGACGAAGCCAGTCAAGCCCGCTCCGCTTGTAAAGCCCGAACCGCCAGTGAAGCCGCTGCCTCCAGTTAAGTCTTCTCCGGCGACATCCAGTGCCAGCAAGTCACCGAAACCTGAGATCTCCATTTCCATTTCCGAAAATGCCAAGAAATTGCGGAAGAAGAAATAAAGGTTTGTGAGGCCGCGTGCTGGTCTCACAAAGAAAGAAAACCCTTGACGGCATCCCCCGCCAAGGGTTTTCTCATGTGAGCCTAGAAACCATCGGCAAGGATCTTGCCGGGATTCAGAATCAAGTGCGGGTCCAGCGCCCTCTTGATCGTTTGCATCACCGACAAAGCCTCACCTGCCTCGATCTCGAGTGCTTTCACCTTCCCGGCACCTATTCCATGCTCTCCCGTGCAGGTACCGCCCATCTCAATCATCTGCAACGAAATCTCGTGAACCAATTTCCGCACTTCAACTAACTCTTCCGGAATCTCTGGGTCGATGATGATCAAACAATGAAAGTTGCCATCGGCTACATGGCCAAGAATTGAATGCGGGTACTCCCGAGCTGAGAATGTTTGATCCATTGCTGCGACTGCTCCCGCCAACTGCGAAAGCGGGACAGCTACGTCAGTGCTTACGCTCTTCTTCCCTGGGTGCGCTGCAATCATCGCCCAATGCGCGCTATGGCGCGCCTGCCATAACTGTCGACGTTTGCTCTCATCACTTGTCCACTCGAACTCAGTGCCGCCAAATTCGCGGACTATTTCCTGCACCGCTTGAGCGTCCTCTTCAACGCTCCGTGCAGTTCCGTGGAATTCAAAGAAAAGCGTGGGCAATTCGGTCAACGACATCGAGTTGTAATTATTGAGATTGCGAATGCAGGTTGAGTCCAAGAACTCGCAGCGAGCAATTGGAATTCCCGCTTTCACTATTTCGGTTGCGGCCGCCACTCCTTGCGACAATATTGGAAAACGCACAATTGCGGCGGCCATCTTTTCGGGAATCCCAAATACGCGAAGTGACAACTCAGTAATCACTGCAAGCGTTCCCTCCGAGCCGACAAGCAAACGCGTTAGGTCATACCCCGCTGAAAGTTTCCTTGTGTCGCGACCTGTGTTGATTACCCGGCCATCTGCAAGAACAGCGGTTAGGGCTAGGACGTTTTCGCGCATCGACCCATACCGCACGGTTGTTGTCCCGGCCGCGCCGGTAGCCGCCATTCCCCCTAAAGTCGCATCGGCGCCAGGATCGACGGAGAAAAAGAGCCCTTCATTTGCCAGCTTTTCGTTCAATGCAACCCTATGTGCTCCTGCTTGAACTCGGACCAGGAGGTCATCAGGCCGAACTTCAAGAATCCGATTCATAGCGCTCATGTCCAGGCTTACTCCGCCGAAGATCGGAACCACATGTCCCTCCAGGGACGTCCCCGCGCCGAAAGCCACAACCGGGATCCGCTCTGAGTTGCAGTACGCCAATACTTTCGATACTTCATCCGTCGATGACACCAAAACGACTGCTGATGGTTGTGACGGTGGGAAACCGGATTCATCGTGGCCGTGTTCTTCTAGCACCGACGGTGCGGTACTGACACGTCCATCAACTAGTCCACGAAGGACATCGAGCTGTTGCGTCGTAAGATCGGTTCGAAGGCGCGACATATCTAGTGAAGGATATTTACTGCGCGGGCAAAGACCAGACCAACCATCAGTAGGGCCGTAGTCGACTGGACCAACATCAACATTTTCGCCCATCTGGTAAGAGGCATGACATCTGTTGGGCTGAACGCACTCGCATTGGTGAATGAGGTATAGAGGTAATCGAAGAAATTCGGATGCCACGAATGAGGCGCATAAAGGGGATCAGACATTTGAGGAAACATGAAGTCCGGGAACGGATGAATCGCTTGCGCCCTCTTACCCGGCCCACCACGATCCAATTCCCAGTACCAAAGACCGAATACGACAACATTGGTCAACCATATTGACCCCCCAGATGCCAGCAAACCTCGTGCATCGGTCACGCCCTTGGTGATAATGGCGTCGATCAATTTCACAGCAGATGCCGTATTGGACAAAGTCATAGTGGCGATGAGCATCACTCCCAGAACCCGAGTCGAGAAGATGTGCTCTGAAATCCGTTTAGGGTTTACCACCATTACGGCTAAAAGAAGAGCCCCTTCGACGAAACAAATTGGGGTCTGGAACGAGAGAGCCAAAGCATGCGGAAGGAGATACTGAAGAGAGATTACCAACACCACGACGAGAGCAACGGGCCACCGATGCTCGCCCATGTGGGGGCGATGCCAGTGCGGACTCGGATGTAGTGAATCTTCTTGCTCCATGATGGATGAGG
Organism: Candidatus Nanopelagicaceae bacterium; assembly: GCA_036504835.1. Classification (GTDB taxonomy): domain Bacteria; phylum Actinomycetota; class Actinomycetes; order Nanopelagicales; family Nanopelagicaceae; genus QYPT01. The sequence continues at coordinate 4,598 of DASXUM010000002.1, forward strand.
GTAGCAATAAAGAGTGTTAAACAGATCGAATTTCAACGTGGGAGATATCGTTTGCTCAAGGATTTGGCCAACGTAACACGAAGGAAGCGCCCATGAGCAAGATCTCGGATTTCAACCAACGGCTTGGTGCTCGAATTACCTCACTTGTCGGCACCATGTGGTGTGCATACGCATTTGCGGCAATTGCATTGGTGTCCCTGCCGAGTGCATTGAAGACTGGTGACACCGTTGTAATCGTCGCTTGGATCGCACAGACATTTCTTCAATTAGTCCTACTTTCCATAATCATGGTCGGTCAGGACGTCCAATCAAAAAGCGTGGAGCAGAAAATCAATGAAACGCATGCGGCTAGTCTCGGCGAATTTGAACTCGCCAAGGAGGCCCGCACCATTGCCAACCAGGAACTCGCCGAACTAAAGGAAATATCCCTTGAGGTGCAGCGACTACTAGGCGATCTTGAAGGGAAGATCAACGCCTGATTCCTTGCACGCCCGCTACCTATGACAAGATGACTCCATGATCTCAGCAACGACTTGGATTGTGACCATATCGATCTTGGCTTTTGTCATTCTTCTGGATCTGTGGTTGGCAATTCTTCGCAGGAATCTTCCTACGTCCCTTTTAGAGGCTGGGGTATGGACAGTCGTCTACATCGGTGCCGCGTTGGTGTTTGGCTTCTTTATGCTCCCACTTTTCGCCAATCAGCAGGCACAGCAGGAATTTTTCGCCGGATGGCTTACTGAATACGCGCTCTCCATCGACAACATATTCGTCTTCATCATTATTCTTGGCCATCTACATGTGAAAAAGGAGAAGCAGCAGTTGGTCCTTCTCCTCGGAATCATGCTGACCATCCTGATGCGCGGAGCTCTTATTCCACTCGGCGCTGCTCTCATCTCGCGCTTCGCCAGCATTTTCTTCCTCTTCGGCGCTTTCCTTCTCTACACAGCCATCCAGCTCTACAAAGAGAGCGGGAACGAGGAAGAATGGAAAGAAGGCAAAGTAGTCGCGAAAATGAAAGCGAGAGGTCTTAGTACTTTCTCAATAGCACTTGTTGCCCTCGGATTGACTAACCTCGTATTTTCATTAGATTCAATCCCAGCGATTTTCGGACTCACCAAGAACGCCTACATAGTGACAACCGCAAATATCTTTGCCCTGATGGGGCTCCGCCAACTCTATTTCCTTTTAGAGAACCTGCTAAAGAGATTGATCTACCTTTCAAAGGGCCTCTCGATCATTCTTGCTTTCATCGGGGTAAAAATGATCTTCGAAGCATTGCATGGCGTCGGAGTCCACAAACTCCTTGGTGTGCAGGTGCCTGAATTTTCCTTGACCTTTAGCCTCGGTTCTATCATCACATGCTTGATAATCACCACAGTCGCTAGCTTGACCGCAACTAGAGGCATTGCGGGCGCCGAATAAAGTTTTACTCCGAGACGGCTTTCCTGCGAACGCTATCGTGCGCAATTTCCTTAGCGCGTTCGTGAATTTTTCTTATTTGTAGTTCAAAGTTCTTGATCGCTAGATCAAAGGCGGCGACATCATTGAAGGCCGCGGCTTGTGCTCGAAGCAACGGACCAGCGCCATGCGAAGTCAAAATGACTCGATGAGAGAACTTGCCTTGTCTTGGGTTTGCTTCGTGGATAATTTCTACTTCGACGCGATCAATCGTGACACTAAAACGATTCATTGAATGTAATTTTTCTTCTACTATTTTTTTGAAATCTTCTGCTAGTTGAGCTTGACGAGCGTGGACAACGATTTTCATGTAACACTCCCTGTCTCTGTTCCCTACAATGCCACAAAGCAAGTCACCTTGGTAGATTTCCCGCATAGAAAGTGCTGAGAGTTCTTGGGCATCGCACCACTACGCAGGAATAAGCGTGAATACTAGTGCGAACACTGCTGCAATGACGCTCGCCTGGACAAACATCTTCAACGCGAGTGACCGATCCGCAGATCTCTGTATGGGATCTTGAACGCGTGAAGCCTCGCCTATATTCCCGAAATTAAAAACCCCTTTAAGCCCATATGCAAGGCAGAATCTTCGGCGGGATTGAATCCAACCGATCGCCGTAAGAACTAGTGGAAAAAATATAAGCGATCGAATACCCCTAGGTGCATGGAGTGAGAGCGAGATGAGGCAATATGCAACCGAGAGTACTGCTCCGATGATTCCGGAGATTTGACGACGTCTTACTTCGGCAGGACCTATGTTGCAACTTCCGGGGAGGTACTCAGGCGTCTTCGAATTCATCTTCGTCAGTCCAAACACTTTGCGGACCGTCCTCTTGTCTTTCTACCCACGACAGAAAGGAGCCGACGGCACGGAAAGAGAGGATGGTGAGTACCACTACCCCAGAAACGCGTCGGACGAATTTGAACATAGCCTTAAAATACTCTACTTAACAGTTGCTTGCCTGTTAATTGGCAAGGGTTACTAGGCGTTTTCCAGCGATCTGAGAATATCCTCCCAGAGATCCTCTACGTTCTCACAGCCAACGGAGAGCCGGATGAGACTTTCGGGGACCGAAAGGCTTTCACCCGCCCATCGGCGTCGCCTCTCCCAAAGGGATTCAATTCCACCCAGGCTTGTGGCATAAGTGATCACCGTAGAGGTTTCGCAGACTTTATCGGCGTGGGCGCCATCTGAATGCAAGGTGAACGAGAGCACCGCGCCGAAACCCTTCATAAAACTTGCCGCACGTGTGTATTGGAGATCTGTCGGTAAACCTGGATAGAAGACTTTCGCCACCTTCGGATGCGACGATAGCCGCCCAGCAATTTCCATCGCATTCGCCTGCGCTCGCTCAAAACGAAGAGGAAAAGTACGCAGACCACGAAGGGCGAGCCATGCTTCGAACGGTCCCGGAATTGCCCCACCAATTTTGCGCGCTTCTTCCAAACGCTTCAATAATGCTGGGTCCTTTGAGGAAAGCGAACCCAAGACTACGTCGCTATGTCCGGCGAGATATTTGGTCACCGAGTGGGCGACGATGTCCGCCCCCATTAGGAGAGGCTGCTGATTAAGCGGGGTTGCAAAAGTATTGTCTACCGCCACCCCAGAGCCTTGCGCTTTGGCTGCCGCAATGAGCCGCGGTAAGTCTGCAACTGTCAGAGTTGGGTTCGTCGGCGATTCCAACCACAACAGTGCCGTGCCGGGCAACGCTGCAAGCACCTCGTCCGTATTCGAAACATCGACAAACCGCACTTCGAGTTTCTCGGAAGCATGCAAATTGCTCAGCAGAGTCATCACGCCGCTGTAACCCTGATTTGAGGCAGTGACAACTGCGCCAACCGGAAGAATTGAAAATACCGCGCTTATGGCGGCCATCCCCGATGAAAAGACCAACGTAGGGCCGGACTCAAGAGCGCCAATCGTCTCTTCTAGGGCTGTCCATGTCTCATTTCCGTAACGCCCATACCCGACCTCGCCTCCGGCGTGAAAGGTGGAACTCAAAGCAATAGGTGGATTGAGTAGCGCATCGGGTCCTGGCTTAGGGCGTCCCGAGGAAATCGCCAGAGTCTCTGGGCGTTGGGCGTTTATGGGTTTCATGAAATTGCTACCACCATTCGATTGACAGCCTCGGCGAGAATTTCCGGGCTTGTTGCGAAATTCAAACGGACGTAATTCAAGCACTGGGGACTAAACGCTTTACCGGGAGATAGCGCGACTTTCCCTCTCTCCAAGAGGACTTGAGATGGATTTCTACCTAGATTCAAAGCCTCAAGATCCAACCAGGCCAAGTACGTGCACTGCGGAACTTGATACTTTATGTGCGGAATTTTCTTGTCTAGGAGATCGCGCAATAGGTATCGATTTGAATCGAGGGTCTTCAATAGTCCGTCCAGCCACTCCTCACCTTCTGAGTAGGCAGTGGCAGTAGCAAAACCTCCCAGAAGGGAGGCTCGATAGTGAGTAGCAATCGGTAGTCTCTTGAGAAGCGCGTCCATCTGGGGACCTTGGCTAACAACAAGGGCGCACTTGAGACCGGCGATGTTCCATGCCTTGCTGGCAGCAGTGATCACGATTCCGACATTCTCTGCAGCTTGCCCCAATGAGAGAAAAGGAACGAACGTCGCCTCCGCATAAGTGAGCGGGCCGTGAATCTCATCGCTTATGACCACCACTGAGTATTCCTCAGCAAGTTCGGCGATTTTCAATAACTCGGCTTTCGAATAGACGTACCCGATCGGATTGTGTGGACTGCACAGTAAATGCGCTTTCACTCCATCTCGATAAGCCTGCTCAACTGCAGCCAAATCCAGGGTCCACTTTTCACCGTCATTGACGAAAGGCACGTCAACTTTCTCCAAGTGAGTCTCGCGAATCCAAGTGTTGAAGTTGTGATACACGGGGGTATTGATGAGAACTCGATCGCCAGCATTCGTGAATAGTCGGAGTACTTCGACAACTCCAACTCCTACATCAGTCACGATATGCACTTGATTCGGGTCGAGCACCCATCCCCAACGTCGCTTTGCAAAACTTTCGAAAGCCAGTGCAACTTCTGGAATCGGTCCGAGATAGCCCAAATCTGAATGAGAAACCATCTCCATGAGGAGATCCCTAATCGGTTTTGCGACAGGGAAATCCATCTCCGCTACTGGAAGGGGTAGGACATCAGTTGGAAATTCACGCCACTTTTCACTTCGGTGGGTGCGAAGTTCTTCGAGCGAAAAGGCTTTAACATCAATCGGCGACATTGTGCCAGTATCCCATTTTGCGGGGGTATTGGGCTACGAGTTAATTCTTTTCGTGGAGTTCCTGACAATTAACGTTGTTGGCAAAGTGATTGATGGCAGCTCGGCACTAGGGCGTCGCAGTTTGTCCATGATTGCGCTGGCTGCCAGTTCTCCCATCAACTGAACTGGTTGTTCGATGGTTGTGAGATCGGAAAATTCGGCCATTTCGTGTCCATCGAAACCAATGATGGACATGTCGTCAGGAACCCTAAGTCCGTGACGACGAACCGCCTGCATGGCTCCGATCGCCATCTCGTC
>DASXUM010000003.1:0-10848 GCA_036504835.1 Candidatus Nanopelagicaceae bacterium
TGCGTGCCGGAAATCCATGATCAATCGGCAACGGTTCGCCATTCATGCCAATGGCGATCATCGCATCGCGCCCGTCGAGGGCAGCGAGCGGAAATCCTGCCGTAAAACCGTCCACTGAATGACCCATGACCTGGTCTGCCGAACCATATGGCGAGGCCTCTTTGACTAGATCATCGAGGCGGATGCCCAACCATCGGGCATTGCCGACGAGGCTGCCGCCGACTTCATTGGAAACGCACGCAATGGTGTCATCGAGTTGAAAGACCGGTCTATTGGTCAGCTCTTTGTAAGTGAATTCGCGCGGATTATCAACCATTCCATCGATTCGCAGTCGCCAGGTATCGATGTTGACATTCGGGACGATGATGGCGGTATCTATCCGGTAAAACTCGTTATTAGGTGTAAAGAGTTTGGATAGGCCCGGAGTTGCGAGAGCCGGATCCTTTGGCGGTGGTGGAAGGAACTTCAGCGCTTTAGGCAGAACAATGTTGAGTCGCTGCAACTGCGCGCTTGCATGGTGGCGGAAGAAATTGCCCGCAAGCACCGCCCCAGTCGAGGCGGCGGCAACGAGACCAACGGTTTTGAGCAAGTCCCGTCGATTCACAGTTCCGTCCTCTATCTGGTGCTCCTTGGTGCGCGCCTCCAAAACGCGAAGGACCCAGAGTGCAGTTCCGCCGGCAGCACATGCGGGAATTACCGAAAGCAGGTTGGAATTGGAATCGAACATCGCAGATAGTGCGGCGATAACAGTCATGGCGGTTACCGTGATTATTGCCCGGCTCTGCTTACCAGAAAAATATACGTGACCGATAAGTATCGCCAGGATCAGAACGAGGGAATAGATAGTAATTACAAGCGCACTCTTGTCGTCAACGCCAAATATTCGAATTGCGAATTCCTTGATGCTTGCGGGCACGTGGTCAATGACCCGGTTTCCAATTGAAACAACTGGTGCGTTCCAGTTGTTCTTAATAGAGGCAAGAAGTTGGGCGACGGCAAGACCGGCTCCTACGGCAACTAAGCCGAGGAGACCATCGATCCGTGTCCTGCCTTTAGAAAGCATGCAGGCATGTTAACTGAGCGACTCGAACATGGGTGTACCTATTGCCGGCTGCGCGCCCTTGAGAACAATGCGGCTCCACCGAGTATGAGCAAACCCGGGAGCCACTGTTGCCATGCCGTCTCTAGACCGAGGAAGCTTGTTGCAGAGATGATCTCTTGAATCAGGAATGCACCCAGGAGCGCGCCAAGGTAGGAGCCGCGTCCGCCAAATATGCTCGCTCCGCCGAGCACCACGGCCGTGATGCTCGTCAGCGTGTATTGCGAACCGAGGCCAGACTGACCCACACCCACCAGGCTGGAAAGAACCAGGCCGGCAAGAACGGCAAGCAGAGAGCAGATCACGTGGGCCCAGATGATGGTTGCGTTGATGCGCGCGCCTAGCCGCACAGCTCGCACTTCCGAGGATCCGACTGCCCGCAACTCGACTCCAAGCCTGTTCCTTCGAAGTAGGCGTTCGAATACCAGAGCAATAACGACCGCCACAATTACAGCAATGGGGAAAACGCCCAATTTCGTTGTGAGGAGTTTGGTGGTGGACGAGTCAATGTATCCATTGGGGGTAGGGCGAAGCACTAGTGCAAGACCTTGAAGGAAGATGTACATAACCAACGTCGATATCACGGGTGGCAGTTTCACGAGTCGAACTCCGAGGGCATTGACTACGCCAACAACTGCACCCGCGAATAATGCCACCGCCGCACCCTCAACTAAGCCGGTTACGCCGTGATTGTTTGTCGCGAAGAAGGACATCAGAACAACAGTTAGACCTATGAGGGGTCCAACGGACAAATCAATACTCCCGGCGACAAGAACCGTGAGTTGTCCTACTGAGGTAAGAATGAGAATGCTTGCCAGGAGAAGTGTCCCGGAGACGCTGCGTGGCCCCAAGAAGAAAGAATTCTTCTGCGAAGTGATGAAACCGAGAAGAAGAATGATCGCTGCAAGGACTGAACTTGGGAAGTAATCGCCACGGAGCAATCGACCTAATTTGGGAAACTTTGATTTTCGTGCGCTTTGTTCGCTACGTGCTTCATCTGCGGTAATGGCGGCGCCAGTGATTTCGCGCTCGCTTAACTCGCCGCCCTGTAGTTGGCGAACAACGCTTCCGCGGGAGAAGACAAGAACGCGATCACACAAGCCAGCCAATTCAATGGCGTCAGTCGATAGAACGATGACCACATGACCGGCTTCTGCGTAAGAGCGCAGCAGTCGGTAGATCTCGGCTCTGGCGCCGACATCAACACCACGGGTTGGCTCATCGGCAATGAGAACATTGGGATTGGCCGCAAGTGATCGGGCAAAAAGAACTTTCTGCTGGTTTCCACCAGAAAGGCTCGCAACTGGGGTCTCGATCCCCGGAGTGCGAACGCGAAGTTCCTCTACCGACTCTCGGGCAAGCAAACTCTCGTCTTTTCGTTTGATCACACCAGCGCGGGAGAAACGATTCAAGACAAGAGTGGAGATATTTTCACGAACCGTCAGTGGAAGAAAAGCGCCCTCAACATGTCGGTCACCAGGCAAATGGACGATTCCTGTGCGCGCAGCTGCCGAAGGAGATTTGATGTCGACTTTTTCGCCTGCGATTCGGATATCACCTTGATAAGGATGTAGTCCGACAAGAGCGCGCAGGAATTCGCGTTGACCGTTTCCTTCAACGCCTGCAAGGCCAATAATTTCGCCACTTCGAGCAGCCACATTGACCCCGGAGAACCTAGAACTGCTGAGATTGGTGACCTCAAAAAGGGTCTTTCCCAGGCTGGATTCTCCCAGTTTTACGGGAAAGACGTGTTCTACTTCGCGGCCGACGATGAGTTGAAGTACATCTTCTTCGGTGACGCCCGCGGCATCAAAGCTGCCACGTACTTGGCCGTCCCTTAAGACTGTGATGCGATTGGCGATCCGCTGTACTTCCGGGAATCGATGGGAGATGTAAACGATTCCGGTTCCTGCGGCGCGTAGACGTTCGATCTGCTCGAAGAGTTTTTCACTCTCATTAGCAGTGAGGGATTCGGTGGGTTCATCCAAAATCAAGACTTTTGATTGCAGCGCAAGCGCTCTGGCAATTTCCACAAGCTGACGTTGCGCAATGCTGAGCTCATCGGCTCGAGCGCGGGGACTTACATCCGCACCAACGGCGGCAAGATGGTCGCGGACCCACGTATTGGTCTCCAAATTCGAAGGCCGACGATCCTCGGGGAGAGAGAAGATCAAATTCTCTGCCACCGTTAGATCGTCGAGCACTGTCGAATGTTGATAAACCACTGCAAGTCCGGCCATCTGTGCCGCCGACGGCGAAGGTTTGGCCAACAATGTTCCCGCGATCTCGACGCTTCCACTGTCAGGTTGAACAACTCCGGCTGCCACACCCATAAGGGTTGACTTGCCGGCGCCGTTCTCGCCTACGAGAGCGTGCACCTCTCCCGCACGTACGGCGAAGCTGACATCGCTTAGCGCCGCTACGCCTGGATAGGTCTTGAAGATCTTGTCGAGACGGAGAACATCATTGGTCATTTTTTATGTGATCCTTATGGCTTTCCGTATTTGGCGAGGACAGCAGGTGTGATCTTGTTGGTGTTGTAGAAGTCATCTGCTTGGCCTGTAGCGCAAACTGGCTTGTTTGAGCGAAGTGAGTTCTCGCTGATTGGCAGAGAAATGATGCTTGGCTCTCCATTTGGAATGCCTTCAGCAGCAGAGATTGCCTTACGAGCCGCAATTCGCCCCAACCAGTTACGTGAGGAGATTGTCGCCAACTGGAACTTGTTTCCAGCCTTCTTAGATTCTGACTGCCAGAGGCATCCGAGGCCGTTGGCATCCAGAGTGGCAGTTGGAATAAGTGGGCGTCCCGCAGCCTGCATGGTGCGCAGAGCGGCAAGTGCATCCGTGCCGTAATCGGAAATAAGCCCGTCAATCTTTGGGAATTTAGCAAGCAAAGATCCAGTGATCTTCTGAGCTGTTGCTGGGTCCCAGTTGGTGACTGGCCAGTCGGTGTTTCCGGTCAGCAGTTTCATGCCCTTGTGAGAAGCAAAGACCTTCACGATGGACTTAAGTTGCCCAGTGGTTACGGGGTTGCCAGCAGGTCCGCCGATGAAGGCGACGTTGCCCTTGCCCTTGAGAACATTGACCATCCAGTTGGCCCAGAGTGTTCCTGCATCTGGCGAACTCCAGTCGACGTAGTTGACGAAGTCTTTTCCGTCAACACCGCTTGGATCTGCGCCCCATGGGACAACTGATACTCCGGCAGCAGTTGCTGCCTGCAATGAGGGAAGTTGAGCTTTGCCAAAGTCAGGAATGATCACAAGTGCATTGATTCCCTGCGAAACCATCGAGTTCACTTGCGAGATGCTTCCCTGTAAGTCGCCGCCGCCAAGTTCAACGATCGTCTTTACGTTCGGGCACTTGGCTGCTTCAGATCGCACTGCTGCGTATGAAGCCTGTGACCATGCGTTCATGCCGTAACCATCATGTATTCCGAGGGTGATTGGCTTGGTGCCGCAGAATGCTTTGCTGGATGTTATTCCAACGCTGCGTAGTTCCTGTGCCACTGTCATCGAAACGCCAGCCGATGCAGCGGTGCTGGACGGAAGAGCGGTTAGAGTGAGCGCGAAAACCGCGACACCGACACCGCTCAACTTAAGCCGCTTGTGGCGGCTTAAGGAGGTTGCCTTTTTCGTATTCATTTCTTTCTCCTATTGATGGCGACACTGTCTTTGCCGTGGTAGCAAGACATCTGTCGATGTTGCGGGGGTGGGAAAACTAGGTTGCAGGTACTGTCTGTGATGATCGGAGTTTTCCGAACAAGTTCTTCCAAGGCACTCGACGAAGTCCCATACCGAGTGCAATCGCGATGCTCTGAATCAGAAGTTGAACCGAGGCGGGTGCACCTGCACCGAAAACGACTTGTTGAAGTTGGGTCAGGAACAAGGCGCCACCAGCAGTTGCGAGAACGCTCCCACCACCACCTGCGAGTGAGGTTCCACCTAGGACGGCCGCCGCGATTGAAGGCAAGAGGTAGTCGTTGCCAGCGGAGAGGCCTGGGGTTTGGAGGTAGCCTGCCAAGAGAATTCCGCCAAGGGCACCAAATAACGCTGCGATGACGTATGTCATCGCTTGGTATCGGCGAACCGCCATCCCCGCTGCCCTCGCGGCGGGAGCGCTCGTGCCAATTGCGACGAAGCGACGTCCAATCACGGTTGACTTAACGACGAAGGTGACGAGGCCGATCACGACGATTGCGACCCAGATGATGTTCGAAACACCAAAGACGCGTCCGGCCGAAAAATGTACGAGGCCCTTGGATGCAGATGCAGTTTGCGCACCGCTTGTGATTTTTAAAATCGTGCCTATGAGTATTGCATTTACGCCAAGCGTTGCGACGAGTGGCGTCACGCCGAACATTGTGACGACTAAACCATTGAGCAAACCGGCGAGCGCGGCGATGACCAGCACGATGATTAGCGCCCGCGGCAGCTTGCTATCTACGCCACCGGGGATTTTCGTAACGAGAATGGCCGAAATAGAAACTATGCCTGGAATAGATAGGTCTAGTCCGCGCTGTTGGATGATCAGGGTCTGTCCGATAGAGACGATGGCGAGAATTGCTGCAAAGGGCAGGGTGCTTCGGAGTGCACCCAAACTGATACTTCCGCGCGCAATGAATGGACTTATTGCAAATAGCGCGAAAGTTGCAGGCCAGATCGCGAAGTATGCTGATTTAATCTGCCACCGACTATTTTTGGTGGTCGACATACTTATCGTGCTCGATGTAGTCATTCGTGATTACTGAGCGGTCCAGCCACCATCAACGGGCAAGGTGACGCCATTAATGTACGGAGCAAATCCGGAGAGCAAGAACGCGATGGTTGCACCGATCTCTTCTGGTCGACCGATACGTCCTGAGGGAGTCTGCGCGTTCAGAGAGTCCTCGTAACCAGGGTTGGCTTCAAGAATTGGCGTAAGCATCGGAGTGCGCACAAATCCCGGCGCAATTGTGTTGACGCGGATTCCAAGGGGTGCGAATTCGACTGCGAAGTTGCGCCCAAGGGATGCCATCGCGCCTTTTGTCGCACCGTATGCCGAGCACCCGGGAAAACCAGTGAGTCCCACTGTTGAAGCGACGAAAATAATGCTGGATCCCGGTTTCATGTGCGGAACTGCGGCCTGGACCATGATGTAGTGAGAAACGACGTTGGTCTTCCATTGGCGATCGAGACTTTCCAGATCGGTCTCGGCGATTGGCCGTGGTTCAAAAAGGGAGGCATTAAGGACAAGGCCATGGATCTCGCCGAATGCGGCTACTGCTTCGGTGATGACGTGCCCGGCGCCTTCGGGCTTCTCAAGATCCCACTCGACGGCAAGGGCTTTACCCCCGCCGGTCTCGACGATGTCGGCGATCGATTTCAACCGGCTGGCGTCGCGCCCTTGTAGAACAACGTTGGCACCTAGGCTGCCCAGAAACTTGGCCGCTTCCCATCCCATCCCGGAACTTGCCCCGGTAACGACGATGGTTTTGCCCTGTAATTGCCACTGATCCATCACAAACCTCCTGCTGCTGGTGTGGCGGAGACGCTAGGGGAGGTCTGGCTCAGTGTCAAGCGCTACTTTACAAATAAATTACAACTGTTTTACAACGTTTAACTAATTGCCATATTTGGGGGCTGGAAGGGTCGTTTGTAAAGGAGTACTTGACGAAAGTGTTCGCCCCGCGTAAATTTCCCTGAACTTCGTTGCCTCGAATCGGCCCAAGATCGCCGACATTTCGAGCTATTTAGGTCGATGGAAAGGGCAGTAGATGAGCGCATCTGATCGCTACGTTATCCGCGGGGCCTGGGTTCTCTCGCAGGACCCCACAATCAAGGACCTCCGCTCCGGCGACATCCTGATTGAGAACGGGAAGATAGCCGCCGTTGCTCCCGACCTCGGGCCACTGGACGCAATTGAGATTGATGGGACCAACCGTTTCGCCCTGCCGGGGTTCGTCGACACCCACCGTCATACCTGGCAGTCCCTGATCCGCCACATGTCGACGGATTGGACTCTCGGCCAGTACTTCAGCGGTGTTCGCGGCGTCCTTGGCAACGAGTACTCCCCTGACGATATGTACGCGGCCAACCTGATCGGCATGCTGGATGCCCTCGATTCGGGAATCACAACATTGGTCGACTGGTCGCACAACAACAACACCCCAGAACATGCCGATGCCGCAATTAAGGGCGCGATGGATTCTGGAATTCGCTGCGTCTGGGCATACGGGGATTCCAACGACGGATGGCTTCCACTGCCATCGGAGTTGCCGCTCTCGCGAGACGTAGTCAGAGTGGCCGAACAGTATTTCTCCTCACCAAATCAACTTATGACTCTGGCCCTTGCCCCACGTGGCCCGCAGTTCGCCACCAAAGAGGTCACGTTGCAGGATTTCGCGCTCGCAAAGGAACTCGACATCCCGGTGACAGTCCATGTTGGCGACGGCGTGTGGGGAAAGAGTCTGCCAGTTGAATGGATGCACAAGAACGGTCTGGCAACGAACAAGACCACATACGTCCACTGCAACACACTTTCTGATTCCGAATACGACATCATCAAAGCAACCGGTGGTGCAATCTCCATTGCGCCCGAACTCGAGATGCATATGGGCCACGGTCGACTCGCAACCTTGCGAGGACGCGACCGCGGAATTCCCGTTTCGCTCTCTATCGATGTCTGCACCTCAGTTGGTGGTGACATATTCAGTGCCATGCGTGCCGCCCTCGCTGGAACTCGCTACCTCGTGAACGTTGAAGATCTCGAGGCAGGCAAGTCCAGCCCGTTGCCAATTACCGCAGTTGAAGTACTCAACTTCGCAACACAAGGTGGAGCAACCGCTGCGTGGTTGGGCGATCAAGTCGGTTCGCTAACTCCAGGAAAGAAGGCCGACGTCGTTCTTCTTCGTACCGATGTTTATGGAATGCAGCCTCTTAACTATCCAGCAGGAGCAGTTGTGGAATCTGGCAATGCCCAACTCGTTGACACAGTTTTCGTCGACGGAAAGTTGGTGAAGAAAGACGGCAAGCTTCTCCATCACGACTTCGCGCGAGTTCGCCGTCTTGCAGAAGAAGCCCGCGATCGCGTGCTTGCAAAGACTGGTGTCGAAGAACCAGGTCTGTGGCAACCGGCACTTTATGCAGGTCCAGAAGAATAGAAACGAGCCAAACTCTCTCGCTATAAGAGTTATTGACCATGGAGGTCAGCATGTCCGAAAAGAAAATCATCGCCGTAGTAGGCGCAACTGGAGCTCAGGGCGGCGGACTCGTCCGTGCGATCTTGGCTGATCCGCAGAGCCCATTTGCAGTACGTGCGATTACTCGCGATCCACAATCCGATGCTGCTAAGGCGCTCGCGGCCGCGGGCGCCGAGGTAGTCAAAGCCGACATAGACGATGAGGCCTCCCTGACCTCGGCACTTCAGGGTGCGCACGGCGCATTCTTTGTGACCTTTTTCTGGGCACATTTCTCAGCCGAAACGGAACAGAAGGAAGCCGAAATCATGGCGCGCTCTGCCAAAGCGGCCGGCGTAAAGCACGTAATTTGGTCAACCCTTGAAGACACTCGTAAGTGGATTCCACTTACGGACAACCGCATGCCAACGTTGCAGGGCAAGTACAAGGTTGTGCACTTCGATGGAAAAGCAGAAGCGAACCATTTCTTTACCGATGCGGGCGTCCCCACCACCTTCCTTCAGACCACCTTCTATTGGGAGAACATGATCTATTTCGGAATGGGACCCAAGCGCGGCGAAGATGGAAAGCTATCGATCACATTCCCAATGGGTGACAAGCGCCTTTCCGGTATTGCCGCTGAAGATATCGGTGCCTGTGCATACGGCATCTTCAAGGGTGGAGATTCCTATATCGGCAAGACCGTCTCTATCTCCGGTGAAAACATCACCTGCGCCCAGATGGCGAAGGAGCTTTCCGAGGTCCTTGGCGAGCCCGTTACCTACAACGCAGTGACTCCGGATGTCTATCGCAGTTTCGGATTCCCTGGCGCTGATGATCTAGGGAACATGTTCCAGTTCTACGCGGACTGCGAAGAAGAGTTCTGCGGCGTCCGTGATACCAACGAGGTGCGCAAGTTGCACCCAGGGCTTAAGTCATTCAAGCAATGGCTAGTCGCTAACAAGGACAGAATCCCACTCAGCTAAGCACAGGGTGGTGTTTTGGTAGGTCGAAGAACCTGGCTATCAGTGCTGATGGCCAGGTTTTTCAATCTTCCGGGAAGGCAGGCGGTTTCGTTTCAGAGGTTGTTACAAGGGTGTCCTGCGGAAAGTTGATATCCATGCGCTCTTAGAATCACGTATGGAAATAATTGAATTTAAACCCGAATTCTCACAACTGGCCTATACCTTCGGCGGAGTGAAGCCGGTTATGCGAGTGAAGCCCGGAACCGCACTGAAGTTGTGGACCGAGGATGCCTTCAATAACACGATCAAGAGCGTCAATGACCTTTCCTCCGAGAAGGTCGACCTCCACCACGTTAATCCGCAATCAGGGCCTTTTTATGTAGAAGGCGCCGAACCCGGTGACACGTTGGCCCTTCATATTGTCGAATTACAGCCGGCACGGAGCTACGGCGTTTCAAGCACAATCCCTTTTTTCGGCGGATTAACGTCAACTGATAGAACCGCGATGTTGCAAGATCCTCTCCCTGATACGACCTGGATCTATGAAGTCAACACATCGAGAAATACCGTCGGCTTTGAGTCGCGTTTTGGCAATTTTTCAGTTGAACTGCCAATTGAGTGCATGTTGGGAACAATCGGTGTTGCACCGAGTGGTGGCGAAGTTCGATCTAGCCTTGTACCAGAACGCTTCGGAGGCAATATGGACTCCCCAGAAGTGCGCGATGGCTCCACCATATATCTAGGTGTAAACGTCGAAGGCGCACTCTTCTCTGTAGGAGATGGCCATTACCGACAAGGCGAAGGTGAGGCCTGCGGTACTGCAGTTGAGGGTGCGATGAATTCGATCATTATCGTCGATCTCATAAAGGGATCATCGACGCCGTGGCCGCGAATTGAGAACGATGATTACTACATGGCCGTTGGTTCCTCACGTCCAATGGAGGACTCATGGCGCATCGGCCAACTCGAGATGGTGCGTTGGTTTGAAGAGCTCTATCAACTTCATCCGATGGATTCCTACCAACTGCTTTCACAGATCACCAAGGCGCCTATTGCCAATGTCGTTGATGCCAACTTCAGCGTCGTGATTAAGGCCGCAAAGGACCTATTGCCTGTTTCGCACGCATACGCGGGTATGCACGCAAGCCTAAGAGAAAGAGCAAAAGGCTTAAAACTTTAACAAAATCAGATGCCCAGACCACCAACTACAAAAAGGAGAGAAAGTTGAGTAATTTTGACTCAGCACCGCGCCTAGAGCGCAATGCAATCGGACTACGCGAAGTTGTATTCCAGTCCATTTGTTCAATGGCTCCCGGAGCAGCAATCGCCGCATCGATCCCATTTGGTTCGCCGCTGGCTGGCGGGGCACTTCCACTGGCAGTGATTGTTGCCTTTATCGGGATCCTTTTCACCGCTTCTAGTATCGGCCAACTTGCCAAGCACATTCCTGCCGCAGGCTCGGTAGCGACTTATAGTGCGGTCGGATTACGGCCCTGGGTGGGCTTCCTCGTCGGTTGGGGTTATTCGGCCGTCGAAATCTTGATCGTGCCACTCGTCATGCTGCAACTCGGCTACACCGTGGCTGGCGAATGGAATTCACAGCAAAAGTCATTTCCGATAGGGGCATGGTGG
>DASXUM010000004.1:0-39822 GCA_036504835.1 Candidatus Nanopelagicaceae bacterium
TACAGGAGATGCTGCTGGGTAAGTCAACGCGTAGTTGAAGTCAGCAAATGAGCGGTTCAAGTTGAAGGTGATGGTGTTGCCCTTGCAAGTAACTGCCTTGTCATAGAGGGATTGACCGGTCTTCTTGTATGGACCCTTGTACTGTGAGCTGCCATCGGCGGCTAGAGGAATCTTTAGAGCGCCGACTAGGTACTGAGGACCGTCGGTGATGACATCGGTAGCGAATGCGCGCGAGACGCCGTACTTGACGTCAGCGCAAGTCACTGCAGATCCATCTTCCCATGTGATTCCGTTGCGCAAGATGAACTTCCAGGTCTTAGCGCTGTTGCTAGGAACACCGGTGTTGGTTGCGAGGTCTGGAACTAGAGACGATCCTGCTGAACCCTTGACCGGCTTGTATGAAACCAAGTTGCGGTAGAGGTATGAATTGAAAAATGCAATGTCTCGGCCCGTGTAAACGCGGGACGGATCCATGTGGTCAAACTGCTCTTGGTGGGTAATAAAGTACAAAGTTCCACCCTTTTGCACGCTGGCGGCACTTGCACTACTTGCCATCCCGACTAGTGCGCCAGCAGCCATCAATGCGGTAGCTGCGGTCGTAGCTATAAGGCGACGGCTTAAATGGCGCCTTGCCATTTTCGAACCGGACATATGTCCTCCTCGTAGATAGTTCATTCCATTTCGCGGCCGCGAACTGGACCTTTGCCTAAGAGCTGCGAAGCTCGCGATCTACTTCGCAGTGCTAGATACTGATTTTTCTTTTCCGCATTACTACGGAAACCTATTGTGTTTCTCTGTGCATTCTTCATGCAGGTGCCGCCTTTGGATCAAGCGCATCACGGATGGCATCGCCAAGTAGGTTGAGCGCAAGAACCATGATGATCAGGTAGATCGACGGGATCAGAAGATAAGCGGGGTCAGATCGCCAATATCCGACCGCATCCGATAACACCAAACCAAATGAGGATCCGGGAGCCTGAATACCGACCCCAAGGAAGGAGAACGTGGCCTCGAGGGCCAAATAACCCGGCAGCGAGAGCGAAAGGAAAACGATTGCGCTGGGCCACAGATTTGGTAGCAATTCTTTGGTGATGATGCGGAAACTTGAAGCCCCCAAGGCTTGAGCTGCCATCACGAAATCACGCTCGCGCATGCTAAATGCCTGCGACCTGATAAGTCGGGCAAATCCCATCCATCCAAAGAAGACGAAGAAGAGAATGAGCACGACTACACGTGCGCCGTTGTCTTTCGCGATATGCCATCCCTCGATGCGCTGCGTCATCGGAAGGCTAAGAGCGATGATCATGAACGTTGATGGGAACGAGAGAAGAAAGTCTGATAAACGTCCGACGATTGCGTCAACTTTCCCGCGGAAGTAGCCCGTTGAAATTCCAATCAACATTCCGAGGCCAATCGACGTGACGCTGGTGATGAATGCAACCGTGAACGAAAGTCTGGATCCATACAGCATTAACGTAAGCAGATCGCGACCCGCACCCGGTTCGACTCCGAGCGGATGAGTAAGACTCATGCCGCCACTTGCTCCGATAGGCATTGCAAATTCATTTAGTGCTTTTGGATAAGTAGCTTGATCCTTTAGCCCCATGAGGTAAGTAATAACGGGGGCAAGAAATGCGCACGCAACAAAGAAAATCGCCACGATCGCGGAGAAAACCCCTACTTTGTTCCGCTTGAATCTCTTCCATGCGATCTGACGTTGGGTGCGTTGAATGATCGGTGCATCAACTAGAACTTCTTCGACTGCCTCTAGTTGCGACACTGAGGTGCTCCATTCTGCGCGCGCCTACTGCCACTCCCCGTTGAGTGGACACGAATTAGTACTGAACGGTAGCCAAAATCCCAATAAATGGAAACCCCATTTGCGCCTTTTGAGGCTTTTCCAC
Organism: Candidatus Nanopelagicaceae bacterium; assembly: GCA_036504835.1. GTDB lineage: Bacteria > Actinomycetota > Actinomycetes > Nanopelagicales > Nanopelagicaceae > QYPT01. The sequence goes on from DASXUM010000004.1 coordinate 1,905, forward strand.
CTTCGAGGCACTCCATTAGGCGATTAACTGTTGCAATTGGGTAACGATCTTGTCACGATGCTTGACAATCAAGGAAATGTGTCCATTTTCTGGTATGAAGTTCAGTTGAGCTGTTGGAATCTTGGAAGCCAGCCATCGCGAATGCGAATGCGGAACCATGAAATCGTCGTCGCCTTGCCAAAGAAACACAGGGATATTTATAGCACTCAAATCGAAGCCCCACTCCTGTACGAAGGCCAAGTCGTCATCGATCCATCCATCGAAACCGCGAGAGAGCGCACGACGCATCCCCGCCGCCATATCTTCGGCGAACTCTCCCGCAAGTACTTCTGTATCCGCCTTGCCGATCAAGCCCCCGAAGGCATCTCGTAGGCCTTGCCCTGTGACATGTTGCATACTCAAAGCGTTGCTGTTCATCCAATCTCGCAGCGGACCTTCGCCCTGCAAAGCCACGCCGAACTCCTCGACGTTCTCCGGTCCCATACCCGCAAGAAAATCTAGGTCCGGTTTTCCATACTGACCCACCCCTGCCAAGGTAATTACGCCTGCACAGCGAGGATCAAGGCTCATGGCAAGTGCGTGCGGACCTCCACCTGACCATCCCACTGAGACAAACTTCCGGATCTGATGGTCGTCAAGAACCTGCCCAAGATCATCTACAACATCGACGACTCGTCGACCCGGATGCCGATCGCTATGGCCGTAGCCGGGTCTGCTTGCCGCAATCGCAGACATCTGGCCGCCCGACAATTCTTCAATCCACTCGCGCCACGAAGTTGAATTGCCAGGAGTTCCATGGTGAAAAAGGACGGCTACATCAGATTTGTGATGATTATCAAGTAGGTCCAGCGTCCTACCATCGCGTAAGAGAAATTGACTCATGCTTCACCCTAAACCAAAGAAATCAATTCTATCGATAGGTGGTTCAATACCGAAGTGGAAAAAAGCGGTTTCTCCTTCGACATTACTCACGAAGGTAACGGTTTAGCGCGCGCGGGAACTATCACCACACCCCATGGAGTAATCCAGACTCCGTGCTTCATCCCGGTTGGCACAAAGGCCACGGTGAAGTCCGTCCTTCCTGAAACCATGAAAAGCCTAGGTTCACAAGCATTACTGGCAAACGCCTACCACCTCTATCTCCAGCCGGGTGCAGACGTTCTCGACGAAGCCGGCGGACTAAGCACCTTCATGAATTGGCCGGGCCCTACCGTGACCGATAGCGGCGGATTTCAAGTGCTATCACTTGGCGTGGGATTCAAGAAAGTCCTCGCTATGGATGCGACCACTTTCCGGGCCGATGATGTAGTGGCCCACAAGAAGGACCGCTTGGCACATGTCGACGATGATGGTGTGACCTTCAAGTCTCACATTGACGGGTCAATGCATCGCTTCACTCCTGAGATCTCCATGCAGGTTCAGCATCAGATCGGCGCAGATATCATCTTCGCCTTCGATGAGTGCACGACGCTCCATAACACTCGTAAATATCAAGAGGGCGCCATTAACAGGACATCCAACTGGGCGATCAGGTGTTTGGATGAACATAAACGTCTCACGGATGTAAGAAAAGACAAACCCTACCAAGCACTTTTTGGCGTCATTCAAGGCGCACAGTATGAAGACCTTCGTCGAATTGCAGCAAGGGATCTGGGTGGAATGTCTTCCTCGGGCATCTCCTTCGACGGTTTCGGAATTGGCGGGGCGCTAGATAAGGACGCGCTCGGCACAATTATCTCGTGGGTCAACGAAGAGTTGCCGCCGAGCAAACCAAAGCATCTGCTCGGAATTGGCGCACCCGAGGATCTTTTCATCGGCGTTGAAAACGGCATCGACACCTTTGACTGCGTTCTTCCTTCACGAATTGCGCGTACGAGTTCGCTGTACACGATGCAGGGAAGATTCAATGTCTCAAATGCGCCTTACCGAAAAGCTTTCGTGCCGATCGACGAGAGTTGCGATTGTTACACCTGTACGTATTACACACGTGCCTACCTTCATCATCTCTTCCGAAGCAAAGAGATACTCGCGGCAACCCTCGCGACGATCCACAACGAGAGATTCATCCTCCGACTAGTGGATCAAATGCGACAAGCAATCATCGACGGCGACTTCGCGGAGATGAAAGCGCAATTTCTGGGTCGATATGCGGTCAAGAAGGTCGGCCCGCACTAGTTCAGCGTGGGTCCAAATCCAACCCCACTGGATTCCATCCGCCCGGCACCAATTCCAAAGCCTCGTCCGGGCCCCAACTATTAGTGAAATACGGGTGCAATTTAGACGGACTTTTAAGGACGGGGTCGAGAACCTGCCAGGACTGAAGCACGGCGTCGATTCTTGTAAACCTGAAGTGATCGCCTTGCAACGCAGCATCCAACAAACGTTCGTATGCCTCCTTGCGCTCGCCCAATGCAGCGGCAAATTCGACCGTGAGATCGACTGGATACGTAACAAGATGAGCGCCGGGTGCCTTCGCCTGCAAGGACATATCCACGCCATCCCTCGCACCAAGACGGAAGCGAACAATATTCGGCATGGGTTTAGGAGCGCCTGCATCGGTAAATAACAAACGTGGGGGCTGCTTGAATTCGATAACGGCTTCCAAGGTTGTCTCCGCCATCTTCTTGCCCGTTCGCAAATAGAAAGGCACGCCTTCCCAACGCCAGTTGTCGATGAAGAGGCGCATCGCGACGAATGTCTCTGTGTCCGAGTTTGGCGCGACGCCTTCCTCGGCGAGATAGCCGACATACTGTCCCCGAACTACATCTTCACATTCAAGTTGCCGTACGGCCGACAAGACTTTGATCTTCTCGTCTTGCATCGATTTTGAAGAAAGATCTATAGGTGGCTCCATCGTGAGCATCGTCAAGACCTGCAATAAGTGATTCTGGAGGACATCTCTAGTAGCACCCACTCCATCGTAAAACTTGCCTCGCCCCTCGATTCCAAAATCCTCTGACATTGTGATCTGAACATTCGAAACGTAGTTGCGGTTCCATACCGGTTCAAAGAGCGTATTGGCGAACCGGAATACGAGTAGGTCCTCCACAGATTCTTTTCCAAGATAGTGATCGATGCGATAGATCTGATCTTCAGGCAGGAGTTTCTTGAGGAAATCGTTGAGTTCTATCGCGCTCTGCAGGTCTCGTCCGAAAGGTTTTTCAACCACTACCCTCGCACTCTTTGTGATTCCAACATCTGCCAAACCCTGAGTGACGGACTCGAACATGTCAGGAGAAATGGCAAGATAAATCACGGGCAACTTGAATTCGGCAAGCCTGTCACGAAGCAGCGCGAAGGTGTCCGGGCTTCGATAGTCACCGACGATTAAGTGAAGTTCGTCCAATAGACGCTTTAAAATATCCTCATCTACGTCCTTTATGCGGTCTCGAATGGATTTTTCGGCATTGGCACGGAACTCCTCCTGCGTCCATTTAGATGAGGCAACCGCGATGACGGGCATCTCCAACTCATTGGCTTCTTCCATCTCATAAAGTGCAGGAAAGAGCTTCTTCTTTGCTAAATCCCCTGTACCGCCAAAAAGAACAAGTGCATCAGCTCGCATGATCTCTTATTTCCCTTTAGGTGACTCGTGATGGCCGCCAAACTTGTAGCGCATCGCGCTCAGCACCCGGTTGGAGTATGCATCGTTACCCCGAGACGCAAATCGTGAAAAAAGCGATGCACTCAAAACTGGGGCGGGCACTCCGGATTCGATGGCTGCCTGCACCGTCCAACGGCCCTCTCCGTTGTCACTTACTTCAGTGGAGTAATCGCCCAAAGTGGGATTCTCTTTCAAAGCCTGCGCCGTCAGATCCAACAACCAAGAGGCGACAACGCTCCCCCGCCTCCAAACTTCGGTGATCTCCGGAATATCAAGATCGTAGGCAGGAGTTGCATTCTTGGCCGCCTCGAAAATACCCAAGCCTTCCGCGAATGAAGCCATCATGCCGTACTCAATTCCGTTATGAACCATCTTCACGTAATGCCCCGCACCGACGGGACCGCAGTGCAGGTACCCGATTTCGCTGGTGCTTGGCTCGCCCGTGCGACCGATGGTGCGAGCAGCGCTTTCAAAGCCAGGGGCTAGGGCACGAAACAATGGATCGAGCGCCGTTACAACCTTCTTCTCTCCGCCGATCATGAGGCTATAGCCGCGTTCGAGTCCATAGACTCCCCCGCTTGTGCCGACGTCCACAAAATCAATTCCCTTTGCGGCCAATTTCTCCGCATTCTCTAAATCATGCTTGAAATAGCTGTTGCCACCGTCGATGATCGTGTCGCCGGGAGACAGGTGATGCGACAACTCTTCAATAGTGGAGTCGGTGACACTCGACGGGACCATCACCCACACAACGCGCGGGGTCGGCAATTTACTTGCCAGATCAGCAAAATCGGTTGAACCCGTCGCCCCTTCGCCGACGAGTTCTGCAACGGCCGAAGGTTGGAGGTCATAGACCACCGAAGTAATGCCGTGTCGGTCAAGCCGACGCACAATATTGGCACCCATTCTGCCGAGTCCTACCATGCCAAAATTCAAACTTGCACTTTCGGCCATCTGATTCTCCGCTCCAGTAATAGCGAAATCCTACCCAGTTGCAAGCGCAGCATGCTCGGCGAAGAGGAGGGTCTCGATCTTGCCGTGAACATGTGAAGCAGGAATAGATGCATCCCGCCCGATTATCTTCGCCACTGCCTCATGCTTTTCCCTTCCAGATACCGCGAACCACACAGCATCCGATGAGTTGATCTTCGACATCGAGAGGCTAACGCGTTGTGGAGGCGGTTTTGGTGAATCGATTACAGCAATGGCGCTTCGTTCTTCGCTCTCATCCCACTGGCCAGGAAAAAGTGACGCAACATGTCCGTCCGGGCCGAGTCCCAAAATAGTCAGGTCTATTTCAATGCCAAATAGATCGGCGTTGTAGCGTCTTGCGGCGACTTCGACATCGACGTTGGCATCCGAGGGTAAAACTTGGTGAACGTGAATCGGCGAATCCTCGCTCAACCCCGAAATAATCGGCCGAGCGTTTCGCTCTTCGCTCATCTCAGGAACGAATCGCTCGTCGCTCCACCACAGATGAAGTCCAGTGAAATCCTCTGGGTTGGCGTTCCAGACTTTCACAAGCCTTTTCGAAATTGCCAGGCCCAACGTGCCACCAGTTAAGGCAAGATGGAACGCGCCGGTCTCTCTCAATTGCTGAGTAATCCTGATGTTCGCGAACTCGACAACTTCTCTTACCAAGTCATTTTCATCGTCGGCAATTCTCACGTCAGGACCGTATGGCGAAATCATCGACACCTACTTTCCAAGGCCGAAATTACGTATGAATTCTTCTCTCGAAATCTCGTAAATGCTCTCTGGGCCATCCTCGTCATCAATCTGCTCGCCTTTATAGTGGAAATTGAAAGACTCTACGACTCGAATTGAGGGTGCATTGTTAATGCTAACCGTGTATCTGAGTATTTTCACTTGGGGGTCTTCCAGTCCCCAACGCCACATGCCCAGAAGGGTTTCTTTTGCATAACCTTGGTTGCGGAAAGACTCTTGGATCCCCAGACCAATCTCGATCATGCCATCGGCGTCTGGGGCTCCATGAAAACTTGTGCTACCGATTATTTCTCCTGAAGAGCGCAAGACAATCCATCTCACAAACCAGCGATTGAGTCTGGGATCCTCCTTGACCTGGGGGACTCTCCAAGCCAGCGGCCCTTTGTCATCCATCAATTGACGATGCGGATTTGAATACGGTTTACCCTCATAAATTGACATATCTTCGGGAGATTCAAAAAGAATAATCAAGTCTTCCGCACATATGTGGTACAGATCAAGACGCGGAGTCTGCAGGAGTGGCTCCACTACTTTCCATTCATTCATTCTCTAAAGATAACTTATGCACGCGCCCTCTTGCCGACTATTGCTCAGGTCACTCAGACCGTTGTCAATTGCCGGAGTAGCGTTATTAACGAGGTTGTAAGTCACCTCGATTTACAACATAACCCAAAGAAGACCTCCCATGAAGAAACTACATAAATTCGCGTCGATAAATATTCTGACCGTCACTTCTTTCTTACTCCTCTTTCTATCTGCACCAACACCGTCCTCGGCGCTTACTCCTAGTGCGTATCTCGGTAACGCCGTGAACTTCGCGGTCCTTGCAAACACTCCAAGTATCACGAATACGGGCACGACGACACTTAGCGGAACTGCGGGCAATGATGTCGGCATCGCTCCGGCAGCTTCCTTCACGGGCGCCGGAACGGTCACGATGACTGGGGGGACAATTCACCTCAATGACACTGCGGCACAGAATGCCCAAACTTCGCTTGCTACTGCCTATACGACCTTAAGCACCATGGCCACTACTAAATCCGATCCCGGTGTTGAACTTGGTGGTCAAACCCTGACGCCAGGCGTGTACGCCCACACGACCTTCGGAATCACAACTACTCTCACCCTCGATGGTGGTGGTGATCCAAACGCGATTTTCGTTTTCCAGTCTGGCTCGACCTTGATCACGGCTGACTCTGTGGCAAGCAAAGTGGTGCTCATCAATCAAGCACAAGCTTGCAACGTCTACTGGACCGTAGGGAGTGCAGCAACACTGGGCACAAATTCAACATTTGTGGGTCACGTGCTGTCGGTCGCCTCAATAACCGCAAAGACCGGAGCAATTATCGATGGACAATTGCTTTCTAGAGATGCAGCGGTCACTCTCGACTCAAACGTGATTACCAACAACAACTGTGCTTTACCAATACCAACTCCTACTCCTACTGCCACAGTGACTGCCACTCCAACGGCCACACCAGTAGCCCCATGCACAGCCACGATTAGCGACCTCACGTTTACATCCGGCGGACCGGGCGCGACTACTGGAAGATTGACGTGGACAACTTCTGGCGGAGGTCTGTACCAATTTGTCGGAGATCCAACCTTGTATCCACTTCCATACAATTATGGGAATCAGACCTCAACGTGGGACGGGTCTCTTGTAAATATGCTTCCGACAAAAATCTATCCCGTAGTGGTCAGATTCTTTGCGAACTGCGGACTCGTTTCGCAAGCCTCCATCTTCGTTACTAATGCAGCAGCCGTTGTGACCCCAACCCCAACCCCAACGGTTTCAGCAACGCCGACACCCACTCCAACTGCCACAGAGTCGCCGACACCGGTTGCAACGCCTACACCGACTCCAGTGCCTACGCCGGTCGAAACCACAGGCCCGACACCTCCTCCGACTGAGGTCGGCGGAGAACTACCGAAGACGAGTTCCCCTTGGTACAACGTCTTGCTCGTAGGAACCCTGCTGATGGTCTTCGGTGCAGTGGGTTGGGCAACTCGAAAAAACCGGGTGTAACGGTCAAAGGCTTCGCCTCTTGAACCCTGCCTACCTTAATCTGAGGCACTTCCTCGTAGATCTCAGAATAAGGTAGGCCACTATGAGGTTCCATCAGGTATTGGCAGTCACCTCACCTAGTGCATTTTTGCCAATTAATGAGACCGCCAGTCTCGTGGCGGCTTTACAGGTGATGAATACGCTAGAAGTAGATTCTGAGATCGTCATCGCGGTAAACGAGCAATTAGCGACGGAAGTGCGAAGGATCGTAAACACCAACGAATACTCACTACTTATCTGTGAACCCACAGTTCCCCGCTCATTTGCGCAAGCACTTACGCCAGTGTTCGGCGAATACGACGCGATAATGATTCACGACGCGTCGCGTCCTATGACTCCACTTTCGCAATTCAGCGCCGTCATCACAGCATTTGGCGACGAATCAGATGCCGTGCGGCCGGCCATGGCTTTCACCGAGACTCTCAAGATAGTCGGAAATGACGCCGTAATCGTGGAGACCCTTGATCGCACTTCAGTCATGCGGATCGGAACTCCAGAGCTAATACGTGTATCAGCAATAGATGTCAACGGGCAGGACTGCGGCTGGTTTCTTCCACTTAAGAGGAATGCTCGACTTCATCAGATTGAAGGAAGCCCGGAAGGTTCCCGCATAAATACTCCTGCAGATCGTGACCTTATGGAGTTGCACTCGAATTAGTTCAAGCCTTGTCCTGCGCCGCAATCACTTTCTGTGCAAGGACCAGGTCGTGCGGATATGTGATTTTTATGTTTGTGACCTCGCCTGGAACTGCCACGCTTTCGGTGTTTGGAAAGTATTGCTCCATGCACGCTGCTGTATCTGTGCCAACGAATCCATCTTTGTCGGCTTGCATATAGGCCGCCAGGACTTCTTTGGCGCGAAAACCTTGGGGAGTTTGTACTCTGGCGATTCGTTTCTCGGTGACGATGTCAATTTCCAAGGGATCGACATCAATCGCCGGTAGCGCACCGCCATGAATCTGTGCGGCGTTGGCAATTTCTTCAAAAAGGTTGCTGCTTGCTAGGGGGCGAGCTCCATCGTGAATCAGCACGACATCGATGTTCCCAGCAGAAATGTCCGAAGACAGATATTTTAAGGCGTTGAATTCAGACTCATGTCGGGTGCGCCCTCCGCTGACGAGTTCGACACTGATATCTGGCGTCTCACGAGATAGAACATCCTTAGCCATATCGGCATCGGAGGGATCAACGACCAGCACGGCCCGATATTCGCCAAAAGATTTCACCGCATTCTCAAGGGAGTGAGAAATTATCCGACGATCATCAAGGGGAAGCCAGACTTTATTCGTGCTGTGGCCAAATCGCGTTCCGCTACCCGCCGCGAGAATCACGACTGCAACGCGCATCATGCGTAGGTGAGTCCGAGGCTGTCTTGTTTACGACGGAGTTGGACTATGAGGCTCGACTCGTCGAGTTCGACCTGATCATAGGAAATCAACTCGCCCACCTTGACTGGTTTCTGAACTATCGCGTTCTGAATAAGGCCAATTGGCACAAGGTTGTCACGCTTGGCATCCTTGGCAATGTCGGCATAACCGCGGACTGTGTATCCGCCGATCCCGTCAATGGTGTCACCTGGATACAAATCTTTTTTCGCCATGGTCGTTACTTCAGCCATCAAACTGGGAGCGAAGAGCGAAGCTTCACGATCTAGGACTGCCCGCGCCACCGACAACGGCGCTTCGATGGATGCAAGGTGGAAGGGTCTGTACAGGGCAAAGTACGGTCCAGGACCCATGGCCAAATATGTCATCTCGTGATTTATGTAAGGGGCATCAGATCGGACAATGACGAAGACTCCGGGAGCGACATCGCCCATGCAGTAGTCCACTACACCAGGGCGATCCAGCACTCCTCCATCTTCTTGCAGCGCGAACACATCTGTCAGCGTCTTCACGGTTGCATGTGGTCCGTACATTCCCCGCTTGGACAACTCGAGACCCGTGGCATTTGCCAGCGCAACCATCTCTGTCATGGTCTTGGATCCATCGGTGAAAGAGCAGAGCATCTTTGGATTCATTCGCTTTGACAAGGCACGTTCGCGGACTGTGTCCGGCGTACTCAATGGCTCAAAAGGATTGTTCTTACCCTTGCCCGCAGCGACAATTTCGAATTGAAGATCGCGGGCGAAATCCACGAGCGCCTTTGCCTCAATAGGCTCATCTCCGTGGCAGACCGTGTAGACAGCACCGCCGCGTTCGGCCAAGCTATGCAACAAAGGTCCAATCGTCACTTCCATCTCGACGTTAAGCACCGCGACATCTTTCTTGGCTTGCAAGCATGAATACGCAACTTGCGCACCGACATCAGGAATACCAGTTGCTTCAACCACGATGTCATATGGAAGGTCGGCAATAAATTCGGTAGTAGTTGTCCCCGTTGCCTTCCCTGCCAAGATTGCATCAGAAAGGACTTTGTGATCGGTGCTGATCACCACATCCCTGATACCAATATCGCTGAATAGGCTTCGAATTCGATCGGCATCAACATCGACGACTAGGGCGAGGGAGAGACCTGGCATCCGGAATATCTGGTATCCAAATCCCCGACCCATCTGTCCGGCCCCGACGAGGGCGACGCGGACATCTCGTCCCAAGGCCTTTGCATGATCTTGCAATCTATGTGAGTACGCCACGGAAGCAAATCTAGCCGAAAAGCAGAATTCTCAGCCAAAACTGAGAGGCAAGTTCACAGAGAATCCACCGAAAGGAGGTCAGTACCCCTCGCATCGAGTGGTGTAAGTTCGAACTGTTGAGAATCCTCAATAAGTTGCGTAGAACCTACTTCCCTCATCGGCATAGTTCGATTTCAGGACTAGATTCAAAAACAGAGGGTTTCAACATATCGATCTTGCCGAGCCATCAACTCGCGAACCGTCTAGTGCGCCATCACGTCGGCGCCCAGGCAGGCAAGTGTCCGAAGCCACTATGGCGCACGTTTGAAACATAAGAGAATCGAAAAGGCATGAAAAAGACAAATAAAGTCAAGGTATTTACCGCTGTGGCATTGCTGCCCCTGCTGGCAATCTTCATCTCCCCAGCCTCGTCAAATGCTGCAACACCAACCATTACCCAAGGAACCACGACTACATATGGAGTCCTTGCGGCAACAACCATCACCAACACGGGTCCTACAACGATCAGCGGAACCGCAGGCGGAGACATCGGACTTGCGCCGGGAACCTCCTTCACCGGAAACACCACGGTGACCGCTTCTGGTGTTCAGCACATCGCTGATACCTCTGCCACGACGGCGCAGACTGACCTTGTAACCGCGTTCAATGACATCAGCGCTCCAGCACCCACAGTCTTGGCTTCGCCCGAACTTGCTTCGCAGGTCATCACGCCGGGTGTCTACTCAACTGGTGCCGGAAGCTTCGCGAACTCAGGTGCTCTCACCCTTGATGCCAAAGGTGACGCCAACGCAGTCTTCATCTTTCAAGCCGCAACAACACTGACCACCTCTGCGGGTAGCACGATGACCCTCATCAATGGTGCTCAGGCATGTCACGTCTATTGGAAAGTTGGAAGCTCAGCCACTCTGGGCGCAAATTCCACATTCGTCGGCCACGTTTACGCTCTGACGTCGATCACAGCGAATACTGGCGCAAATATCCAGGGACAACTGCTGGCACGTACTGGTGCCGTTAATCTCAATGCCAACACCATCACAAACTCAGCATGCGCAACGGTCACACCAACCCCGACCGTCACGCCAACAGATACGGCCACAGTTACACCAACTGTCACGCCAACGCCCGTTGTAACCCCGGTTGCTCCTGGCACCTTGATCGTGATCAAGCATGTTGTAAACACCTACGGCGGCACAGCAGTTGCTTCTGACTTCATCATCCACGTAACGCACAATGGATCTGAAGTTGCTGGAAGCCCAGCTGCCGGAGTCGACGGAGCAGGCCACTCATATACCTTGGCACCAGGTACTTATCTGGTGAGCGAGACACATGTAGATGGCTACTACGGCACCTTCGCGAATACCGATCCAGCACTTGGCGGTCTCATCACTGCTGATGGCTTGATCACCATCGCATCGGGTCAGGTTGCAACTATCGTTCGCACGAACTACGAAGTAGCACCTGCGTACGTACCTGTTCCAGGACCAACAGCCAATCCTGCTCCTGCAACACCTCCTACTCCGGTGACACAAACGGGTGGGAAGCTTCCCAAGACTGGCTCACCATGGTTCAACCTTCTTGCACTTGCTGCAGGACTGGTTCTTCTAGGTGGAGTTGGCTTAGGAACCAAGAAGGCACTGAGGTAACTCAGACCTATGAATAAGCGCTCACTACTCACCACTATTTCGACACTTCTCGTAATCGGGGGTGTTGTCGTGGGCGGATATTCAGTAGTTCAAATTCGCGAGATGAACGCCTACTCTGGTAGCCAAGCACAGGCTCAACAAGTGCTACCAGAGTTGGCGCCATCTTCACTTCACTCGGATGCGGTAATCAATCCGCAAGAGATTTACAACCAGGTAAGCATCCGACGAGGTGACTACTTGGGGAAAATCTCAATCCCGGATCTTAAGGAAACTCTGCCTATCTATCAGGGTACGGAGAATGCTCAACTCAAGAAGGGCATCGGACACTTTGAAGGAAGCGTGCTGCCGGGAGTTGCCGACAATTCGGTTCTTTCAGGCCATCGGGACTCCGTCTTCTCCCAATTAGGCAAACTCAAAGTCGGAGAGTTCGTCACAGTGGAAACTGTGGCCGGCAAATTCACCTACAAGATTTCTGGGTTTCGAATCGTCGGTGCTAACGATCGCACCGTCATCGTCCCTACAAAGACGGCTGTGCTTACGCTCACGACGTGCTACCCATTTCATTACATCGGTAACGCCCCAAAAAGATTCATCGTCAGCGCAGATCTAGTTCCACAGTCTCCCGCACTGTAAACATCCCGCTCAGAGCGCACGTCGTTCTGACGACCTCAAAACTGTGAGAAACTGCCCTTCATGATTTACACCCAAAGCCTTGAGTTGCGCGCCGGAGCGCGCCTACTAATCAGCAAAGTGACGGTGCGAATCAATAACGGGGACCGGATCGGCTTCGTCGGGCGCAATGGCGCAGGCAAGAGCACTCTCGCCAAGGTTCTGGCCGGTGAAACCCTCCCAGCCGGAGGACAAGTTCTGCGAAGCGGAACAATCGGTTACCTCCCCCAAGATCCCCGCACTGGAGATGAAGAAGGCACAGTTGTAGAGCGAATACTCTCGGTCCGCGGTCTTGACCAGATCGTCGCCCGCATGCGCCTCATCGAGCAGCAGATGGCCACGGCCGAAGGCGAAGAACTCGAAAGCGTCATGAACAAGTACACGCGTGCAGATAGCGAATTCACCGCTGCCGGCGGATACAGCGCAACCTCAGAAGCCGAAGCCATCATGACCAGTCTAGGAATTCCAGAAAGGCTTTTCGACGAGCCTCTCAGTGCTCTCAGTGGTGGTCAACGCCGCCGTGTCGAACTCGCGCGAATTCTATTCAGCGGTGCCGAGACACTCCTACTTGATGAACCAACCAACCACCTTGATGCTGATTCGGTCATCTGGCTTCGCGACTATCTGACGAAGTATTCCGGTGGCTTGGTCATCATCAGCCACGATGTAAACCTCATCGAAACCGTCGTCAATAAAGTCTTCTACCTCGATGCAAACCGGAACGTCATTGATGTCTACAACATGGGGTGGAAGAAGTACTTGCTCCAACGCGAACAAGACGAGCATCGCAGAAAGATCGACCGCGCTAACGCGGAAAAGAAAGCAGCAATCCTTGAAAAACAAGCTGAGAAACTTCGCGCAAAAGCAACAAAGGCAAAGGCCGCACAAGGAATGTTCCGCCGTGCGGAGAAACTTCTTTCCGAACTGGAAGATGTCCGCAAGGCAGACCGCGTCGCCAACCTTCGCTTTCCTACACCTTCGCCTTGCGGAAAGACTCCGCTATCCGCCACCGGCTTGAGTAAGTCGTACGGTTCTTTGGAAGTATTCACTGACGTCGACTTGGCGATCGACAAGGGATCTCGTGTCGTGATCCTGGGGTTGAACGGCGCGGGAAAAACTACTTTGCTCCGTATGCTGGCTGGAGATCTAGAACCCGACACCGGCGAAGTCGTGCAAGGACACGGATTGAAGATTGGCTATTACACGCAGGAACACGAGTCTTTGGATTTTGAACGAACCGTCCTAGAAAATATGTCGAGTGCCCATGCCGAACTGCGTGAACCAGAGGCAAGAAATGTTCTCGGCTCATTCCTTTTCTCAGGCGATGACGTGCACAAGCCGGTCAAAGTACTCAGCGGTGGCGAGCGCACTCGACTCGCCCTGGCCGTTCTCGTCGTGAGCGCCGCCAACGTCTTGCTCCTGGATGAGCCGACCAACAACTTGGACCCAGCTTCCCGTAACGAGATCCTGGGTGCTCTCGGCTCCTACCAGGGAGCGGTTGTCCTGGTATCGCACGACGAGGGCGCTGTCCAAGCGCTCAAGCCTGATCGCGTCCTACTTCTGCCGGATGGCGATGAGGACCTCTGGAACGAGAGCTACTTGGATTTAGTGGAGATCGACTAATTAATTAGTATCTGCCGGCTCGACTACGGCCAACCCGGGGCTCCGCGGTGGACGCTCAGGCAGTTTCAGGCGCCAAGCGAAGAAGGCCACGACCAAGAGGCCGCCGAAGAGAATTCCCAGCCAGAGACCCCACAGCCCAGCCCCAAGGAGCACGCCTGCGCTAGCCGGTCCCATGATCATCCCTATCTGCCAGGTGTTGGTCGATGCGGAGTTGTAACGGCCCCTGAGGTGGTCGGGGGCAATCTGGTTCACCACCGCTGGCATGATCGGAGACCAGATCATCTCGCCGAGGGCAAAGACAAATTGGCAGATGATGATGGCAGGTACTGCGAAACCCTTCATAACTCCGGCGATAGCCAGAATCGCCCACGCCGCCGCCCAGAAGAACATCGCAATTGCTAGGCCCTTCGCGCGCGGCATCTTCTCCAACTTCTTAATCACCCAGAGTTGGAAGATTGCTATGACAGCAGTGTTGACCGCATATGCCCACGCCAATCGGGCGGGCTTAACATCTGCCACGGTTGTCGCAAAGGATGTGAAGCCGACCTCGAGTTGGCTGTAACTCAAAAAGATTGCGAATAGTGCAACGATCCATACTCTTACGAATACGCGATCACGAATCACATCGCCCCAACCACCTTCTAAGGTTGCATTGTGCTCACGCTGTGCCTTTGATCTATGTCCTACATCCCTCAACGTAAGAACTACGAGGACATATACAAAGAAGGAAATGCCATCACCTACGTAAAGCATCTCGAAGGTCTTGGGTTTGTCTATAGAAACGATCAACGAGGACGCCAGTCCCCCAAGACCTAGTCCCAAATTAAGGAGTGCGAACTGTGCCCCATAAATTCTCTCGCGGAGATGATCCGGCGTTAGTTCTGTGCTCAGGGCGCCTTGACTTGGCCACACCGCAGAGTTGCCGATCGCGCAAACCGACATCACGAGGAATGCATCGGGAATACTGCGGATCAGGGAGAACGATGCGTAGCCGACGCCCGTAATGCATAGGGAAAGAAGAAGAATCGGCCGCGGACCCCATTTGTCGATGAGGGATCCCACTACAGGTGCGGCAACCAACGACACGATCGCACCGTAACTGAATACCAGACCGGCAATCGATGTGGGTATATGACGGACCGAATGGAAATATACAAATGCAAAAGGAAGAACCAGGCCATTGCCCAGAGCGCTCAAAGTGACGCCGAGCAACATCCGTCGCACATCCGGCGGCAATCGATCCAATTTCTCTTCCTTAACTGACATCAGACCATCCTAGGGGTGACACTCATGACCATTGCTACCCTTGGAGCGGAGTTTATGCTTGATTTAATTGCAGTTTCCTTCCCCTACGTAAAGATAGGTACCGCGATGAACACGATGTCGGCTAAATCTTCGATACGACGCAGAAGTTTATCGGCCCTTGCAGGAGGCGCGCTGTTATTTTCTTTGGTCACGCCCGTCTTGAGTGCACATGCCGATGACAACGGCTGGGTGAAGCGAGATTCGAGTTGCTCGTGCCAAGGTATCGCGTCGTCTGGCGATGGAAGCAAACTCGCCGGATTCGTCAACGGCGGAAAGATCGTCACATCCTCCGATTACGGCGCCACGTGGACCGCCCACGAAACAAATCGCAATTGGACGGGCATCGCATCATCTGCAGATGGAACTAAATTGGTTGCAACGGTCGAAGGCGGACAGATTTACACCTCCGCCGATTCGGGAGTCACTTGGACTGCTCACGAATCCATTCGACCATGGTTCGGCGTCGCATCATCGGCAGATGGAACAAAACTCGTTGCGATCGTCAATCCGGGTCAGGTATACATCTCTGTCGATTCTGGTACGACATGGACTCCGCGAGAGAGTTCTCGAGCCTGGCGTTCGGTTGCCTCATCAGGTGACGGCACCAAACTGGTTGCAGTCGTTCGCGACGGCCAGATTTACACATCCAGCGATTCCGGGGCGACTTGGACTCCGCGAGATTCGGCCCGTCTCTGGTTCTGGGTCGCATCATCTTCTGACGGGACCCGACTTGCCGCCGTTGTTTACGGTAACCCGGGCAACATCTACACCTCCTCAGATTCCGGAGCGACGTGGACCATGCGTGCCAGCGATCTCAATAAGTATTGGCAAGGCATAGCGATGTCTGCCGATGGATCAAAACTGGTTGCAAGCACCTACATGGGAACTGTCTATGTCTCCAAAGATTTCGGAATCACGTGGACCACAGATAACTCGATCCAAAATTCTTATGGAGTCGCGTCTTCCGCAGATGGCAGCCGGCTCGTTGCAACGTCTCCGGGCTACATCTACACCTATGGAACTCCGGCTGCCCCAAAGCCGACACCGTCTCCTACGACTAGCGCGACCATCACATACACATGGACGAAACTCGACTTCACCTGCACATCGTGCGAAAACGTTGCTTCCTCAAGTAATGGTGCAAAACTTGTCACTGCCGATAATGCGGGATCATCGGGCGGGCATATTTACACGTCTACGGATTTTGGTGCTACATGGACATCTCGCGGCCCGGTGCATCTCTGGAGCGCAGTTGCTTCCTCTGCCGATGGGTCAAGACTGGTTGCTACGGTGAAAGAAGGCCAGATCTACACTTCAGGTGATTCGGGAGTCACCTGGACTGCACGCGATACAGCTCGTCGCTGGAACTCCGTTGCGTCCTCTAGCGATGGGGCAAAGCTAGTGGCGAGCGTTGATGGAGGCTCTCTCTACACATCCTCCGACTTCGGGAACACGTGGACGGCACGGGCATCCGTGAAGAATTGGACCGACGTCGCCTCCTCGGATGATGGAACGAAACTCGTTGCTGTGGCTGCCTCAGATCAAATCTTCACCTCTACCGATTCTGGTCTTACATGGGTCCCCCGTGAGACGCCGCGCCTATGGCGCTCGGTTGCTTCGTCGAGTGATGGCAGCAAATTAGCAGCGGCTGTGTATGCAAGTGGAGACAACAGCTTCATCTATACCTCTACAGATTTTGGTGCGACGTGGTCTGCACGGGCTACCGATGCGCCACGCTATTGGCAGGCCATCGCAATGTCAGCCGATGGATCCCGCATGGTTGCCGCTAGTTACATGGGCACCGTGTATACCTCGCAAGATTACGGTGCGACGTGGATCTCGGGAAACTCAATTCAGAATGGAAGTGGCGTTGCTTCCTCCAGTGACGGTAGCAAATTTGTCGTGGTCGGAACACAAGGTGGCTTCATCTACACCACAGCCAAGATCACGAAGAAAGTGGCAAAGACTCCGCCCAGCAAGATCAAGGGATCGATCATCATTAAGAAGATCAGCGCAAAATCCTACATTTTGACAGTCACGTCGAATTCGCCATTGACGAAATTCACAATCACCGCGACAAAGAATAAGAACAAGACCCTCACCTTCAAAGGCACCACAAATTCCTCTGGCGGTGCCACTGTCAAGGTGAACGTCAACCTAATCGGTTATTCCTTGTCTCTGAAGTTCACCTAGAGAACATTCAGCCCAACTAATTCACCCAGATTATGTCGAGGGATTCGTTCACTCTCCCGTTGACCACCCAGCGATAGTGCCGAAGACCGGGAGTATTTACAGTGACTTCCTTCCATACCGCGTATGGGTAACTCGCGTTATCGCACGTCTGGTTCGGCAAGTCGCCTCCCCACATCGAGGTCGTATAGTTGCCCGAACCAAGTGATGTCCAGATACCGCCAACTGATTCCTCGAGTGAAACTGAATTTACCGCGGACCAGCAGGAACTCAACTCGCCGATTGGTCTGGTGCCAGTCGGACAGTAAGCGTATGGAGTCTTGTCTGTACGTTGAACTGGATTGATCAGGCAATCGGCCTTGAGATTCTGATCGTGCGTGTATCCATCCCAAACCCGAAGTTTGAGAATGTCCTGACCTTGCGCCGAAGCGCCAACGTAGCGAGTGTGCTCTTTGTCCATAGTGTATTTCGTGGTTGAGTTACAGGTGCCAAGGGTGTCACCTCCAGCCATCAAATCGCATGGATCGTCCAAAGTGTGATCCACTCCGAAATTGTGCATCAATTCATGAACCCAAGTTTTCGACGTGTAATTCTCGAAAAATGGGGCAGACCTTCCCGTGCACGCACCGGTCGCCGAAATATTCTGTAACGAAACAACCGCAGTCATCCCCGGCATTGCCGCATATCCACAGTACTTACTTTCAAATCCAGGTACTTCTATGAAGAAGATGTAGTCCTTGCGATTGTCTCCTGGGTTATCCATCGCGCCAATCTCGCGCAAGAGAACTTTCGCATCAGCGTCATCCTTATACGAGGTGCTCTCATGTGTGCTTAAATATTGAGTTGAATACTGAGATTTCAGAAACTGAATATCGTAACCACTGGCAGTGCGATCAATTGGAATTTTCAGTCCGATCTGCCCTTGCAGATAATTCTCTCCACCGTCAAGAATCCCAGCGATATACCCGTTGATGTCGTAGGAATTGTCAGTCGCATCGGATGGAACGACATAGACGGGTTTGATTTGGAATCCCGACACAGTATCGGGCAAATCGGCTGTGACCCTACTGGTAGATATCTCCACATTTTGGGTGATCGAAATTGCAGAAGGTATAAATTCATCGCCACCTTGGCTGGCCACAATGGTGCATGTCCCTGCCTGGAGCAAGGTCACGATCGAGCCCACGACTGTGCATGTGGAAAGAGTGCTACTCAAAAGCAGCACGGGAAGATTCGAACTGCTTGTGGCCGACAATTGAAAAGTACCCTGGCTTAGCAAGAGTGCGCCAGGAAGTTTGAAGTCAATGATATTAGTTCCATAGACTTTGAATTCGACCAGTACAGTTTTGGCGGGCAAATAATATGCATTGCCGCTTTGCTTCAACGAGAATCGGCAAAGGCCGGGAGTGCCCGAAAATGAAAGGGTGGCTTTCCCTGGGGCGCAAATATCAGGAGTCAGCGCGGTGGCAGTCACAGCCAATTTTGACGTGGATGCGTAGGGGAAACTCACGGTCTTGTTGGCAATCGTGGCCTGGGAAACGGGCGAATACTTGATTGACTGCGCTTTCCTTACGATCGTCCATTTCAATTTCCCACCGACCTTGGCACAGATTAAAGCGCCGGACTTGAGACCGACTTTCGTACACGAGCCACCCGCCTTTGCTGTGGCTCCAAAGGCTTGATTCGAACTCATACTCAATGCCACGAGAAGGCATATGGTAAGAATCCGATTCTTCATAGGCGACTACTTTCTTTTTCTGCCAGCCAATCATCGGCTACATAGAACAGGATCAACATTCCGAAGGTTAGAAACATTGAACCGATAACATCGGTAATCCAATGTACGCCTAATGTGAGGCGGACGAGACCTATGAAGCACGTAGCCAAGCCCACGCCCATGAGAATCAAGAACTGTCGCCTGCCAGCGTAGATAAGCAAGGCGCCTCCAGCAGCGGCAATGAAGACGGTATGGGAGGACGGGTAGCCCGGTTCAAAGTCGAAGAGAGTGGTCAATCCCGGCCCAGGGCGAAGGCGGTTGAAAAAAGGCTTGGCCACGCTCGCGATGATCGCGCAGGAGATGACTAAAGCCAGGGGGATAAAATCCCGCAGATACCATGAGCGGGTCCAGTAATTGAGATATAAGAGAATTACAACGATTACCGCCAAGACGATGATCGGCGTGGTGAGAGCGCTTATCACCTGAGACCAATGCACTTCTCTGGCCGTCCGATGCGATTTGAACCAGAGAGCAACTCGTTCGTCCACCGGAAGTGGACCGGCCTTGGCAATGATTCCTAACTCCACAAACAGCACTAAGGACAGCAGGCCGATTGGGAGCAACAAATATCGTCTCAAGTTATGTGTTCGCTTTTTCTACCCTGACATCAAGTCCTTCAGCGTCTTGACCCTGCGTCGAAAACAAAACGCGCGAACCATCAGGAATTTCTCCAGCGAGCAATTTGGTTGCTAAGGCGTCCCCAATTTCCTTTTGAATCAATCGACGCATCGGCCTGGCACCAAAGGCCGGATCGTAACCATGCTCGGCCAACCATGCCTTGGCACTATCTTCGACATCTACAACAATTCGGCGATCGGCCAATCGCTTCTGTAGGTCGGCAATGAGCAAGGTCATGATGAGGGCAATCTCTCTACTACTCAGCGGATTGAAGACCAAGATGTCGTCAATTCTATTCAGGAACTCGGGTTTGAACGCTCTATGAACCGCCTCCATAACCCCGGCTTTTCGACTTATTTCGTCCAAAGTCGTGTCCATGAGGAATTGTGACCCGAGATTCGAGGTCATCACAATGATCGTGTTGGTGAAATCCACGGTTCGGCCTTGACCGTCAGTGAGACGCCCATCGTCAAAGACTTGGAGGAGCAAATCAAATACCTCAATATGGGCTTTCTCTACTTCATCCAATAGAAGGACGGAATATGGTCGGCGGCGCACTGCCTCCGTCAACTGGCCACCTTCTTCATAGCCAACGTATCCGGGAGGTGCCCCGACCAATCTGGAGACCGAGAACTTCTCCCCGTACTCACTCATATCGATCCGCACCATCGCGTGCTCATCGTCAAATAGAAAATCTGCCAGAGCCTTGGCCAATTCGGTTTTACCGACCCCGGTTGGTCCCAGAAATAGAAATGTCCCCGTGGGTCGATTCGGATCGGATATTCCTGCCCTCGCTCGCCGAATCGCGTTTGATACTGCAACGATTGCATCGTGCTGGCCGACTACGCGCGATGAGAGTTCGTGTTCGAGATTGAGGAGGCGATCGCTATCGGCCTGAAGGAGCCGCCCCACTGGAATCTTCGTCCACGCGGCTATTACCTCTGCAATATCGTCCTCTGTGACTTCCTCCTTGACCATGGCAGCGCGACTATTTGCCTTCATACGAGCTTCACTAATTTCCACATCAATTTCCCGCATACGTCCGTACATAAGCCGAGCTGCACGTTCGAGGTCGCCGGCAATCTGTGCGCGTTCTGCCTCTCCACGCAGGCGGTCGAGTTCCTCTGTAAGCGTCCCAATGCGATCGAGAAGATTCTTCTCCTCTGCCCATTGCTGAGCTAACGTCTTCAGCTCTTGGTCTTTGCTCTTGATCTCGTCGCGCAAGTCGCTCAAGCGCTGTTTTGAAACGTCGTCTTTCTCTTTCGACAACCCGAACTCCTCCATACGAAGACGATCCACGGCACGTTGAAGTTGATCGATCTCCTCAGGAGATGAGTCAATCTCCATCCGCAATCGTGAGGCGGCCTCGTCCATGAGATCTATGGCCTTATCCGGCAAGAATCGATGGGTGATGTAGCGATCGGAAAGCTTCACTGCTGCAACGAGAGCGCCATCACTGATCGTGACCTTATGGTGTGCTTCGTACTTCTCCCTCAGTCCGCGCAGAATCGCAACGGCCTCCTCGATCGTTGGTTCGCCCACCAGTACCTGCTGAAAGCGTCGCTCCAATGCGGCATCCTTCTCGATGTACTGACGGTATTCATTCAAAGTAGTTGCACCAATCATGTGCAACTCACCTCGTGCCAGAAGAGGTTTCAACATATTGCCCGCGTCCATAGCACCGGCCATTCCGCCTGCACCAACCACCGTATGAAGTTCATCGATGAAGGTAATGATTTCTCCACTGCTTGCAACTATCTCATCAAGAACGGCCTTCAATCTCTCTTCGAATTCGCCACGGTACTTTGCTCCGGCGATAAGGGCACCAAGGTCGAGTGAAACGACTCGTTTTTCGCGCAACCCGGTAGGAACATCTCGTGCCGCAATTCGAAGTGCCAGCCCCTCAACGATTGCAGTCTTGCCGGTACCTGGCTCGCCGATTAATACCGGATTGTTCTTCGTGCGCCTTGATAGAACTTGGATGACTCTTCGGACTTCGTTATCTCTTCCAATCACGGGATCCAACTTGCCATCCCGGGCACGTTGAGTTAGATCAACACCATATTGTTCCAGCGCGGACTTCTGATCTACATCTTGAGTAGTCATAATCGAACTCCTTAGTACCAAGAATAACCCAGTTGGTGCAAAAATCGTTGCCCTACTTGGATATTTTATTGGAAAGCGAATCGGCGTAGGCTGATGAAAGTGGCAACAGTCACAAGTCCTGCGAGGTGTCAGATGAACGAGAGATTGCCTTTATCGGAGCGAGGTCTTGGGACAGGAAAGAAAGCGCGTCTCCATAGGATCCTGCATCAATTTGGTTTGAAAAATGGGACCGCACTTTTCCTTCCATATGACCAAGGGATGGAGCACGGACCCCGCGATTTCTTTGCCAATCCAGACGCAGCCGATCCAAAATACATAATCAAATTAGCGCTCGAGGGTGGCTTCAATGGGATTGCGATTCAAATTGGACTGGCCGAGAAATTCTTCTGGGACTTTGCCGGCGAGATTCCACTCATTGTGAAATTAAACGGAAAGACAGACATTCCGTCGGATGCTCGTGCACTCTCACCTGTACATGCCAGCGTAAAGGAGGCTGTGCAACTCGGAGCAGATGCGGTGGGATACACGCTGTACGTCGGAACACCTGCACAAGAAGAAGATTTCGCCCAACTACGGGAGATTCGCACCGATGCGAAGAAGTACGGCATGCCCCTCATTGTCTGGGCGTATCCTCGCGGAGAAGCCATAGAGGCAAAAGGAGGAAACAATTCCTTTTACGCCGTTGATTACGCCGCTCGAATTGCCAGCGAACTTGGTGCCGATGTCGTGAAGGTCAATTTCCCTCACCCTGATCTGCGCGCAAACGTGAAAAAGGAATACGACCGGGAATTCACGAGTCAAGAGGCAATCAATGCAGTTGTGCGGTCCGCAAATCGAACACTCGTGCTTGTCTCGGGTGGAGAGAAAGCCGAAGATGAGGTCATGTTGCAGAAGGCTCGGGAGTCTATGGAGGCAGGCGCAACGGGTCTGATCTTTGGCCGCAATGTGTGGCAGCGTAATCACGATGCGTCGTTGAAGTTAGTTACGTCACTTAGGGAGATTCTTGAGAAATACCCCAGCAATTGAGATATAAAAGAGTCGTGATGATCGAATGGAAGTAGGAAATCTTCGAGCTTCGGCTCCCCTGTTGGATTCATACCTAACGTATTTGGAAGATGGCAACCAACCATTTACCACTCCCGGACACAAACAACGGGCAAAACTTCTTGACGCCGGACTCGGAAGAGTCGTCGACCAGGATGTTCCCTTGTATGGCGGGCTCGACGAAATCAAACTCACGCACGGTGTACTGGAGAAAGCTGAGGCGCTAGCCGCCCAATTGTGGAATGCGGATTGGCTCCGCTTCTCTACTGGCGGTTCCACTCATGCAAATCAAACGATCATCTTCTCTCTTGGCCAACCTGGCGACAAAGTGGCCATCTCACGCACAGCCCACAGATCAGCACTCACCGCCATTGTCCTTGCTGGCCTCGAACCGATCTGGCTTGTTCCTGAGATTGATCCTGCAACAGGCGTGCCCATCGGAATTCCTTTGGCGGAAGTACAGAGGGCTCTCTCAGAAAATCCCATCGCACTAATTCTGACTGAACCTGGATATCTCGGAACACTTTCAGATCTGCCAACCCTGATAGACGCGGCACATGAGAAGAACACCCCCGTCATCATTGATGCCGCATGGGGTGGACATTTCGGCTTTCATCCCTCCCTGCCAGCCCACCCAATGCAACTGAATGCGGATGCCTTTGTCACCAGCATCCACAAGGCGCTTCCAGGTTATAGCGCAGCGGCAATCGCAGTAGCTCGCACGACCCGTCTAGACCATGCTCGACTTGAGCAAGGATTCGAGTCGACGCACACCACTTCTCCTGCGGGCGCGACACTCGCATCCATCGATGGAGTACGAGCGTTGATGCAACTTCATGGCGCAGAACTTATCGAGCGACTCATTCTGAATGTCAACGAGTTCCGAAGCAGACTAACTTCGGAATTTGGAGATGAAATCCTCCTCAAAGCAGAGGATTTTGCGCCAGGAAGATTCGATCCAGTCAAACTCGTAATGCGCGCCAACATTCTTGGGGCAGACGGAATCGACATTGAGAATGATTTAATCGCATCGAACATTCGGGTTGAAATGGCCGATCGCGACACTCTTATCTTTGAAGTAACCATTGCCGATGACGAAAGCACATTCAAGAGGCTTGGCGACGTCCTTATTCCCATCTTGCGAAACCATGTTGGGAAATCAAGAAAAAGCGCAACGGCCTTTAGTTGGACAATAACCCCGCAAAAGGGCGCATCTCTGAGAGAGGCTTACTTTGGTAGAAGCGAATTGGTGGATGCCAAGGAAGCAATTGGTCGAATAAGCGTCGACCTTGTTGCTCCGTATCCTCCAGGTGTTCCGGTACTTGCACCCGGTGAGATCATTACCAAGGAGATCCTGGATGGTCTACTTGAGGTCAAGGCCGAAGGCACGCGCATTGCATACGCTACAGATCACACTCTCCGTCAGTTCAGAGTCCTCGCGACATAGAGTCCCTCGCGACTAAACTCTCCTTCATTGGCAAGTCGCACATAAGAGAGGTCACGATGTCTGATCAGAATTGGAAAGCCACCGGTCTCACCTGCAACCACTGCGCTCAGTCTGTCACTAAGAATCTCATGGCTCTTCCTGGGATGAGCAGCGTGGATGTGCAAGTGAACCCAAATGAGATAAGCACGATCCAAACCCATGGAACAAGAGATTTCTCGCCTCAGGAGATCTCCAGCGCCATGCGCCAGGCCGGAAAGTACATTCTGACTCCCTGAGCTGAGTAGCCCTGCATATTTGTTTTTTGTATTGATAGTCTTGCGCGCATGTCTGAATTTCAAATTACCCGATGGCAACAAATTCCCAGCATGGTGGTCGCTCGCGAAGGCGATCAAGTAATCAAAATCATGCTCCCTACTCGCTTTCAAGAAGCCATCGACGAGGCCGCGATGCGCCTGGGTGAGATTGATGCTGATGCATACACCTCCGGATGGAACCGCGATCCATGGGTGGCGGCGAGTGAGATGCCGCAAGCTCTAGCCGATCGCATTGCCGAAGAACTTGAAACGCAATTTTCGGAAGAAAAATTAAAGGCGCTTCTCGACGAAATGGGAACGAATTAATGTCTTCCCTCTATGAAGTCCTAGAGCAATCGGTATTGGTCTCGGACGGTGCGATGGGGACCATGCTGCAAGAACGTGGTCTGACCGATGGCGGGTCACCCGAGTTGTGGAATGTTGAGAAGCCCGAAATCATCGAAGCCGTCCTCGAGGAATATGCGGAGGCAGGAGCCCGCCTGCTAACAACAAATACTTTTGGCGGCACCCATGGACGTCTGGCTATGCACGGCCTTGAAGATCGAGTTTACGAATTGAATAAAGCTGGCGCTGAGATTGCAAAGCGTGTGGCTAAACGCCACCCTGGCACATTTGTCATGGGCGATATTGGACCTACCGGCGACCTGATGGAGCCAATGGGGACGCTAACAGCAGAAGGTGCACAGATAATTTTCGCCGAACAGATTCGCGGACTTGTCGATGGAGGCGTCGATGCGATCCTCATTGAGACGATGAGCGATCTATCTGAGGTGGAAGCCGCCATAAACGCGGCCCACCAGATTGCCCCCCATCTTCCGGTAATTGCGACAATGAGTTTTGACACCAATTTGCGCACCATGATGGGTGTAAAGCCCGCTCAGGCCGTAAAGACCCTTTCCTCCCTTGGTGTGCGCATAATCGGCGCCAATTGCGGCCGCGGCATGGACGAGATGAGGTTGATCGCACGAGAAATGGTGGAAGCACGCCCCGACGGTGTTTTCATTATCACTCAATCCAACGCAGGACTTCCTGTGCTTGTCGGCGACACGTTCCAGTATCAAGGAACGCCAGAGGAGATGGCAAAATTCGCCGACGAAATGCAGGAGTTGGGAGTGAACATCATCGGTTCTTGTTGCGGATCGACCCCCGCTCATACAGCATCGATCGCAAGCGCTGTCGCCAACTGACTCATGGCCTCTTTAGGGATGGTGACTGTACTAGTCGATGATTACGACCGCGGAATTGAATACTTCACGCAAGCTCTCGGCTTTTCCCTAATCGAGGACACTCCCCTCTCACCCGAAAAGCGCTGGGTCGTCATCGCCCCGAACCTCGACCGCGGGGCGTGCATACTTCTTGCAAAAGCCTCCTCACCCGAGCAGATATCTGCCATTGGATATCAGACGTCCGGAAGAGTTGGTTTCTTCCTATACACGGAGGATTTCGATCGTGACTATTCGGCGATGCGCGAAAAAGGCGTTGACTTTGTAGAATTCCCTCGCCAAGAATCATTTGGCAAAGTTGTCGTCTTCAACGATCTCTTTGGGAATAAGTGGGATTTTATCGAACGGCGGCCGCAACTAGTTTGCTAAAGCAATCCAATCCAGATTCAGTTTGCATAATTCCGGGATCCTGCTAATCGAAACGGGCTTGACTCGAACATCTCCGGCAGTCTGATTTGCCAAGTAAATCGGTCCAAACTCTGAGGCAGAATCACTTCCGGACATCAGTCTTGGGCTGTCGTAGATCAATGTAAGAACATGCGATCCGGCCGATAGGTCAAGGCCGCTGAGAGGGTTAGTTAGATACAAATTGCTCTCAAATACTGAGTGACCCGAGTAGACCTGGGTCCCGTCAACCAATACTCGCAACCTCCCCGGGTAAGAACCTGCGATCCACATACTGTATTTACCAGTAGCAGCAACAGAGAAATTCCTGTTGAAGGCACCGGGCCCGGCAAAATGAACTCCACCGGTATAGGAAGCCATCGGCTGCCAGTTGGCCGGTAGTTCTCCCGCCGTGAAATCGACCACGTAAACCGGGTTGCGAACCGCCATATAGATCTTCTCCGACTTACTCCGATCCGCCAGGAAGGATGTAACGGCACTACACGTTGGAACAGCACCGGGATAGAAGATGGTTCCAAGGGGCAGGGTCTTTCTAACTCTCACTCCTTTGACCTTTTTCCAGACTTGGTAATACTCACCCGACCAAGCCAGGTTGTAATCAAGTGGCGGTCGACTTCCATTCGGAGATTTTCGGAGAACGAGCAGATTGTAATAATCGATTGTGGCAGGTTCGAATAAGTCGATATCGGCAGCAAAACCCCTCGGCACCTGCTTCCCATCTCGAGTGGGAATGACATGAACTCGAAGTTCACTTGCCGCTTCAGCCTCCAGGTCCCTCAAGAAATACCGCGAACCGTAGACGGAGTACTCAGTCATCAAGGCGGAGCCTTCACCTGCGAACATGCTTCCGATATTCCGCAATTCGTCTTGCTGCGAGTACGGCGCCAACCATACATTTTTGTAGGTGTAGATGTCAGACGTAACAACACCTGCGGCCACAAGAACCGTAAGCGAAACGATAAATACGTGAAGTCTGTATGTCGCGAACCTCTTCCACTTCTCTTGACCGACTTCGAGCCATAATTCATGGGCGCCAACAAACGCCGAAAGCAGAAAGATCGGAGAAGCCACTGCTATTGCCTTGCCGGTAATCCATATTCCGCCCCAAGCGTACGAAGTCGCCACCACTGCAGTGCAACTGAGAACAAGTGAGGGAATCACCCAATTCAATTTGATGATAGAGAAATAGATCCCCGCGATTGTAAATAGGAATGCAATTGCTATTAGAAGGAACGTGATGGGCTTATTAACGGGATCGAGTCTAAAATCCGAACTCGGCCAAATCCCAAAAACTTGCCCAATATTCAATGACTTTGAGAGATTTCCAGTGTCCCCAATTATCGGGATGAAGAGATTTGTTATTGATTTGTTTCCCGACTTAAGAAGCAGGATCAACACGCCCGCGATTACAACCGTGGCTCCCAGGAAATACTTGAAGTACTGCTTATTCCTCTCCCACAAGATCGTGAGAACCGCTGCAAAGAATATGGGTGCTGCATAGCCGACTCCCGCGGTGCCACCAACCACAATGATCCCAAAAAATGCAATTGCGGAGTAATAAAAATACTCTCTTGCATCCTGATATTCGATGGCGTGAAATAAACTGAACGCCAGAAGCACGACAGGGATAATTATGACAATCTCTTTTACGCCACCCCACATAACGTAGGAATAAATCGTAGAGGCCATGGCCGAGACGGTCGCAGTGACAAATACAAGGGCGCGATTGGAAACGCGTGTCCTAATCAATAATACGAAAAGCATCGCAACCAGAGCGGCTGAAAATGCGAGATAAGGCTGAAAGAACCATGCCTTCTCAACACCGGTCAACTTGGTTACTACTCCAAATGGAATGAAGGTCCCGACCGGATAGCTGAAATGTCCGTTGGCTTCCGAGGCAAAGAAAGTCTGGATGAGACGATCAAAGGTGGAAGAAACCGGAAACGGCACAGTCCTGCCAACGTTCATCAAACGATCGGTTACGGCCAAAAAGGACGAGTCATCATCAAGCTTGATCCATCCGGCCCAACTTGGATGTCCGTAGGCGAAAGTCGGAAGGCCGAAAGCAATGTAGGTGAATATCCCTGCGACAGTCGGCAATCCATCAAAACGAAGGTGAGACCTGAACCAAATCGCACTTACGACTAACCCCCCGAGACTTATCAAGCCAAAGGCAATTGCCGTGTACGGCGCAGTTGCGGTGCTGATTGTGGTGAGGCTTCCCAAAACTGCCATGAGCAAAAAGCCGATTACCGTCGTAATTGTGAAATGGGCCGGTCGACGAGCAATTAATGTGAAGACCAAGCCGAAGCCATAGCAGAGCAGCACAAGTAGGAGGGGAAGGAGCACCCAGACAATGGCCATTTCGATCATAGGTACATGCTCCTCACCGTCCCAATGATACGGAGGGAAGGCAAATAAAACCCGAAAAATCGAAGCGATCTCTCCCACGTGGCAAACGCGTGCGTGGATGAGATCTGCGCGACATCATCTCCCTTGGAGTACGACCACTCACTGATTTTCTTGCCCGGCCACATGGATAGGCGTAATTTTTTTGGCATGCGACGGGCAATTACGTCGAATATCTGCTCCTACAGCAACCAATTACCTGCGGAGCTTTCTTCAGAACCCACATTAAGAGAGCGGTGAAGTCACATGAAACGGACCTTTCCAGGAAAGTCGACGGCAATAACAATTCTTGCGACGTGTGGATTCCTAATAGCAAGCATGGTTAGTTCGACGGCCGCCACGTATAAGCCGATCAACCTCAATATCCCCTCCCAATTGCCGCAAGCCACACAAGGCAAGTCATACAACTACTCTCTTGCCGCCAAAGTGAGCGGTGGAACCGGCAAACCGTATAAATGGAATTTTACGGGTGCACTCCCTGCCAATCTCAGGTTCAATGCTTCCTCAGGAAAGATTCTTGGAGTAGTACTTAGCACCGCCTCCATTGGGTCGTATCCGTTGAACATTTGTGTGACAGGTGGAAAGAAAGGAGCAACCTCGAAGATTCGCAACACAGTCTGCGCTTCTACAAGCCTAAAAGTTGTTGCCAAGTCTTCAACCCTGCCTTCGGGTACCGGTGCCAGTGGAACCTATGCGGGCACTATCAACTTCCCTAACCTGACCCCTTCATCTGGAATTACCGGATGTGAAGCAAAGACCATCGCAAGAACCGTCACACTTGTCGAAAGCGCCAGCGGCGCAATTACGGGGAACACCAATAACGAGATGCTGCCCACTCTCACCGGGACGCGAGCTGGAAACACAATCACAGTCACCCTCCAATCTCGATGGGGAGCCCGCGGACCTTACACATGGCAATGGAATGGCAACACGATTTCAGGAACCCTTCCCGCCTTCTGCTGGGACCTTTCTACCTTCGCGCTACTAAATGAAGGTTCATACACATTCACCCTCACACGAGGAGCAGCTCAGACCTTTGTCGCGACGATATCGAAAACCGGCAATGGGCAAGGTACTGTTACCGCAAATACAGGAGCCATCAATTGCGGCCCCACCTGCCAGGACAATTACCAAGTCGGAACACAAATAACCCTCACAGCCACTCCAGCGACGGGGTCTGTCTTTGCGGGTTGGTCCGGTGCCTGCACTGGGACTGGTGTTTGTACTCTCACGATAAATGCGAATGCCATCATCACGGCCACATTCTCGGCAAGCGCCTCAGGAACCTATGCGGGGAATATTAATTTTCCAAATCTGACTCCCTCGTCGGGGATTACCGGCTGCGAAGCCAAAGTAATCGCAAGGACAGTGACCCTCTCCGAAAGCGCCAACGGATCTATCACAGGTAGTACAAACAATGAGAAGCTTCCAACACTCACAGGGTCTCGCACTGGCAGCACCATCACCGTGACTCTGCAATCGGCCTGGGGAGCGCGTGGACCTTATACCTGGCAATGGACGGGCAACTCAATATCGGGAACGCTTCCAGCTTTCTGCTGGGATCTATCGACCAACGCTCTCCTCAATGAAGGCTCTTACACCTTCACTTTGCAGAGGACATAAGACTCTTCAATCAGTTAACGGATGATCCCTTGCGTAGCCTCAATGTTGTCCCACACTGCGCCATCCAGTGTCACAGCAGATGCGGGAAAGAGACCATTCTCCTCGTTGCTGATGTTGTTGCGAAGGAGGGTTTCTAGGTCCGAGACCAGGGTGAACTCCCCTGAGACTATTCGTGAAACAAGGGCATCGATCTCGTCGTGCTCCACCTTCAATTTTGCTAGGGAATCAGCGAACTCGCTGTCCGAGGAAAGCGCGTCAAAGAGACCTTGCTCTTCCAGTTTGTTGTGAATGCGAAGAAGTTCGGCTAATTCATCTGCGTGTTTTTGACAATCCTGGTTTGCGCCTGACTCGCACGTTCGACGCACTTCTCCCAGTTTATTGATAATCACTTCATGCTGAACTGTAAGAAGCCGAATAACCGGAAGAGACTGGCAGCCGCAGTAAGAGCACATGGACTTAAGCCGGATATGCGGTCGTTTGTCGAGCAATCTTGAGGGCGCTTGCCCACCAGAAGAGTTCATCGACGACTGAAGTGAATGCAGGATTCATATCATCGGATCCTACCCAAGTGCCGTCCTCATCAATCTTCTGCGATGCCCCACTGATGGCTACGCCGTTGCGAGTAATGTGTGTGCGCAACTCGGCAAGCACCTGTCGAATCTGTTCCGAAGCGCGAAGACCTCCCGAAGCCGCGCCATATGAAACTATCGCACCGGCTTTTGTGAACCACTCCGCATATACCGAGTCGATGGCGTGCTTAAGTACCGCGGGGTATCCGTGGTTGTACTCAGGGGTGATGATGATGAATGCGTCTGCTTCGCTCAACTTAGATGCAAGCACTTTTGCGCCGCCCTCATATATGCCGGTGCGCGGGTGATGAGCACTCAGGGAAAACCCAAGATCTAAGGTGGCTAGATCGGCAAAATCAACCTCAAATTGCGGATAGGCGTGCAGCGACTTCTCGACCCATTTCCCGACTCTTTCGCCGAGACGGCCAGGGCGATTACTGCCTACGATTACGAGTAGTTTCAACGGGGAATGACTCATGGGCTTGACCTTACTCCATTTATAGTTGAAATTTCAACTAAAGGGAGTAAGGTCACATTGTGAATAAAATCCCCGGTGTGGAATTCTCACGATCGGTTCACTTCTACGAATAGGACTGCAATGACAACAACACGAAAAGCTTCTGCAATCTGGGATGGAAATTTGATGGAGGGCAAGGGCGTCGTCTCCCTCGTATCTTCCGGAGTTGGCACATTCAATGTTTCTTGGCCGGCACGTAGTCAAGAGCCAAATGGACTAACTAGCCCAGAAGAACTCCTTGGTGCTGCACATGCGGCCTGCTTCTCCATGGCGCTCTCAAATGGTTTAGCCAAAGCCGGTACTCCTCCCACCCAACTTCGCACATCCGCTGAAGTTGATTTTCTACCAGGAACTGGAATCACCGAGATCCGTTTGACAGTGAGTGGAGATGTTCCCAATCTGGATGCAGATGGTTTCAAGGCTGCGGCCGAGTCTGCCAAAGTGAACTGTCCGGTGAGCCAAGCGCTGAAGGCTGTGCCAATTAAACTCACCGTCGAATAAATTGGCTCAACCCTGTGAGCAATAGAGCAGAGACTCCGGACTTTGTTTGCGATGAGGAAGGCTTCACCAACGAAATAACTCTCAATCCGAGAATGGTGAAACTCACGACGCGGACGGGTATCGATATCGGTCGGACTCTCCCCCACCGTCATATTCGCACCATTGGTGCCTGGTGTTTCGTAGATCATTACGGCCCCACCGACCAGAGCGATGCCATGAGCGTCGCAGCGCATCCGCATGCAGGTCTGCAGACCGTGAGTTGGCTCTTTAGTGGCGAGGTCGAACACCGCGATTCATTGGGCAGTATCCAGCATGTCTTGCCAGGTGAACTGAACATCATGACTTCTGGCAGAGGCATTGCCCATTCAGAACTATCAGTAAATGTCCGATCCCACCTTCATGGAATCCAATTGTGGACCGTGCTTCCCGACCACGATCGGAACGCGCAACCAACCTTCCAACACCTGGGTGATCTTCCCGCCTTCGTGTGGCAAGGTTTGAAGATTCGCCTCTTTGTTGGCGATTTCCTGGGTGAATCATCGCCGGCCACGATTTATTCTCCGCTGATTGGTGCTGAGATTGATGTTTCCCCCGACTCGCCTGCATCGATCCCGGTGCAGGCATGCTTTGAGCACGGCATCCTCGTGGTGGCAGGCGACGTCACGGTGAACGCAAACTCGGTGAGTCTCGGACAACTTCACTACATCCCAACCGGACGCGAGGCAATATCTCTCACATCTTCGGAAGGGGCCAAGGTGGTCTTACTTGGGGGCGAGCCTTTCAAGGAGAAGATTGTGATGTGGTGGAACTTCATCGCCCGCACGCATGATGAAATCTTCCAGATGCGACAAGACTGGGAGAGCCAGAGTCAACGCTTTCCTTCCTTCACCGATCGCATCGGTGGGCGCATTCCAGCGCCACCATTGCCCAATCTCAAGCTGAAGCCGAGGGCGAATCCAGAGTAGGCCTACGGAGTCGCCGAAGTGTCTATCGGGAAAGTTGGGGTAACCTTCTCTTACACGGGAGTTCGGTGCCACCGGACTGAGAGGAAGACTACGTAGTCTTCGACCGTCTAACCTGATCTGGATAATGCCAGCGCAGGGAGACCACTCTTAACCGTGCCTCTTCGTTCATGAAAGGGCATTGAAACTAGATGAAATTCTCACGCAAGATTCTTATTAGCCTGTCTGCAATTGTAGTTATTGGGCTCGTCGTCGTTGCCGTCAATATCACCGGAAACAAAAAGATCAAGGACGTCGTGCTTGTAACTCATGATTCGTTTGTCATGAGCAAACAACTCATCGCTGACTTTGACAAGACAACTGGCTACAACCTCAAGCTCGTCAAAGCTGGCGACGCGGGCAGCCTCACCAACCGGTTGATTCTGACCAAGGCAGAGCCAATTGGCGATGCGGTTTTCGGAATAGACAACACATTTGCCAGCTTGGCAACAAGCAATAACGTTATTGATGGATCCTTGTCAGCTACCGACTTTGGAGATGTCTGCTTCAACTACGACAAGGCATGGTTTGCCCAACACAAATTCGCGGCACCGGGTTCAATTTCCGAACTCACTCTCCCTAAATACAAGGGTTTGACGGTGCTTGAGAATCCCAATACATCCTCTACTGGCCTCTCCTTCCTGGCGGCAACAGTCGACATGTTCGGCAGCGATCAGTGGGAGTCGTACTGGAAAGAACTGAAGAAGAACGCGGTGAAGGTCGACAACGGTTGGGAAGCCGCCTACTACACCGACTTCTCGGGCTCTAGCGGCAAAGGGGCTTACCCCATTGTCTTGAGTTATGCCTCGTCTCCTGCTGATGAAGTGCGGGCCGATGGACAATCACAGACTGCCAGCATCTTGGATGGATGCTTCCGACAGACTGAATATGCGGGCGTACTCAAAAATGCGAAGAACCCTGAAGGGGCGAGAGCGGTCGTGAAATACCTCCTGGGAACCAAGTTCCAGGCGTCTTTCCCAGAAGCCATGTATATGTACCCTGCAGTTGCTGGGACGCCGATCCCATCGGCATGGAAGAGCTTTACCGAAGTTGCCCCGCATACCTATGGAGACAAGCTGGACTTCAATGCAAACAGGAAAACGTGGCTAGCAAAGTGGTCAGCTATCTTTGAATAAAAGTCGAAGTCAAGCGGCCATATGGGCAGTGCCCGTTGTCTTTTTCGGGGTGCTCTTCTATTGGCCGCTTGGCAAGATTTTGTGGATGGGCTTTCGCGGAGAATGGATTCACGCGATTCTCACGGCACGGATCGCCTCGCTCGTCTGGTTCACCATCTGGCAAGCAGCCCTATCCGCCTTGCTCGCCCTCCTGTTTGGCATACCTGGTGCTTACGTCCTTTATCATCGGTCGTTTCCGGGACAGAAGTTTCTTCGCGCTTTCATCACTGTGCCGTTTATGCTTCCCACAATTGTGGTTGCAATTGGGTTCACCGCCTTTCGCCAATTGCCTCTTGTCTCGCACCTCCTGCTAGGTCATTCCGGAATACCAATAATCATCTGTGCCAACGTCTTCATGAATTATTCGTTGGCGGTGCGGATCATCGGCGGGGTCTGGACCTCACTAGATTCAGGACTTGAAGATGCCGCCGCTCTGGATGGGGCAGGAAGACTGCGCACGCTCGTCAGCGTCACACTTCCCGATCTCGGAAACTCCATCGCTTCGGCGGGGGCGCTGATCTTCCTCTACTGTGCCGCCAATTTCGGTTTGGTGCTTGTCCTTGGCGGTGCCTCGGTCAAGACAATTGAAACTGAAATTTACATAGCGGCAACTCAGTATTTAGACCTATCAAAAGCAGCCGGATTGGTTCTTATCCAAACTTTGCTGACAATTCTCGCTTTTATCGTTGCCCAGCGTCTTTCGAAAGGAAGAATGAATTTCTTCGGGACAACCTCTTTGGAGCGTCAGCGCCCACTGGATAGACGCGATCTGCCAGCCACCTTGATCACCAGCATCTTCATCGGCGTGCTAATCCTGCTTCCCTTAGTGACGGTGATGTGGCGCGCTTTCCGCGTCGGAGATTCCTTTGGCTTTCTCAATTTCACAAACCTCGGCGGTTTCGGCGCGAGGGACGTGCTTAGCATTTCAGTGGGACATGCCGGTCTGAATACAGTTAGGAACGCGTTTATCACGACTTGTTTGAGCCTCATGGTCGGAATCCTGATTGCCTATCTTCTCTCCAGACCAAGAACAAACGGAGAGAGTGGGCCCTTTGCCCGCGCGATGGACATCGTCTTCCAAATGCCCGTTGGAATTTCCAGCGTTGTTCTTGGACTTGGCTACTTGATCTGCTTCGGAGGAGGGCTATTCCCACTTCGATCAAGTTGGCTTGTGACACCAATTGCGCAATCACTCCTTTCAATACCTCTCATCATCCGGATGTTGCATCCGGCCTTGACCAACATCGATTCCCAACTCCGCGAAACTGCTCAGACGGAGTCCGCTTCACCTAGTCAAATCTGGTGGTTGGTCGAGCTTCCCATCATTCGAAATGTAGTTCTCATGGCAACGGGATATGCGGCGGTTATTGCCATTGGAGAATTCGGTGCGGCCAATTTCCTTGCCTACGGTGATCAAGGGACCTTGCCGACGGTCCTTTATCAATTAATCTCGCGACCCGGAGCGCAGAACTACGGCATGGCTATGGCGGCAAGTTCCCTGCTCATCGCCACCGCGCTCGTCATCATGTACGCAGTGAGCGCCTTTGATCGGAAAATCAACTAAGCGCCATTCTTGCCTTGATCAACTTCCGAACTTCACTTTTTAGCAACGGCGATCCAAGCGGAATGTGAAGAGCGCCCTTGGTGGTTTCGTACTTACTCGTGATCTCAGGAAAATTGCTAAGTACTGAACCGCTGTAGGGGTAATACCCAATGAAATTCTTGTTTGCCTTAAGCCCTGCGACAGCAGTACCTTCGACGACAAAAGTTGGCATGGAATACTTAATAATTTCCACTGCATCCGGAATGACTTCCAAAATCCGGCGTCTCATCTCGAGCAACAACTCTCTATGAGGCTCACTTTGATTTTTGTAGTAGTGCGAGACCGCCCCTGGGATGCTTGCCACGGGAAAATCCTAAGTCAGGCTCCCAAGCCTTCAAAGTCGCTGTAGGCCCAGACATCGAGTTCATCAAGATCCAGCACCTTAATTCCGTGAAAGGTGAGGATGTCGGCAATCTGCGCTCGATGTTCGGTGGCATGGTGGATGGACTGGCCAAGAATGGTTGATCGTGCCCGCACGATCGTTCTGCCTTCACGTACGTATGTGGCCATGCCCTCGGACTCTGTGGCCAAAACGCGGAGGCGCTCGTCAAATTCGGCGCAGCGTCTTGCCAGTTCATCGAGATCAGCAGTCGTTGCCGGCCTCACAATATCGGCAGGGAACGGATCCCCCGAAACACGTGCGGCATAGAAGCCTGCAGATCTCACATAGTGCTCCACGATCGTGGCCACTCGCCATTCAGTATTTTCCGAGGAGAGTTCAAGGGCCGCCGACGGAATCTCCTTCAGTTTGACCAGCAAAGATTGATTTGCCCATGCCATGTGGCGAAAGAGGCGGTCAAGAATTGGGTTCGGCTCCATATTAGTCATGAGACGGATAATAGATGTTCTCGTTAGACTCGCAAGGTGTTGGAACGGTGGACTCGCGTTGTCATACGGCATCGATCTACGGTTATAAGCGTCTGGCTCGTGCTGATAATTCTCGGATTGCTCGCTGGCTCCAAACTCAACGAGCACCTGACCACCTCCCTCGCGGTTCCCGGTACAGAGTCTGCAAAGGCGGACAAGATCCTTGCCGACCACTTCAACGAGAACATCGAAGGTACTTTCACAGTCATTCTGAAATTCAAGAATGCAACAAAGTCCGAGATCGCGACGATGGAAGAGAAGATTGCCGTTGCGGCCAGCGCTATTCCCACCGCTAAGGTCACCCAACAGCGAGCCTTGGGCGGGGTCCTCTTCACGAATGTAGGCACTTCTTTCACTTTGCTTGAAGCGGCCAGTTACACCGACCAGCTACGTCAAGCCCTCGCCAATCAAGGGCTAACTAGCGCGTTGGTTACAGGGCCTTCGGCAATCAATCGAGATGTCACTCCCGTACTCGCCACAGATCTAAAACACGGACAAGTCGCGGCGATTCTTCTTGCACTTCTTCTTCTGATTTTGGTTCTTGGTTTCTGCTGGGCGGTACTTGTGCCCTTCTTATTCGCAGGTGCCACAATTTCAGTCGTTTTAGGAATCGTCTTTATCATCGCTCAAAAGTTCCTCATGGTTCTCTACATACCGAACATCGTCGAACTCATTGGACTCGGGCTGGCCATTGATTACTCACTGCTGATGGTGCACCGGTTTAGACGAGAGATCATGAGCGGGACTGATCTGTCAGTGGATGACGCAATTTCAAAGACGATGCAGACAGCAGGACGAACCGTCATCTTGTCAGGACTCGTTGTATCGATAGGGCTTGCCACACTCTTTCTCGTCCCCATTCCTTTCGTGAGATCCCTAGGCGCCGCAGGACTTCTAGTGCCGGTGGTCTCTGTGATCGCCACGATGACGCTTCAGCCGGCCCTGCTCTCCCTTCTAGGGCGACGAGGGGTCACGCCGCAGGTATTTAGCGGACTTCTTGCACGAAGAGACCTGATGACGGGCTTCTTTGCCAGGGCTTCCCGCTACGTAATCCGACGTCCAAAATCAGTCTTTACCTTCTCCGTGGTTGTACTCGCAATTGCCGCGTCCTCGGTCATCTGGCTGCAAGTTACTCCCAGCGCTTTGACGACTATCCCGGCGGAGTTGGAATCTTCCCGTGCGTTAACCATGGTGACTGATCGAGTTGGCCCTGGAATCATCACGCCTACTCAGATCATCATCGATCTTGGTCAG
>DASXUM010000005.1:0-3162 GCA_036504835.1 Candidatus Nanopelagicaceae bacterium
CTGATGAAGAGGGATCGGATTCCGCGTGAGGCGCTCTTGGCTGCGACGGTGAGAAGGAGAGTGGACTTTCCGACGCCGGGTTCGCCGGCAAGGAGAATCGCGGCTCCCGGTACGAGGCCACCACCAAGAACTCGGTCGAGTTCGCTTACTCCGGTAGAGCGAGCAGCGGCAGAGGAAAGGTCTACGTCAGCAATGGGAGTTGCGGCTTTGGTGACAGCGCCTGGAACGAGGGAGAGTCGCTTAGGTGCGGCGATTTCTTCGACGCTTCCCCAGACTTGGCATTCTCCGCAGCGACCGACCCACTTATTGGTGGTCCAACCACACTCAGAACAGCGGAAGGGGTCCTTCTCAGGTTTTGCCATGGGCACAGCCTAGAGCGAAGGTGCGACGCTTTGGGCTAGCTCTGGGCCGCCAGAGTTGCCGGGTGCTGGATGATAAAGAGAGGAAGGCTCTTCTTCGCTATTTCGCGGATTGCCTGCATCCGCGCATCGCAGTGCTTTGCCAAGATGTCGTAGGCGCTTTGGCCGAGGAGTGCGGTTAGTTCGGCTCGATTGGAAATGTAGACGGGCTCGGTGCCGACATGGGCGTCGGAATCACTCGTGCAGTACCAATCGAAATCATTGCCACCGTCACCCCATGCAAGGCGTTCGTATTCTCCAATCACAGTTACCGAATATTCACGGTCGCCGACTTCTCTGGTCTCAAAACTTCTGCGCATCGGCAGTTGCCAGCAGACATCCGGTTTTGTCTCGATGAAGTGGCGGCCTTCTTTGAGTGCTAAGTGATGAAGTACGCAGCCAAAGGATCCAGTGAAGCCTTCGGCTTCGTATCCTTTGCGGTTTAGGAAGATGCATGAACCGTTAACGGTACGAGTCTTTCGCTCGTTCTCATCATCTTTCTCGGAGATATTGAGATCTCCGCCCAATCGCTTCGGTCGCGACTCCACGTAGAACTGCCACATGTCTGGGGTGAGATCTGCCGCGGCTTTGAGCACTCTCGCTTCGTCGTCCTCGTCTGAATACATGGCACCTTCAGTGCAGCAACCGTCATTCGGGCGATCTGCGAAAACGCCTTTGCACCCATCGCCGTAAATGCAGGTCCAGTAGGACGTCAACCATGTGAGATCGCATTTGTAGATTTCGAGCTCGTCGTTTGGATCGGTGAATTCAAACCAATCGCGCGCAAAACCTGGCTTCGTTTCAGACATAGTGGGAGAGCCTACGGGCTATTGCGTGTTTACGCACATCAGTTGCAGGTAATCTGTCCTCATGACGAATGATCTTAATCCAGGTGCCATCGGAGTGATAGGCGCGGGCGTAATGGGTGAGGCATTGATCAGCGCCTTGCTATCTGCTGGCGTCAAACCAGAGTCGATTATCATCTCCGAGAAGCGCGAAGATCGGGCTTCCGAACTCGTCGACAAGTACGGCATAGTGGTGAAGCCCTTAGAAGAGAATGTATCCAAGGTGCAGGTTCTGCTTCTCGTCGTGAAGCCACAGGATATATCCACGGTTTTAACAGATATCAAGGCTTTGATTGACCCAAGCACGCTGGTCGTTTCCTTTGCTGCGGGGAAGAGGATTGATTTCATCTCATCTCTCCTCGGCGGCAAGAACCCGGTCATCCGTGTTATGCCGAACACGCCGACATTAGTTGGGGAGGGAATGGCCGCCATGTCTGTTGGTCCACTAGTAACTCCCGCACAATCGAATTTCGTCCGTGAATTTCTCTCTGCTACTGGCCGTGTCGTGGAGGTGGATGAGAATCTGCAAGATGCCGTGACGGCGGTGAGTGGATCCGGCCCCGCGTACTTCTTTAATTTTGTCGAAGCAATGGTTAAAGCGGGGACCGAGCTCGGATTGTCGAATGAGATCGCCACCGAATTGACGGTCCAAACAATGGTCGGCGCCGCCAAACTCCTGGCAACATCAGGAAAGAGCCCGGCCACACTCCGTGAGAATGTAACGAGTCCAAACGGCACAACGGCTGCTGCCCTCGCCTCCTTTGCTGAATCGGATCTTGCCGCAGTTGTAAAGAAGGCAATGGTTGCTGCGCGAGATCGTTCTCAAGAATTAGCGTGAAGGTATTGTCATGAAGAAGTTATCCGTAATTGTCGGTTCTGCATTATTGTTGGCGGCGTTTCCACTTTTGGCGCAAGGTGCCACGAAAACTATTTCGCAGACCCCGATGACCCTGGTTGCGACCCTATCTCCCTCTGATCAAACGACTAGCATGGTCGTACGAGGGAAATCCATCTACCTCATCGGCACAGTTACTGGTGTCGTAAGCACCGATGGTTTTGTTCAGGCGATGGATTCGACAGGAACCGTGAAGTGGACCTTGCCGTTGGATAATGGATCAAATGAGATCGCTACTGCAGCAACATTTGATTCATCGGGAAACATCTGGGTAGTTGGATCGGCGCAGTCTGCGCTGATATCGCCTACTCCTTCGACTAGTCCAACTCCTTCGACTAGTCCAACTCCAACCATTTCTGCGGCGCCGACCGCTTCTGCGACGGCAGTAGCAACACCGACGCCCACACCCTCAATCCTCAATCCCGATGGCGTCAGCGTCGACCCTTCCGTTCCGCTGCGACCAGATCTCACCTTTCTCTCGCTCTGGAAGATTTCTCTTTCAGGTACTTTGCTTGCGGCCTACGTTTTCGATATGAAATCTGCCTTCCTTGTGCGAAGCGCGACGTTTGTGAACAACATGATCGCAATTGTCGGGCTGATTTCGACACCTTCCGGCCATGCAGGTTTTCTGATTCAGTCTGATTCGAGCGGAACATTCGGCAAGCCGATTTCTGTGGGCAAGACTGATACTGAATTGAATGCAGTGGCAAAGAAGAGCGATGGCTCCCTTGTACTTCTTGGCAGCAGTTCCGAAACGCTTGCCAAGCAAGGCAGAAAGGGCATCAAGGATGGAATCCTTGTCGTCGTTAATCCTGCGGGAAAAATCTCCTCCGTAGTTCGCAGCTCTAACACCTCAAGTACACGTTCGTGGCAGAGTGCCACCAATTCGTTCTTTCTTGGTGGAGACGCCGTTGGCAAGACAAAATCAGAGGCCGTTGTCACCAAATTCGGGTCCACCCTCATCCCATCGTGGACCATGCGCTTTGATTCGCGCGGCCCGGCCCTAGCCGTCGATAGCCCCACC
>DASXUM010000006.1:0-12730 GCA_036504835.1 Candidatus Nanopelagicaceae bacterium
AATATCTTTGAAGGCATTTGCTAAGACATCGGCCTCGTCTTCCTTCAATGATCCGTTACCGGCCGCGCGTCGCAGCCGGTCGATAGTCCCGCCGCGCACATCGCCTTGTGCGATTGCCAGCCACCGAGCGAGTGAGGATATCGGCGTTAATCCGCCCTTCTTCAAGTCCATCTCTCCTTGATTCTCGCCCGAGTGTTCTACGACAAAACCTCGCACAAACCCAATGGGAGGTTTCTTCGCCAAGGTGAATCGGAGCAATTCGGAAAGAAAGTCGTGACTTCTAGTTGTGGAACGAATTGTGTCTGTAATCGTTCGTCCCAAGGTCAGTTGGGTGAGTGGTTGACTGTCCGCTGCGATCGAGGAAAGCAGCAATGCACCCGCTCTAGAGGGGTCGGAGAGCCAACCTTGCGAGACCTCGATCCAGGCCGATCGCGAGCGACTAAACAGGAGGTTGTCGGCATTGGCACCATTGGGGCAGCGATGTAGTCCGCACCGTTCCATCAAAGTGAGCACCTGCGATGCACTTTTTTGGATTTCATCTGACAGGTCAGCGGCGCCCGGAAGATCAGCCCAGACAATTGCCGTATCGACATCCGAAATTGGCAGAGGCTCTCCACGTGCCATCGATCCCAGAATGAGCCAAGAATGTGTGACTGGGCTTTCTACTGCATCAGTTAGATCAAGAACACGAGTAAGAATCGCATCCACAATCGCGGACATAAGCGCACCCACATGA
Source organism: Candidatus Nanopelagicaceae bacterium (assembly GCA_036504835.1). Taxonomy (GTDB): domain Bacteria; phylum Actinomycetota; class Actinomycetes; order Nanopelagicales; family Nanopelagicaceae; genus QYPT01. Next base: position 737 of record DASXUM010000006.1, read on the forward strand.
AGGGCTGGGATTCCGGTGTCATGCAATTCGACCAATGATGGAAGAAGGAGCTTCGAGGCCACTGCCAATTCATCGATGCTCTTCGCAGATTCAATTGCCGCCCTTATCAGGAGCGGATTGCGAAGCTCGACCGAAGATAAATCCATTGCCCGGACGACTCCAACGGGATTGTCATGCTCATCGATGACAACTAGATGATGAACGCCGGATTCCACCATGAGCAGGAAGGCTGCGGCCAGAGTGGTATTACTTGGCACAGTAATCACAGGCGAGCTCATAATCACGTGTATCGGATCGTCGATACTCACTTCGCCAACGCCAACTCGAGAACGGAAATCCCGGTCAGTGACTAGACCCAATTCGGTTCTCGATCGCACAAGAGCGCATGACTGTTCTGCGTCGGTAATGGCTTTTGCAACCCTGCGCACTGAATCTGTGGCATCACACCAGACGATCTTGCGCATATAACGCGTAACGCTGGACTGCGTATCGGACAGCACCGCATTTGATGTGAGGCGATGACGTGTAACTACGGTGCCAAAATGATCAAACTGCAAGGCCCGAGTGTCATGGACAATCGTGCGAGGGTCCGGGAGTCGGTAGCAAAGAGTCTCTTCGGCGGCACGCACAGAGTATTGAGGCGGCAAACCTGTTAGAACCGAAATATGCCCAAAGGCGTCTCCCGGTGAGAGTTGATCGATTACGTTTCCACGGTCCAATACTTCGACCGAACCTGTTCTGACAATATAGATGTGATCCAAGGGCGCGGATCCTGCACTCACTATTACCGTGCCATTGCCGAAGTACTCAACCTCTACTTTGCTTGCAAGTCGCTCAATATCGTCGGCCGTAAGAGCATCAAAGGGTGATTGTTTGGCTAAGAAATCCGAGAACTCTTGCACGCTTACCTCCGTATGTAAGGATAAACTGCCAGAACCTGATTAAGCGAGAGGGAAGACTTTGGGGCAATTACGTTTCCTTTTAGCCGTTGCAGTCATCGCATTCCACTCCGGATTACACGTAACAGGGCCCCTGGCTGTCTACTCCTTCTTCATCATGAGTGGATATGCCATCTTTGCTGGTCTTGGCGAATCAATGGCTCGCAATCAGGGAGTCACGCGGTTTTTCCGTCGGCGCTTGAACAAACTTCTCCCCAACTATCTTCTGACGTGCTTGGTCGTCACAGTCATTCTGGTGGTCGCAGAAAGATGGAAAGCACACTCAACCAAGACTCTCATCGCGAACAGCGATATGTACGCATCAAACAATGTATGGGGGATTGCCAAGCAGTTTGTGCCGACCCTCACGCTCTCACCTTGGCCGATGCGAGCCAATCCCAATGTGCCACTCGTGCCGCCGTGGTGGAGCGTCGTGCTCGAGCTCGGCTTCTACCTAATCTGCGCCCTGCTGGTGTACACCTACCGAGGGGAGCGAAAGATTTTGCTTTCTTACCTCGCGGTGACTCTGGTTCTGCACATTTATCTACTGGTGGTCACTGGTCAAGATCTTGGGAAACTCAATAAGTATGTCTACTTCAACTTCTTTGGGACCCTGGTCTTCTTTGCTCTTGGAAATGTTTGCAGGTACTACTCCAAGGGCCTGAAGGTGAAACCCAACGTGGGTAAAGGCGCTTTTGCCGCGCTGATCCTCTTCATATTCTTTTTCAGTTACGCCGTTAAAGATCCGACCCAGCTCGTCCCTGGTCACCCCGTATGGGGATACCTTTTCTCCGTATATTTCGTATCTGCGGCGACGATCATTTTCCTCCTCAATCTCCCGCAAGGACGGATCGTCTCCAAGAACGAGACGTTTTTTGCCAACCATTCTTATGGGATTTACGTCTGGCAATCTGCCACATTCCTGCTCGTCAATTTTGCCGAGCACGAGCATTGGTGGCACTCAACTGCTGGCCTCTCGCGATTCGTTCTCGTTCTTATCTTGACCATGCTCTGCTCCCTCGGGAGTTCAAAGGTCATCCATTATTCGGGAGCGACATTTAGAAAACTGGCCAGCACTAAGTCGTAGGCGGAGTGGCCTTTTTGGCAGATTTCCTAATCTGAACAACCAGACTCACGGCGGCGAGAAGGATCATGAAAGAGATAACACCAACGACAATCAGATACACATCGCGCGGTGCGTGATGGGCGGCGATGAGGATATACAACTGGGGAGTGAGGAAACTGACCGCCGCCGCCCATGCCCACTTTCGCGCGGCCTTCCAGTCCCGCCGCACTACGCAGACCGTCAAGCGGGCGGTGGCGATTCCGTAAGTCCACGACGTGATCGCGTCAATAACAAAGAAGAGAACCGGGCTGACGCCGTATTTGCTGAGCGTCTTCCACACAACAAATGTTGCAACGACTGTGTAGAGCAAAATGGTGCTAGCCCAGACTCTTTCGATGACGACGGTCTTGCGCGTGCGCGGGGAACCGGATGTCTCTGCTTTTTTACCCACAGAATGAGCGTATAAGAAGTTAGACTCCTCAACTATGTCTGAGAACCTAATCGAGGTGAGTGGTCTCACTAAGAAGTACGGCGATTTCACTGCCGTTGACGGAATCGACTTCCATGTTAGGAAGAGCGAGTCATTCGGCTTTCTAGGACCAAACGGTGCCGGCAAGTCAACGACCATGCGCATCATCGCCGCCACCTCCCAACGTACCTCTGGCAAGGTTTCGGTCCTAGGCAAGGATCCCGAGATCGAAGGCCCTCAGATCCGAGCCCATCTCGGCGTGGTTCCGCAGCAAGATAATCTTGATATTCAACTCACCGTTACCGAGAATCTCTACATCTATGGGCGTTATTTCGGCCTCCCTGACAAATTTATTAGAACAAAGATCGATGAACTCCTCGAGTTCGCTCAGCTTGAAGAGAAGCGGAACGTGAAGGTCGATCTGCTCAGTGGCGGCATGAAGCGAAGGCTCACAATCGCAAGGGCGTTGGTGAGCGAACCCGACATCCTCATCCTGGACGAGCCAACAACAGGCCTCGATCCGCAGGCTCGCCACATTCTCTGGGACAGACTTTTCCGTCTAAAAGAGGATGGCATCACCCTTCTCCTAACGACGCACTACATGGATGAAGCCGAGCAACTCTGCGATCGCCTCATCGTGATGGACAAAGGCGCCATTATGGCTGAGGGAACACCGCTCGAACTTATTAAGAAGTACTGCTCGAAGGAAGTCCTTGAGGTTCGGTTTGGATCGGACCGAAATGCACTTCTTGCCCCCGCGATGAAGGAGCTGTGCGAGCGGATCGAGGTTCTGCCCGATCGAATTCTTCTCTATACCGATGACGCTGAGGATGCGCTTGATTCGATAGTCCGTGCCGGACATCATCCGCATACCTCACTTGCGCGGCGTAGTTCACTAGAAGACGTCTTCCTCCGACTCACGGGTAGAAGTCTGGTCGACTGATGAGCACCGTAGACGCCAACAGAAAGATCCCTAAGTTCGGTGCTCGATACATATTTGAAGCGCGCATTCGGACTATGACGAAATTCGTCTGGATAATTCTTGCTGTAACAATTCTCAATCCACTTCTGTACCTCATCTCCATCGGAGTTGGAGTTGGCAGCCTCATCTCTCACAATGTCGGCCCACACGGAATGGACGGCGTTTCCTACCTAACCTTTCTTGCCCCTGCCTTATTAGCGGCGAGCGCAATTCAAGCAGCACAGGATGAAGTGACTTTCCCAACTTTCCAAGGGTTCAAATGGGGGAGAATCTTCTACGGAATTAACGCGACACCCCAGAGCGGTACAAACATCGCTGGGGGAGTTTTCCTAGCTGCGATGGCGCGCACCGTGCTCGGCGTCATGGTGTACTCAACGATCCTGTACTTCTTTGGCGCTATGAATTCTCCACACTCATACCTTGCTATCCCGATTGCCATTTTCTCTGGTGCCGCATTCGGCGCAGTGATGCTGGCGGTCGCCGCCTATACAGAAAATGAGGACAAGTTCTTCACCATCGTCGGCAGATTTATCGTCGGCCCCATGTTCTTGTTTTCAGGCACTTTTTTCCCCATCACGAATATGCCGGTCCCAGTTCAGATATTTGGATGGCTATCACCGCTCTGGCATTCAATCGAGCTAGGAAGGTATGCGACCTACGGGCACAAGATCAGCATGACTATGGTCGTGATTCACGCAACATACCTCTTGGCCATGTTGGTGTTCGGTCTCTACTTCGCATTCCGGCAGTACACGCGCAGGCTGGAGAAATAGATGCTCACATCCTTAGCGGTTTCCATCGCCGAACGGAGGGCGGGCCAATTAGGCGACCGGTATTACGCGGGTCGAGCCCACGCCGTTCTGCAGCGTAGCTTCATCGCTTTCAAGTCTTCGACGTGGATCATTATCGTTTCGGGTTTCATCGAACCCGTTCTCTACCTCTTTTCATTTGGATATGGCGTGGGCAAGTATGTTGGGAACTTGGATGCAGGTGGGGGTCGGATGGTCACCTACGCTGCCTTCATCGCGCCGGGCCTATTGGCGACAAGTGCCATGAACGGCGCGGTCTTTGATTCCACCTGGAACGTCTTTGAAAAAATGCACGAGACGCGTCTTTATCACGGGATGTTGGCGACTTCTCTCGGACCCCTAGATGTCGCGTTGGGCGAGATCGCATGGGCACTCCTTCGAGGTCTTACCTACGCAATTGGCTTCATGATCGTGATCGCGCCACTTGGTCTGATTCCAAGTTGGTGGGGAGTTCTCGCCATTCCGGCGGCGGTCCTCATCGCCTTCGGTATCGCCTCCGTTGGCATGGCTATCACGTCTTATTTTTCGAGTTACCAGCAGATGAACCTCATCCAGATTGCCATGATGCCGATGTTCTTGTTCTCTGGATCCTTCTTCCCAATCAGCGTCTTCTCACCTTGGATCCAGAGGATCATCGAGGCATTTCCGCTCTGGCAAGCCATCCAGTTAATACGCGGATTAACCCTTGGCGTGATCAATGTGGGGATGCTGGGGCATGTCCTTTACTTTTTGGTGATGATCGTCTGCGGCCTCTATTTCACTACGAAAAGACTTGACGCTCTCTTTATGCGCTAGTTTTCACATAGGTCCGATGAATGACATCCCCGGATATAACTTCGGATTGCTGTTGGTATTTCTCCAGTTGCGAATCCGGATTGGCGAATAACTTCTCTCCCCCATTCAGCATGACGGGAATTTCTGCCATGTGGAGTTCATCAAGAAGCCCTGCATTCATAAACTGCTGGATCGCGTACGCGCCACCACCGACTCGCACATCCTTCCCGCGTGCCGCTTCCAGTGCTAATTCATAAGCCCTTTTGAGGCCATCGGTCACAAAGTGAAATACCGTGCCGTTGCCCATATCAAGAGCCGGTCTCGGATAGTGCGTGAGCACGAAGACTGGATGCCGGTAACCCGGAGATTCGCCCCACCAGCCGCGCCATTCGTCATTGGGCCATTCGCCCCTAATCGGGCCAAACATGTTGCGCCCCATGACAGTGGCACCGATATTGGTGAAGCCGCGTTCGATGTAATCATTGTCGATGCCCAACGTCCCGCCGCTCTCACCGTGCCATTCCCTAAAGCCTTTTGTTACGAACGCCCATGTATGCAGGGATTGACCGTTGATCCCTAATGGCGCCCCCAGGGATTGATGTGGACCTGCCATAAAACCGTCCTGAGAGACCGAGATATTCAATGCTACAAAGCGTGTCATGTATTTACCGTATCAAAGAGAACATTGATTGACACTGCCTAATTGCACGCAATACCGTCTTGCCCATGTCCATGCCAGAACCAGATGCCGATACTCAAATCACGACAGAGCGTTGGCGCGTGGAGGCCGAGTTGGCTCAGGAGAAATTCATGGCGCCGGGCGTAGCCTCCCGGGAGGAATTGATTGGAAAGTCAGGGATGGAGTTCTTTGCCGGAATGATGAACGGGGAGATTCCTCCGCCTCACATGACGGATACAGCCGATTTCGCGATTGTTGCATTCGATTATGGTCACGTAGTTATGCAGGGGATTCCGTCCGTGAAATTCCAGAATACCTTAGGGATAATCCATGGCGGCTGGATCGCAACCATCCTTGATTCTGTGGTGGGATGCGCAGTGCACACCACACTTTCGGTTGGTATGGGCTATGCAACGGCAGAATTGAAGGTGAGTTATCTGCGTCCTCTGAACGTGGACGTAGGTCTCGTCCGTGCCGAGGGTCGTGTGATCTCAGCGGGAAAGAAGATCGCTTTTGCAGAAGGATGGCTCTTTGGTCCTGATGGAAAAAAGTATGCTCATGCAACGACTACGTGTGCAGTCTTTCCTGGTGCTGCTTAGCCATCTTGTAAATCTCAAACCACAGAACGCTCCCGAAGCCTGCAATTACAACAATGAGCCATTGAGGCAGATTCATGTAAGCGAGATTGAATGCCTCACGTGCAATCGGAACATTCACGAGAAGCACAAGCATTCCTACCCCACCACCCAATACCCACTTAATGGTTCTGTTTCTTCGCTCTCTGAAGGTTTGCAGAATCGAAAGGTGTTGCGACCTATTCACCAGTACGAGCGCGATATTGCCGAGCATGAGCGTGCCAAAGCTCATCGTCCGCACGAGATCATCACTTTTACCCGATTGCATCGCCCAGAGATATACAGCCAGTACTACGACGAGGACTCCAAAGCCTTGCGCAATGGAGAAGGTGAGCCCGCGCCTGTCGAACATCTTCGCATTGATATCTCGAGGTTTGCGACTCATGATGTCGGGGTCGGTCTGCTCTGATTCAAAGACCACCGATGATGCGGGGTCAATGATTAATTCCAGGAAGGCGATCTGCGCGGGCAGGAGGACTAACGGCCACTTTGAGACGAATACGGGTATGAGGGCCATCCCGAAAATCGGTACGTGGATTGCGATGATGTAGGACATTGCCTTCTGAAGATTGGCAAAGATTCCGCGCCCTTGGCGTATTCCACCGGCGATGGAGGTGAAATCATCGTCAGTGATAACAAGGGAGGCTGCTTCTCTCGCCACGTCGGTGCCACGCCCGCCCATCGCAATTCCGATATCTGCGGCGCGTAGTGCAGGTGCATCGTTCACTCCATCGCCGGTCATTCCAACGACTTCGCCGTCGAGTTTGAGCGCGCGGACAAGACGAAGCTTCTGCTCCGGAACCATGCGCGCAAAGATGCTCACGCTTTTGATTTGTTCGGCAAGTTCAAGATCACTGAGTCTGCCCAATTCGGGACCGGTAATCACGCCAGCTTTCCAATTCAGACCTACCTCCTTCGCGACTGATAGGGCTGTCCCGGGATAATCTCCCGTAATCATGACGGTGCGCACTCCAGCGCGGGCACATTCGGCTACGGCATTCGGAACTCCGGGTCGAACCGGATCATGCAAATGCACCAGTCCCAAAAAGCGGAAATCAAACAAGTCGGGAGATTCTGGTAACGCAGCTGATAGGTCGAGGTTTGCCGTGGCTACACCGAGCACCCTGAATCCTCGTTGCGTTGCATCGTCCACGTCTTTAAGAATCGCGTCGATCTGTTCCTGCTTCAGGTGACAGAGATCTGCAATCGCCTCAGGTGCCCCTTTTGTCGCCGCGATATATCCATTGCTTGTCTGCCACACGTTCGACATGGCCATCAGAGCACTGGTGATGGGGTATTCACGGACCAAATCCCAATTCTGATCCCGTGTCGCGATTGCGTGAAATGCCTTATCCATGGGGTCAAAGGGATTGACCGGGCAAGCAAGCAAGGCAGCCTGCGTAATATCACGATAAATATCAGGGACAGGACCACCATCGAGGACGTACAACTCGTGGTCGATCTTCAACTCATGCACGGCCATCTGGTTCATCGTGATGGTGCCCGTCTTATCAACGCAAATTACCGTGGCCGATCCGAGGGTTTCGATAACAGCCGCCCTTCGAGCGATAACGCCCTTCTGCGACATGCGCCAAGCGCCAATAGCCAGGAAGAGCGTGAGCACCACGGGGAACTCTTCAGGGATAAGGGCCATCGATGCCGCGATGCCCGCAAGCGAACCTTCCACCCAGTCTTTTCGCGTCAGGCCATAAATCACTACAACGGCGACCGCCGCGACCAACGCAGCAATGTAGATGAAACGCACCAGTCGATCTATTTCTTTCTGCAGGTGCGTTCTTTCAATTTCAATGCCTCGCAGGGCAGTGCCGATTTTTCCTAATTCGGTATTCGGGCCCGTCTTGTCGATAACCGCGCGACCGTATCCCGTCACTATTAGTGTGCCCGAAAAAACTTGATCATCGGCTTTCTTGTACAGGGATAGGGACTCGCCAGTAAGCATTGACTCATCGACGCTCAAGTTCGATGCGCTTAACAATCTGCCATCAGCTGGAACGCGATCACCTTCGCTGAGAATGACAAGATCTCCCCGTACGACGTCTTTTCCCGGAATTCGCTCTTCAACGCCATCTCGGACGACAAGTGCTCTCGGTGAGGAAAGGTCTCGAAGTGCTTCCAAAGCACGTTCAGTGCGACTCGATTGGTATAGAGAAATTCCGACAACGATGAAAACCGTAAGCATCAGCACCGATGCATCAAGAACTTCGGATACTACGAAGTTAATAAGACCCGCGGCAACCAGCAGGCTAAGCATCGGCTCTCGGACCACGCCTACAAATTGCTGAAAGAAATTTCTCGGCTTTGCACTAGGAAGAAGATTTGGACCATCCGACTCTAAACGTCGTGCAGCCTCGCCCTTAGTGAGTCCAAATAGATCCACATAAGGAGTGTATTACCGAGGTCTCAAAGACTCTGAGTTACTTTGGCAACAGAGACTCTCGCATCCTCATCTCTGGTGATATCTCCGATATCTTCCTCAAATCATGCGAACCCCTGAATTGAGCGTGAGGCTCCTCACTTTGACAGGATGTTCACATGAAATAATGAGGGCTCGGGAGGCATTTAACTGAAATTTGGGGCTACCCTCAAAGAGAACGCCCCGAGCCTCTTAGGCGAATTTAAGCTAGTCAACAGAATCGAAATCGCATGACAAAATTCAATAAAATTAGGGCTGCCATAGCCATAATCACCGTCCCAATGTTCTTGGTATTTATCGCTCCAAGTTCCACATTTGCAGCCGGCCCAGTTATCCATCAAGGAAGTACCTCCACATACGCGGTACTCGCCTACTCGACGATTACCAATACAGGTGCGACAACCATGAGCGGCACAGCGGGTGCCGATATTGGACTATCTCCAGGTACGGCATTCACAAATACTGGAACCGTGACCACCTCTGGATCTCAACACATTACAGATGCTGCAGCCGCTACCGCGCAGAATCCTGATTTTGTAACCGCCTACAACGATTTGGGCACACCCACAGCAACAACGCTCGCCAACCCTGATCTTGCTTCTCAGGTCATTTTGCCGGGTACTTACAACACCGCAGCGGGTACCTTCGCCAACTCGGGTAATCTCACACTTGACGGTAACAATGACCCAAACGCGATCTTTATTTTTCAAGCAGCATCAACTGTGATCACATCAACAGGAAGCACGATGATCTTGCAGAATGGTGCGCAGGCTTGCAACGTCTACTGGCGAGTCGGCAGTTCGGCCACGCTTGGCGTGAACTCATCTTTCATCGGGCACGTTTACGCACAGGTGTCCGTCACCGCTAATACCGGCGCCTCGATCAAGGGCCAGCTATTGGCTCACACAGGAGCAGTAACTCTGGATGGCAACACAATTGTTAACAACAATTGCACGAGCACAACTCCTACCCCAACACCTTCGCCGTGTACGGCCTCTATCAGCAATCTCCACTACACCACTGGCGGGGCTGGAACGACAAATGGAAAATTGACGTGGACTACATCAGGTCCGGGCCTCTTTCAATACATTGGTAATTCCACGCTCTACCCAACTCCATATGTCTATGGGGGATTTACTTCTACGTGGGACGGTTCGCTGACCAATGTGGTTCCGGGTACTTCGTACCCCGTGAGCGTGAAGTTCATTGCAAGTTGTGGAACCATTTCGCAGGCGTCAACGACGGCCCTCAACGATGTTGCGGCGCCAACACCCACGCCTACTCCTACTGTGACACCAACTCCGGTGGTAACACCCACTCCAACCCCAACACCGGTCATCACTCCCACACCCACTCCAACTCCGGTTGTGACACCAGCACCAAAACCAAAGCCAACAAAAGTACCGACTAAGACGGTAACTGGCGGAAAGCTTCCTAAGACTGGATCGCCTTGGTACAACCTGCTTGCTCTATCAGCAGGTTTGATTCTCCTTGGTGGATACGGAACTTATTCACGAAAACTAAAGCGCAACTAGCAAAGTCCTAAAAAGAGTGGCCCCGGTAGATATCTACTGGGGCCACTCTTCTTTGTTTCAATCAATCTATGTCAAACTCAACACTAATCTTCTGCTCTGGGCGACGTTTTTCTACCGCTGCTGTCTCGGCCAGGTAATCCTTGTCTGCCTGAGTTAGGGGTGGCTGCACGATGCTTCGTGGCCAAAGATGATGAGCACGGACAACATCAGCCTCTATCGCGTAAACGATGGCGGTGGCTTGCAATCCAAACCAGGCCAATAGACCTAAGACAATACCGAAGAATCCCGCGATAGCTTGGGCGTGCTTGAGTTCGTGATTGATGATGACCCCAGCCAGGCTCAGCAAGATTTGCCAGACCACGCTGGACACTATTGCTCCAAGTATCAGATCACGGGTAGCAACCATATTGGCCACTGCAATTCGAAATGCTGCGAAAAAGAGAATGACGCCTATTGCAGTCGAAAGAACGAAAGCCAGAATCTTGATCGAGACTCCCGTGAATCCCAGCATGTGACTTGCCCCGACTAACCATGCCGCACCGGTAGACACGATGGTTCCGACGCCAAGTAATCCGAGTAAACCTAGTGAGCGCAGATAGTTGGCTGGGAAGCCAGGTCGACTTACCTTGGGGACATTCCATAACGTGTTCTGCGTGTTCTGAAGGGCATTGGCGAGCCCTCGCCCGCCGAGAATCGCGCCGATGATTCCAATCGTCAAGGCAGGCGCAGAATGCCCCAGTGATGAAAGTCCGACTTGCGAACTAAGTTGGGTCCCAATGATGGGGAATTCAGCGAGAGCAGATGTTTGAATACTGGCCTGCAACGAGGGATTTCCCTTGAGCACCAATCCAAGAATGCCCGACAAAGCGAGCAATAATGGAAAAGTCGCCAAGAACGCGTAATAAGTCAGTAGCGCGACAAGATTGCCGGCTTGGTCGTCGCCGAATTTCTTTATGACCGCAAAGGCAAATGCCGGTGCGCGATGTCTTTGCTGCCAAGTGTCTATCTTGCGGATCTGCGTCTCAATTGGGTTCATGGAAAAGCTCCCATCCCTCGCACAAGATCCTAGTTGACCAATGCCTCCACAAAATGCACCAAGTACCACTAGGGTTTTCGACATGAAACGAGCGGGTTCATCGATAGTACTAATTCTCCTGCTCGCCACGATTCCCTCGGTTGCGCAAGCCAAGGGAATTGCAGGCACTAAATGCGCGAAGGCAGGCGCGACTGCCAATTCTTCTGGAACTAAATATCAGTGCACCAAAACGAGTAAGGGTCTGATCTGGGCGAAAGCGAACGTTTCCGGGAAGCAAACCTCCACGTCGACAGTGTCCAAATTAACGCAATCAATTAACGTGCCTCAGGTCAAGAATGTTGATATCACAATCGGAGAAATTCAAGCCGCGTTCTCCGCCAGTTCCAAGTTGCCCGTCCAGTTGCAGACAAGAACTCCCTTGGTCTGCGCCGTTCAAGCGAATTCCATCGAGTTACTACAGACGGGTACATGTTCGATAGCGGCAAGTCAGGCAGGAAGTGAAGGGTTTCTACCTGCTGCACCAGTCACGCTAACTTTTGACGTAATCCCTCCTACAATAACTTCGGACAACGCCTTGTTCGACGAAGTTCAAACCTTTATTCGAGTTCCAAAAGGAACAAATTACGCGAGTGACACT
>DASXUM010000007.1:0-2007 GCA_036504835.1 Candidatus Nanopelagicaceae bacterium
GGCATAAGGAATTGGACGTAGCCGCCTGGTTGGCCCGAAGTTATCGAGCCGCCGAAGACGTATCGAAAGAGCAGCACGAACATGACCGGCTGAATCGTCGAGAAGATAAGGACTTCGGGCACTCGAATAAGCAGCATTAACTGCCTCTTTGTGATGACCATGGCATCAGAGAATGCGTATCTCATTATCGATTTCCCCTGCCTTTCTTCGCCTCATCGGCTGGCACTTCGACTTCGGCAAGATGTCCTGTCAGCGACATAAAGACATCGTCAAGAGAAGGGCGTTTGAGTGCGATATCAAGTGGATGAATCCCCGCAGTGTCTAGTGATCGGAGGACTTCGATCAACGCCGTTGCGCCGGTACTGACTGGAGCCGATATCTGACGCAGACCTTCATCAAAGGAAGGTTTGGCCCCACTTACGCGACCGACGATTTCAAGAGTTGCCTGTACATGATGATGTTCGACAACCACCTCAAGTTGCTCGCCACCGACTTGCTTCTTCAACGCATCCGATGTTCCGCGCGCAATCACTTTTCCGCGATCAATTACCACGATGTCATCGGCCAATTGATCGGCTTCTTCAAGATATTGAGTTGTGAGAAGCAGAGTCACTCCGCCCTTCACCAATTCTTCGATGACCTCCCACATTTCCTGCCGACCGCGGGGATCAAGCCCCGTAGTTGGCTCGTCAAGAAACAAGACTTTTGGTTGCACGATCAAAGATGCTGCCAAGTCGAGGCGGCGGCGCATTCCACCCGAATACGTCTTTATTGGGCGGCGCGCACTGTCTGTGAGTGAGAAACGTTCGAGCAACTCTTCGGCACGTTTTATCGCGGCACTTTTGCTCAAATGGTAGAGACGGCCGAACATCACCAAGTTGTCCCAGCCATTGAGGGTCTCATCTACTGCGGCGTACTGCCCCGATAGCCCGATGATCTCGCGCACTTTTTCGGGATGCCGAATCACATCGATACCACCGACCGTCGCGCTGCCGGAATCGGGTGCAAGCAACGTGGCCAATATGCGGACGACCGTGGTTTTTCCAGCGCCATTGGGCCCTAAAACGCTAAGCACAGTGCCCTCTTCGACATCTAGACTTAGATCATCGAGGGCACGAACGTGTCCTTTTGTGTATGTTTTGACGAGATGCTCTGCGAGGACGGATTTCACGGAGTAAAGTTACCCCTCTTCACTGACGCGGGATAGTGAATATTTTTCGCTTTATTTTCACCGAGAGGTCGTTTATGTCAAGTAATTCTGTGCAAGCAGGCGGAGCCCCAGTAAAGGCACATACCCACAGAGAAATCATGATTATTCTGTCAGGCCTAATGACCGGCATGCTTCTTGCGGCATTGGACCAGACAATTGTCTCCACCGCGCTGAAAACGATTGTGATCGATCTGCACGGTCTCAACGAATATACGTGGGTTGTCACTGCGTATTTGCTGACATCGACTGCATCGACGCCTCTGTACGGAAAGATCTCGGACCTTTACGGCCGGCGAAATGTCTTCCAGTTCGCCATCGTCACCTTCTTGATTGGCTCCCTTCTTGCAGGTCTTTCGCAGAACATGGTGGAGCTAATTGCAACCCGTGCGCTACAAGGAATCGGCGCTGGTGGCTTGATGTCCCTGACCTTCGTCATCATCGGCGACATCGTCCCTCCCCGCGAACGCGGTAGGTACCAGGGTTACTTCGGCGCAGTATGGGGTCTCTCATCTGTTGCAGGCCCGCTGCTTGGCGGATTCTTCTCTGATCACCACACCATCCTTGGAGTAACCGGATGGCGCTGGATCTTCTACATCAATCTTCCATTCGGAATTCTCGCGTTGATCATTACTTCGGCTGTTCTTCATATTCCCAAGATCAAGCGCGAACACTCCATCGACTACCTCGGCGCATTCCTGTTGGTCATCGGTGTGACCTCAATCCTTCTGGCAATTGCCGTCTACGGACCAGAAGATGGCTGGGCAGACAAGCGCACCATTCTTTACCTTGTCGCGGGC
>DASXUM010000008.1:0-14491 GCA_036504835.1 Candidatus Nanopelagicaceae bacterium
GCGGCCGCCTGGGTGGCGCACATAATGCCGCCACTTTCAGGGAAAAGATTCACATCTCCCTTTTCGTCTAATACGGCACCGCCTGCTTCGTGCACGATAAGTGCGGCTGCAAGGTGGTCAATCGGACTGTAGTGACCGATCACCGATCCAACGCCCCGTGCGACTGAGACCCCCACCAAGGTCAATGTGCCAGATCCCATAATTCGCATCGTGCAAAAATTCTCTTCCAACTCCTCCAATAGTTGGAGCATGCCGGGCCACGGTTGATAAGCAGCCAATTCGGTAGACACGATTCGACTGCTTAATGGATTTGGCACACCTGACTGATCCTCAACGTGAATTTCCCTGCCGTTGAGTCTGGCTCCTCTACCCGCACGTGCCTCGAATAGAGAGTTACGCCAAGGATCGATTACCACTGCAATCAACGGCTCACGATTGAAAGCTAATGCCAATGACATTGAGGTCCACGGCATCCTGTTCGCGAAATTCGTCGTGCCGTCGATGGGATCCAAATACCAAGAGGGAGTATTGCTCTGGAAATTTCCCCCCATTTCCTCGCCTACGAAATTGTGTCCAGGAAAATTGGCTTGGATAACCTCTCGAACATGGGCTTCGATCAATACGTCAATCTCGGTAACGATATCGGCGGGATTTTTCTTGAGTGAGATTTCGCCAGGATCCATAGAACTTGCCACCATGATCGACCACTTTCCCAGGTCGCGAGCGACATCCATCGCCCGATCGAGATCAATTTCCGCAATCGAGGTCTCGACTCTGCGTTCTGGCATTGGTCCTTCCTTGATGATCCTTTGCAGAGCCTGGAGTTGATTGGTGGTAATCGAGTCGACTCCTATGGCAACTGCCCAGCGCATCGTTGCCTCGTCATCCACAGTCCATACGGCAACTTTGTATCCCATGTCGTGTAATTGCTTCACCCGATGGCCGGAGACGAAGGAATAGTGAAGATTTATGAATTCAGGAGAAAGCGAAGACACTTGGTCCTTGGTTGGCATCGCAATTTCATTCCAGGGCATCCATATCTTCGCCGTCGCGGAAAGCTCGCGAATACGCCGCATGCCTTCGGCATTGCCACACCAGCGAATTTGATCCTCTCTAAGCGGCCCCTTTTCAACAACTGCGTACGCCGCACTGGCGGGAGTTGCTTCTTCCATGTCTATCATGAGGGAGGATGTCGAACCCACAAATAAAGGCAGCACATCGCTGAGAAGAGGAATTCGCAACTCATCCTCGCCAAGTTTGCTGATTTGGCTCCACGGGCGTTCTCCGACTGGCGCTGAGACTCCCCACAGCCTTTCTAGGGTCGGATCGTGCAAGACGACGACACGACCATCTTGTGAAATTCGCACATCGATTTCAACTATCTCCGCCCCTTGGGCGATCGCCGAAGCAATCGCGGCCAAAGTGTTCTCTCTGAATCTGCTGGAGTCGCCCCGATGAGCGCAGGCAACCACGACGGAAGCAGACATCTTTACGCGACTCTGACGAGTTTGCCGTCTTTGTAAACCAGCGCTTTGGAGACCCTGGCATAACCTGTTGTGCCGACCGTTGGAATGTCCGAGGAGATAAACGCTCGCAGCTCGGCATCGGCACGTTTCAGATAGACCTCACTGAAGTGGCCCCGTGGAACTACGAGTTCGACCGTGGCGGGGTAACTTCCCGGAACCTGACTGCGAGTGAAGATGACGTCCTCGGGACGGATTCCCACAACTTCAGAACCATCCGTTACTTGTCCGTCACTGAATCCTCCTTGAAGATGATTCAGACTCCCGATGAAGTTGGCTACGTACTCGGTCTCAGGACGGTCATAGAGGGCTTGTGGTGTGCTGAACTGCTCTATCTTGCCCGAGTTCATAACCGCAATGCGATCGGATATCGAGAGCGCCTCATCCTGATCGTGGGTGACGATGACGGTTGTTATTCCAAGTCGCCGTTGCAAATCACGAATGTCCTCGCGGACTTTCACGCGCAGTTTCGCATCGAGGTTGCTCAGTGGCTCATCCAATAAGAGAATGTCCGGTTCCTGCACCAACGCACGCGCAAGCGCTACACGTTGTTGTTCACCGCCGGATATCTGGCTGGGACGAGAATCTTTGTGGTGCATGAGATTGACGAGCGAGAGCGCCTCGTGGACCCGCTTCTCAATTTCCGACTTGCCAAGTTTGCGCACCTTAAGTGGGTAGGCAACGTTGTTGAATACCGTCATGTGCGGCCATAGTGCGTAGTTTTGAAAGACCATCGCACTAGGTCGCTTCTCGGGACCTAAGGTCGTGACATCTTTACCGTTTAAAAGGATGTCTCCTTTGTCCGGTATGAGAAAGCCCGCGATCATTCGAAGGGTCGTGGTCTTGCCACATCCAGATGGGCCCAACAGGGAGACCATCTCCCCCTTCTTCACGACGAGGTGCAGGT
Organism: Candidatus Nanopelagicaceae bacterium; assembly: GCA_036504835.1. Taxonomy (GTDB): domain Bacteria; phylum Actinomycetota; class Actinomycetes; order Nanopelagicales; family Nanopelagicaceae; genus QYPT01. The sequence continues at coordinate 2,431 of DASXUM010000008.1, forward strand.
TGTCGATAATCACGCGTCCGCTCAGAATCTTCGTCAGACCGTTGAGTACCAGTCCTTGCTCCACAGGTGCCTCAGACATCGCGTCTCTCTTTCGTCACTTGATCTGGAACCCTTCCGCTAATTGGCCGCCAACGATGTGCTTCCGCGCGAGACTAATGAGCAGCACTGATGGAATCGCGAGAAGAATTGAGAAGACGGCAGCTACTTGAATGGGGTAATTCTGAACGAGGGAGTACATCTCGGTAGGCATCGTGAAGATAGATGGCGCCCCAACCAAATAAGTTCCTTGCGCCTCGTCGAAAGAGGCCAAGAAGGACATGACGATGGCGACGAGGATTCCCGGCATTGCAAGGCGCAACGTGATAGATCGGAAAACCTTGAATTTTGATGCGCCTGCGTCGCGCGCGGCCTCTTCGAGGTTTCTGGGTACCGCGGCAAAGGCAGCAGCCGGGATCCAGGTCATGTAAATAATCGTTCCGAGCAACTGGATAACAATTACTCCGACCACGGTACCCATCAGATTCAGGGCGTAGTAGAGCGTGGCAATCGAGGCGAAGAGTCCAATCTTCGGGAAGGAGTTGGCAGCAAACATTCCGATGAGAAACGTCTTGCGACCTGCGTAGTGCAATCGTCCTGCAGCGTATGCAGCTGGCAGACAGATGACCATAGAAACAATCACGACGATCGGGCTAATAATTAGTGAATTTCGAATTGCCTCCGCTAGAGCCGAGTCGGCAAAGACTTGCGTCCACCAGTGAAGGCTCCACCCGTCCGGATAGAGATTCGGGTAGGTCCAGTTCGAAACGAAGGCATGAACTCCAAGCCAGAGAAGTGGTCCCAAAATAAAGAACGCCAGGACAATCATCATCACTACTAGGAAAGCCTTGACGGTAGGCGACGAGGATTTACTTCTGGTCTTCTCTCTGTGAGCCATTAGATGCGCCCACTCTGTTTGGCGCTGCGCACATTCGCCCATATATAGACGAAGGCGATCCCCGAGGCTGCCGCGAAGACCACGAACGCCATGACGATTGATTGCTGGGGGCGGTTATAGGCCCCGAAGAAATTGGCGATCTCTACTCCAAGCATTGTGGGTTGGTTTGGACCCAGGAAGAGGGGGATGGTGAATGAACCCATAATGCCAATCGCCGTGAATGTCCCCGCAATGACAATCGGAGTGACGGCTAGCGGGATCAACACGGTGCGCACGATTCTGAAGAAACCCGCTCCAGCATCTTGGGCGGTCTCGATTAAGGCATCTGGAATCGACTGGAGACCGGAAGTAACCATCAAGATCGCAAAGGGCAGCGAAGTCCAAATAGTTCCAATAACGATCGCTGACACGGTTGATGTCAAAGTTGGAAAATTAATTCCGAAGTGCGAGAACAGTGTTCGCATGAACCCGTCACCTGCATAGAAAGTGTGGATGGCCCAGGAAGCGATGACCACGGGCACGAATAAAGGAACCAGCGTGAGCGTCGTCATTACTCCGGCAAGACGGCCACCAATCATCCTTTGATAAATGCCAATCCCAAGAGCCATGAGAAGGACTAGGACTGTAGCGACGAACGTTACCAGGAGCGTGGTCCGCAGATCGCCCGGAAAACGCGAGTCATGAAAGACGTCTTTGTATGCTCCAAAGGTCCCCCACCAGTGATCTTTCTTGTGAATTTCTTGGCCAATAATTGCGACAACACGGTTCGGGCCTGTTGTGAAACCCAAACTAAAGGTGAAAGCAATCAATATGGGCAATCCCACAAAACAAATAACCAGGAGCATGGGAGGCAATGCCATAAAGAAACCAAGAGCAGAGAGTCTTGGGGTCGACTTAACCGCAAGACTCTCTGCTACGACCTCTGATTTATCAGATGCCACTTGGCTCATTCTTTGAAGTCAAAAGGACTTCGCCTACTTGCCAGGAACGTTTGAAGCCCAGGCGCTCTTCAAGTCGTTGGCATTGGCACTGAGGTAGGTCGGACGAAGATTAGCTACATCAACGCCCTTAAGTCCGGCGCCAACTGATGCATCCAACATGGATACAGGAATGACTGGCATTCCATTGAGGGTGCCACTGACTATGAGGTTCTGCGCTGCTGGTGAAAGAACCCAGTTCGCTAGAAGTTGAGCAGCCGCCAAGTTCTTGGAAGAACGTGGGATGCCCAAATAGGCGGCTCCACCAGTGAAGGATGGATTGGCAATCTGAGTCACCTTGATGTTGGAAGGCATAGTGCCTGCCTTCACAGCACTGGCGAATTGATCGGACCAGACCGATCCCATATCAACCAAGCCTGTGGCAAGGTCTTTCAATGTCTCAGCATTATTGGCCGGGTAGGTGCCGTTCTGCCCGTACGTGTACTTGTTCAGACCACGTAGCGTTGCAAGACCAGGAGCCCATTTTGCTTGGAGGTCTTTGTTAGCAGACAACGCCAATGTTTTGCGATCAGCCGCTGACATGTACTTATCGATGACCGTTTGAACGAATGCGTAACCGCTACCGCCGCCGCTTGGAACGTTGTAGGTGAATTTGCCAGGGTGGGCTTTAATCCACGCCAACAGAGCATCCAAGGTTTTTGGAGGGGTTGGAACGTTGGTGGAGTTGTACGCAAGCAATACTGACGAAGCGCGGTAAGGAATACCACCCTTGCCAGCTGCAAGCACGGTACGTCCGACGTTCGCAAGATTTGGCACTAGCGCGGCTGTCGCCTTGTACAAGACGCCGGCACTTCCAAGTTGTTGAACGAAGCCACCGTCAATAAGGTCGGCACCTGCGTCCTTGTGCAAAGCAAACGCTGCAGTCAACTTGGCCGTCTCTTGTGCGTCGTGATCACCGTGTAGGTCAAATGTCACGTTAACGTCATAGCCGGGATTTTCTGCTTTGAATGCGGGAATCAACGTCTTAACCCAAAGATCTTGGATATTTGTATCAGCCGAAATGTAAACTTGAATCGTCTTACTCGCAGCTTGGCTGCTTGGCACGCTTGCTCCGAGGGATAGGGCAACGAGAGATGCCGCTACAAGAACAGATGCGTATCTTTTTTTAAGCACTGATTTCCTCCTATTTCACTATGACGAGACAGGGGACGAAGTCTCAACTTGCGTGTCGATACTGTACGACTGGTCACATGAATCGTCTACAGTTTTTGCGCGAAACGCCGATGACAATTCAGTAACAATCTGGGGTCAAAGTGCGAGCCCCGCCAGATGATGCTCGCTTACTCAAATCAACGTCTTCAAGAAATTGATGCTCTCGATAACTGCCTCGATCGGACCACCACCCGCGGCTGGCTCTCTGCCGAGCATGACATCCTGTTCGAGGACCAATTTCCCTTGATAATCAATGGAATTCAGGAAGTGAATCACCTCGGCGATTTGAGCGTCACCTTTGCCAAGAGGTTTATACATACCCGCCTTCACTTCGGCAGAATAAGAGTTCACTCCTTGGCGAATTCGCTGCGCTGCGGCTGCATCGCAGTCTTTGAGGTGCACATGCTTAACTCTCGATCCAGCGTTCTGTGCTACTTCAAGGGGTTTACCCCCGCCTACAACGATGTGGCCGGTATCAAGACAGAGGTTGACGTCAGTTTCATTCAATAGAAAGTCAATGTCGCTCGGGGTTTCAAACATAGTTCCACCATGTGGGTGAACAACCATTTTTAGGCCGAAACCCTGCGCAATTTCGGCAATGGTGGGCAGAGACTCGGCAAAAACCGCCTTCGCGTTCGCGTCCATCGGATCTCGATGATCATAATCTCCATCTTCGGCAGGAGTTGCCAGAACAAAATTCTCGGCCTGCAATTCGGCGAGAACTTCTGCTTGACGCTTTGCCCGCTCATATGACGCAGCTAGGCGTTCCTTCTTGTGAAGAACCAATGGGACAAATGCGCCACACAAACTCAAGTCATATTGCGCTAGCAGTTCCGCCAGCGCTTTCGCATCTTGCGGGAGATACCCGTCAGGACCTAGCTCTGTAGCCGTTATTCCGCATGAGCGCATTTCAGAGAGCACTCGTTGAGGTTCCATCTGATAACCCCAACCATTGGCTTCGCATACTCCCCAAGAAATCGGAGCCCCTGCCAATTGCTTGGAAAGATCCATCATGACCTCGTTTCAGATCGAACAACCTCAGGGAGCCTAATACGTGCGACCTGGCATTTCTACGCTAGCGCTGCCGTGATATTCGCTATTGATATTCCGGATGCAGCCTCCGAGGGTTCCCAGGCGCTGTCTTGTTCGCTCATCAACCAACCTCTGAACGAAACCGATTCAAGGGCGAGAAAAAGTTCGCGAAGATTAAGTAAACCAGTTCCGGCTGGGACAAAGAGCTTAAATTCCTCTACAGCAGTGTTCATTGTCTCGATGCTTCCGCTCACCAAATCTTGAAGAACAGATCCATTGACGTCTTTGACATGAACATGCGTGATTCGGTCTCGATAATCACTGATCGCCTTGATTGGATCTGACCCGCCAACAATCCAGTGACCCACATCTAGACAGAGACCCACCAGAGAGGAATCCATTGCGGCGAAGAGCGTCCGAGTCTCGCTTTCAGTTTCGACGTACGTCGCGGCATGCGGATGGAAGGAAGACCGGATTCCATGCTCGGCAGCCATGCGTGCAAACTCCTCCACGTGGGCGGCTAGCCGCATAAACCCATTCATGCTCATCTGCGGACCCGAATCGGCTCGACCCGCATATCGATCACGTTCGTCAGTGCCATCAACGGCGAATACAAGCATCTCCACATTTGCCGCTATCGCCTGTCGAATAGTCGTCATCGATTCGGTGTCGCTACCGGGCAATGGACCATCCTGGTCGCATCGAATCGCCACGTACTGCTCGGCAGGTGCGATATCCCGCGCACTCATCGCGTTGAGGAACTCGATGGATTCAGCTTGATCTCCGGAAATCTGGATACCTCGAAATCCGTAGCCAGAGATGCCATCGAGAAAAGCCTGCATCTTCGACGGTTCATAATGCCAATTCAATGGAACCAGTCCAACCTTCGATTGCATCAGAACCTTGCTCATCTACGCTTCCCCCGCCGCTAATGTGACTACCAGATCGACAAGAATCGTGGACCAACTGAAATCAAGTGCGCCATGACCCCTGCCAGTATGTGGATTGTAGTATTCACGAATTCCGCTGATCTTAATAAGCTCCATACTTTGTCGGGCGATATGTGTTGCTAAGTCTTTCCGTCCGTGGCGTAACAGTCCTCGCGCCAAATACCAATTGCTCGAAAACCACGTTGGACCTCGCCACACCAAATTCTCGCCGACAGTGTCAGGACGAAAACTCGGGTGATTCATAGCCACACTCGGGACGGGATACTCTGCCCAGTACTCATCTGGATTTGTAAGATGGTGCAAAATCCTTTGATACTTCTCGTCTTCAATATCGGTCAGCAAAATCGGCATGAGCGATGAAACGGTGTTGACTCTCATCTTCACGTTCTCGCGGCCGTTGACGTCGTAATACAGTCCATCGACGTCATCCCAGCAGATTTCGTCTAGGGATGTCCTGACTAATTTCGCCCGCTCGGAGTACTTCAGCGCTTTTGCTTCATTGCCGGTATCTCGAAACAGTTGCGCAAGCACGTGCAGATTTTCAATGTAGATCGTATTAAGCATTACGTCGGCAACAACGAAGTGATTCAAAGCAACCATCTTCGCTGGATCCCTGCCTACGAGATCATAAGGATCGCAAATCCGATGCCAGCCTCTCACCCAACTCTCGTGCTCTTCGTCTGCAATCTCCAAGACCTCATCCCAAATCGGCGAGTGGTCCAAACCAGTCTCGTCCGGCTGCACCACCCGAATCAGGCCGTCTCCAAACGGATTCCGCACCTCGTGTAACCATGTGTAGTAGCGCTCTACAGATGGAAGAATCTCCCGAAGGAACTCGAGCCCCCTCCCACGCCTTGCTACGGCATAAACCGCCTCGGCAAGCAGGGGCGGCTGCATCTCATCCGACAAATATCGGTTTCGAAATGCGATGTCGTAAGTGCCGACGAGGGCCTCGTACTTGTCGCGTTGCCAGAATGTCACATGGGATACAAATCCATCCGGGTGTTGATTCTTGAGCAGACTTACCAATTCGGCTTCGGCCTTTGCGACGTCAACGTGACTAAGCGCAATGGCATGGAAGCAAGAATCCCAGAACCACTGGAATGGGTATGTCCCAGTCGAGGGACAGGTGAAGTCGAACTCGAAACCGCACCATTCCGCTCTCCCCACTTGTCGGTTTTCTTCATGGACACGGCGCGTTTCAGCTTTAATCCAGGCTGCATCCTCGTAGGTAATGCCGCGCACTCCAACGTCGTCCATGGGCACAGTCTGGCAAAAACATAGGTGGAAAGACACCGATAACGTCAAGGACATGGATCAACGGTCCTGGTTAAGATGGTCGAATGCGCAAGCCTCTGTCTCGAAGATTCTTTCCAGACGGGGATCTCCCCTTTGTTCACGGAGCGAAATCAATAACACCACAGATGGCTGGTTGGAAGTATTCAGGTTTAACGATTCTTCACCTGCAAGCAAATATTCCGCACCATGTGAACCCTGAAGTTCTAGAGAAAGCTGAAGGGGCGTTGATTCCACTAAATACAACTGATGTCGCTGTCGAGGTTGGCGGTAAACATTTCATACTCTCCGGACGAAGAGGAGTATTCGAGTCTGCTACCGATTGGATCTACTGTGCACCTGGCGCACCACTTGTAATCACCTCACCTCGAGACGGCGAGGTCGCTATTGCGACAGCTGCAGCGGAAGGGAAATTTCCTAGTTGCCACGTGGATGCTCTCACGTCGGTGGAGGTACGAGGTTCCGGTGACGCAACTCGAGAGGTGCGGCCTTTCATGCACCCTGACAATTTCAGTGATGCAGAGCGGCTTATGGCTGTCGAGGTCATTACTCCGGATGGAAACATCTCAAGTTACCCACCACATCGACATGATGGCGTTGGTGAATGTCGGACTGCCAACGAAGAGATCTACTATTTCCGTATCGGGAAGGTTGCATCTCTTCACGGAGATGCAGAAGGTTTCGGATTTCATCGCACTTATGCCGGCGCTGAATACGACGATTCTTTTGATGACACAGTCACGATTCATGATGGCGATATTTACCTCGTTCCGTACGGATTTCATGGACCATGCACAGCGATGCAGGGTTATCCCATGTACTACCTCAATGTGTTGGCGGGGGAAAACTTTCCTCGAAGTATGGATTTTTGCGATGATCCCAACCATGCTTGGATCCGTCAAAGTTGGCAGGCACAAATCCCCGACTCACGTATTCCATGGAAGGTGACGTAGTGGCGATGCAGACGAGCGCGCACGCAATCGTGCGCTGGATTGCCGCACAAAAGATCGCCATTTCGGGTGAAGTTCTCCCCTATTTTCCGGGTGTATTTGCCATATTTGGTCATGGCAACGCGTTAGGCCTCGGCGATGCTTTAGCCGAAATTCAAACAACTCTTCCGACCTTTCGAGGGCAGTCCGAAGAAGGTATGGGCTTAGCTGCCGTCGGCTACGCCAAAGCCATGCGGAGAAGACAGGCCATGGTTGTGACGACATCGATCGGGCCAGGTGCACTCAACGTGGCAACTGCAGCTGGAACAGCCCTCGCCAATCGTCTGCCAATGCTCATTCTTTCCGGCGACACGCACCAGAGTCGAATCCCAGATCCCGTCCTGCAACAGGTAGAGCATTTCGCGACACCGTCAACAACCGTGAACGATGCGTTCAGACCTCTCGTCCAATATTGGGATCGCATAACGTCACCTTCCCAAATCCTTACCTCGCTACCCCAAGCCCTCATAACCATGCTCGATCCATCGACGTGCGGACCAACATTCTTGGCCTTACCGCAGGATGTGCAAGCAACGGCCTTTGACTTCCCCGATGCTTTCTTCGAAGAGCGCATACATGAGATACCACGACCACGAGCTCCCTTAAGCGAGTTGAATCAATGTGCAGAATTGATTAACTCCTCGCAACGTCCGGTGATCGTGGCCGGAGGCGGAGTTCATTACTCGCTGGCAGAACAGGAGTTAGCGGAGTTTGCTGAACACAATCACATACCCGTAGTCGAAACTATGGCCGGGAAGGCATCTCTCTTATGGTCCGACTCAAACCTCGTGGGACCTTTAGGTGTTACAGGATCGAATCCGGTCAACTCTTTAGTTGCCGAAGCAGATTTGATTATTGCCATCGGCACTCGGCTGCAAGATTTCACCACGGGTTCATGGACCCTCTTTGGTGACAAGAAGATTGTTGCGCTGAATACGACACGTTTGGATGCCTCCAAGCGCCGTTCCTACCCAGTGGTGGGGGACGCGCAGGCCAGCTTGAAAGAATTGCGTGCCCTCGTTTTGCCTAATGCAAATAACGCTTGGCACGAGCGCGCTGCATCTGCAAAGGCCCTGTGCGAATCTGAACGCAATGGTCGAAAGGTCAGCATCTCGACAATTCCGTCCTACGCCCAAGTGGTGATTGCTGTGAACGAAATCGCACACGATGATGACTACGTGCTCACGGCCGCAGGAGGGCTTCCAGGCGAACTCAACAACAACTGGCTGACCAAAGAGATAGGGACGTTTGACTGCGAATACGGTTTCTCGTGCATGGGATATGAGATCAGTGGCGCATTCGGTGCGGCAATCGCCCAGAAGGATAGGAAGAAGTCTGGGCGAGTCATCGCGATGACTGGGGATGGCTCCTATCTCATGTTGAATTCCGACATCTACTCTGCTGTTCTTCATGACTATCCATTGACTTTAGTAGTCTGCGACAACGGGGGCTACGCAGTCATCTCCAGACTCCAGACCAGCAACGGTGCCGAATCCTTCCGGACCATGTTGACCGAAAATCCCAGCGCGCCCCGCGTTGATTTTGTCGCCCACGCTTCATCCCTTGGGGCTGATGCATACAGGGTTTCTGATCTTGCAGAACTCACCAGCATTTTCTCGACGACTCGTGAAAGCAATCGCGTTGTTGTCATTGTGATTGAGACTGCCCCCACCGTCTGGACCGAGGGGGGCGCTTTCTGGGAAGTAGGAGTTCCGGAAATATCAGACAAACCCTCGGTCAATGCCGCACGACGCGCGCTTGAGATTGAGAAGAAAAAACAACGAACTTTCTAACAAGTAGCCAATAAGGAGCCAAACATGTCGAGCAAGATCCTGGAAATCGGTGTCGTAGGTGCTGGCGCGGTCGCCACGTCGGTCCACTTGCCTATCCTGACCCGCAGGAGTGACCTCTTTCATGTTAATGCTGTTGCTGACTTCAATACCGCCTCTGCCAATCATCTAGCCGAACGTTTTGGCATCCCCGAAGGCGGAGTCTTTTCTTCTGCTTACGAAATGATTTCTTCTGGACGAATCGATTCGATCGCAATAATCAATTCAGGTTCGCACTGCAAGCTAGTCGTGGCGGCCCTTGAAGCCGGACTAAACGTTTTTTGTGAAAAACCATTGGCCTACACAAGAAGCGAAATGGAGCAGATCGAGGGAGCCCTCAGCAAGTCGAGTGGTCACCTAATGATTGGCTACATGAAAACCTACGATCCGGCAGTTGTACGCGCAAAGAAAGAGATCGGATCAAAACGTCCCCGCACGGTCGACGTACTTGTGTTGCACCCAAGCGGTGAGAGCCAACTCGCCACCTCAGAGATTTCGGTGAAGGCTTTCCGACCTGCCCCCGAGTTGATTGAAGGATTCAAGAAGGATGCGCACACAATTGCCGTCGATGCCCTCGGCGAAGCCGCCGCTCAAGCCTTCGGAGACGAGTACGGGGACATTATCTTGGGCAGCATAATCCACGAGTTCTCTGTTCTTCGTTCGCTAGATATTCACATATCCCGCGTTGACTTCGTCGACCGCTGGCCGAAGCAATCCCGCACAGAGTCCTTCGTCATTCACGCGCGGACCGATGATGATGTCCGTGTGACCATAAGGTGGTTCTACCTTGATGAATACCCTCTGTACCAGGAGGAGATCCGATGGGTGAGCGAAATAGAAGGTCATCACATTATTTTCCCCAGCCCTTACATTCTGCGAGTACCGACCAAACTGATTTCCACTCGACGACTAGGTCTGGCTCATGACGTTTCGACCTTCGAATCCTACGAACCTTCCTTCGAGGTCGAGTTGGCGGCCTTCCACCGTCTTGCCACAACAGGAGAACAGATGACGGATCCGATAGCAGCAGGAAATGAGGACCTTGCCATCTCTCAGAAGATCTCCGCGAAGATCTGCGAATCTGAAGGAATTGAAACCGGCGGAGATCTTCGTCGCGTCAATTCCTAGTGTGCCTGGGCGCTCTTACGACGTATTACGGTTTTGAACTTAAGTCCGTTTCTCTCAGCAATCTCTTTTATCGACTTAGGAATATCGCCGAGATCGAAGTCATAAGTGATGACGGCTCCGTTGGTGCCAACGACAGTGCCCTTCACATGACGCATCAGCGTCTTCCCTGATTGGAAGGAGGACTCCCCGCTAGTTCCGAAGGAGAAGCCTCTGCTCTTTTCGGTGGTTTTCTCGTAGAGAAAGACGGTCTTCTCGTCCTCATCGACCAAAACCGCATTTTCGTATCTAATCTTCTTCTCCCCCGAACCGACTTTGGCGTCGAGCAGTTCGCAATCAACGGTGATGTCTGATTCACCGCCCCGCATAGGAGAAAGCCCCTTGGCTTCCAAAATTGAGAATATCTCCTGAACAATCGCGTCCTTCATGGGAGTGTCTACGCTTTCGGAACTGCGGCGATTAGATTGGATCTAGGACTTTCCGCGCCCGAATACAGGGCTACGACGCCAATATAGATTGCCACTTTAGGCTTCAATTTAGTGAGAGTGCACGTTAAGAGCGGAGCCTTCACCCGAGTGAACGCAAGCAACTTTCCGGCCTTACTGTAAATCCCAACTCTGTAGTACGTAACCTTCTTACCGTTCGTGACCTTCGGCGCCTTCCACGTCACCTTAACCGCTTTCGATAGGGCGAGGACTTTTACCGACTGGGGCGCTGTTAACGAGCCTGACGGGGATGTGGAACTTGCACTCGGTGTAGGAGTTGACGATGCACTCGAACCAGTGCCAACTACAACCCTGACTCTCGGAGACGACGGGAAACTGGAACCTAAAGATGAAACCGTACGAACTTGCACGTAGTAGGTCGAACCCAATTTGAGGTTCGCAATGAAACACGTTGTAGCCGAGGCTGGGTCTGCCGTGCAGTAACTCACGTACGAACCGGCCGAGAACTCTGGCCCCGTAAATGCCTCAGCTGTGTACCAGGCAAACTGGCCCGTGCCCAACGACGTTGGCGGAGTCCACTTCACTGTCACTCGCCCAGAACTATCACTTGACGCCACCACGTTGCTGGGAGGCGAGCCGGCGTTTCCGGGCGATATCGGTTTCATCGCGCTGGGTCCACTTGTCCCCGCGCTATTGGCTGCAACCACGTCGACGTAGTAGGTCGTGCCCGAAACCAAACCACTGATCACGCAGCCCAACCCAGTCGTGGAACATGAAGCGAATACGGGAGAGGAAGTCGGAGGTGGAACCGTCCAGACGCGGGCGGTGTAGTTGAGTGAATCGCCTCCCGTTGAGCTTGGCGCATCCCATGTGATCGCCACTTGAGTTGGCCCCGCCATCGCTTCAACATATTGCGGTGCAGACGGAACCGAGGCCGCTACAGATGGGGAGATCGAAACCCCACTTAATAGCAAGGCCAGAATGAAAAAGAAAACCCGACCAAAAGAACCAGACGGATGCTGACTGTTGAACACTCTGTTTGCCATCACCGTCACCCCCTAACAGGAAATGGAAGCGAGATTCGCGCAATTTGATGCTACAACTGGCTCAGTACCTTGTCTCTAATAGCAGTGGGGTCTAGCCCTGCTTTGGCTATTGCCTGCAATAGAAGTCTGTCTCCTGAATCACAGGGCTTCGGCGGCCGCGAAGAATCCCATACTCGATAGAGTGTTTTCGCAGGAAACACACAAAATTGATGGGGAGGCTTTTTGTGCGGGGCAATCGAGCCCCAAAAATCGCTTAGGAGCGAA
>DASXUM010000009.1:0-6012 GCA_036504835.1 Candidatus Nanopelagicaceae bacterium
CCCGCGAGTGTGCAAGTGGGAACAACTCTGTTCCATAACTTTGAGAGCAGGGCACAGGGAACAATCACGATGCGCGACGCCATCGCTGTCTCGTGTGACACCATCTGGTATCGAATTGCATTTGATGAGTGGCTAAGAGACGGTGGCCTTTCTCCCAAGAAGAATGCGCATGACTACTTCTTCTCGGCTGCACGCGGTTTCCAGATCGGGAAGAAGACAGGGATCGACCTTCCCGCTGAATCAAGCGGACGTTTGGCAGACCGCGCCTGGCGACTCGAGTGGTACAAACAGAACAAGGATTACTTCTGCAACTACACAACTCGCGCTCCGAAGAAACAGCAGACCGCTTTCCTTGTAGCTCTGGCAAAGGAGAACTGCGTCGACGGCGACAAGATTCGTGGAGGTGACGCGGTCAACTTCGCCATCGGTCAGGGTGACACCGTCATCACACCACTCAAACTCGCTCAGATGTACGCCGCCATTGCCAATGGCGGGAGCATCTGGCAGCCCACCGTTGGCGAGGCAGTGGAAACAACCGATGGCAAGGTATTGGCCCGTTTTGCACCGAAAGTTATTGGAAAACTTCCCGCGAAGAAATCTACATTGACCTTCTTGCAGGGCGCGCTCCGCCAAGTGGTGATTAGCGGTACGGCTGCTTACACATTCAGCGGATTTCCGGTTGCGGTCAGTGGCAAGACCGGAACCGCCGAAGTCTTCGGTCTCAACGCCAACGGGACGAAAAAAGGAAATACGTCCTGGTTCGCCTCATTTGGCCCGAGTGAGAAACCACGCTACGCGGTCGTGATGATGGTGAGCCAGGGCGGATTTGGTTCAGATATCAGCGCTGTGGGAGTTCGTCATATTTACGAGACCCTCTTTGGCGTCGTTGGCAATAAGGTCGTGCCAGGAAAGGCTCTCTTCCCTGCCGGACCTCCGACTAAGTTGCCGAGGATTTCGCCCACCATGAAAGTGACCACGACCCCATGACCGCAAATACGATTCGCCGTAAGCGACGCGTCGCAACCAAGCGCGGATTTGATCCGGTTCTCACGATTGCGGTTGCACTCCTCCTTCTTATTGGGACTCTTCTCGTCTACGCCGCGACCAAATCTTGGTACGCAGAGATGGGCCGAGATCCTCAGTATTACCTCAAGCGGCACATCATTAACATCGTCATTGGCGCACTTCTGGCGTTCAGTACAACTGTCATTGACTATCGGTTGCTCCGTGCTTACACGCCAGTGCTCTGGGGCGCCGGCGTCCTTGGTTTGATCGCGGTTCTTATCCCAGGTGTGGGTAGTACCGTCAACGGTGCGCGCGCTTGGATTTCGCTGCCCGGAGGTTTCCAGATTCAACCGGCCGAGTTGGCCAAGATCTCCATCATCGTTGGAATATCCATGGTGTTGTCAGAGCGGGTGCATGATCGCGAAGAGCCCACCCATAAAGATGTGGCACGTGCGCTGGCAATCGCGGCAATTCCTATCATCTTGATCCTCCTTCAACCTGACATGGGAACCGTCATCATCATCAGCGCATCCGTCGTCACCATCGTTGCCGTGTCAGGTGCGCCATCGCGATGGGTAGTCGGTCTCTTGCTTGTCGCAATGCTCGGAGGCTTTGTCGCGGTTAAAGCGCATGTGCTCAGTGACTATCAGGTGAAGCGACTGCAGTCGTTCGTCAATCCATCTGCTGATCCGCAACTGAGCGGATATCAGTTGCGACAATCGCGCATCACGGTCGGTTCTGGCGGATTGGTCGGCAAGGGATTATTCAAAGGCCCGCAGACCAACGGTCGCTTCGTTCCCGAACAGCAGACAGACTTTATTTTCACGGTTGCAGGTGAAGAACTCGGATTCCTCGGCAGTTCGCTGATCTTGTTCTTGTTCTTGATCATTCTCTGGCGCTCCTTCCGAATAGCGCGCAAATCGCAGGATTTGTTTGGTCGTCTCGTCTGCACGGGCGTGATCGCATGGTTTGCCTTTCAGGCCTTTGAAAATATCGGCATGACGATGGGGATGATGCCGATGACCGGGGTACCTCTGCCATTTGTCTCCTACGGTGGATCGAGTATGTTCGCCAATCTGATCGGAATCGGCCTCCTACAGAACGTCTACTCCCGCCAGAGGGGGTAAAAGCGGCACAACCTCCCGTGGTTTGGGGGGTTATTGGGTATTAGGGGCTTCCTCTGCCATACTTAGACCAAAGTTCAGCGCGGCTCGCGATTACATCGCGGTTAATGCCCCAGAGGCATAGCAAGTGCGAACTCAACAAAGATTTGCTCGTTACTGCGAGCCAGAGCGCGTTTTTTGAACGCATAGAGGATTTGGTGCCATGGCTATTGAGCCAAAGACGCCGCGCAAGCGTGCGGCTAAGAAAGTTTCTGAAATAACCCCCGAATCGGGCGAATCCACGCCGAAAAAGGCCCCTTCCAAGAAGAGCGCACCGGCCATTCCGGTGCCGATTTTTCAGGCAGCTGCCGTCACCGACGTGAAGCCGGTCCGTGCCCCCCGTGCGGCCAAGGCTGAAGCAGTCGAGGCAGGTGGGGAAGTAGTTGCCAAGAAGTCGACCTCTCGCAAGAAGGTCCCATCCGAGATTGTTGCCGAACCCGTGGCTGAGGCCGCTGGAGGAGACACCGACAGCCGTGGCCGCCGCCGCAGGCGTGGTGGGCGCGGTCGTCGCCGGCCATCAGAGGTTGAGGGCGAGCATGTCGAAGCCGCCGCCGAAGGCGATGACGCCTCCAAGGCCGCAACGCACCGACGTCGTCGCCGTCGATCCACCGCAGACGGAGTTGTTCCAGGGGAGACCGTCGAAGAAGACGGCGTAGTCACCGTCGTCAAAGTGCGCGAGGCCAGAGAGCCCCGCGAACCTCGCGAACGTCCCGCCCGCGGAGATGCCAGAAGGCAACCTCGTCGCACTCGTGAGCCACGTTCTGAATACCGCGAGCAGTTCCGCAAGCGCGGCACCATCATCACCGAAAGCGAATTCCTAGCACGTCGCGAGAATGTTGATCGCGAGATGTTGGTCCGCCAAATCGGAGATCGCACGCAGATTTGCGTCATTGAAGACAAGGTGATGGTCGAGCACTACGTCAACCGCCACAGCAATATTTCCTACGTCGGCAACGTTTATTTGGGCCGGGTTCAGAATGTTCTGCCAAGCATGGAAGCAGCCTTCGTCGATATCGGCAAGGGGCGCAACGCAGTTCTGTATGCAGCAGAAGTGAATTGGGATGCCGCAGGAATTTCTGATTCGCAGCCGCGCAAAATTGAGATGGTTTTGAAGACAGGTCAGCCGGTTCTCGTGCAAGTGACGAAGGATCCGATCGGTCAGAAGGGCGCTCGCCTTACAAGTCAGATTTCATTGCCAGGGCGTTACTTGGTTTATGTTCCTGGTGGCGGAATGAGCGGTATCAGCCGTCGACTTCCCGAGCCAGAGCGCATCCGTTTGAAGACGATTCTCAAAGCCCTTGTTCCGGACGAGGCCGGCGTGATTGTCCGGACCGCAGCAGAAGGTGCTAGCGATGCAGAGATCGAAGCAGATGTCGCACGATTGAAAGCCCAATGGGAAGACATCGTCGCAAAATCCGAGAACCCGAATTTCCATGCGCCAGCACTGCTTTATTCAGAACCAGATCTCGCAGTCCGCGTTATCCGCGATATCTTCAATGAGGATTTCCGCAAGCTCACCATCCAAGGCAACGAGGCTTGGGAAGACATCCATAATTACTTGGGATTCATCGCACCAGAGCTCACTTCCAAGATTGAGAAGTTCACCGGTCCTGGCGATCTCTTTGCCAACTACCGCGTAGACGAGCAACTGTCGAAAGCCTTCGATCGCAAGGTGTACCTGCCATCTGGTGGATCACTTGTCATCGATCGCACCGAAGCAATGGTCGTCATCGACGTCAACACCGGAAAGTTCATCGGCAAGGGCGGCAACCTCGAAGAGACTGTCACCAAGAACAACTTGGAAGCCGCAGAAGAAATTGCCCGCCAACTTCGTCTGCGCGACCTCGGCGGAATTATTGTCATCGACTTCATCGACATGATTCTCGAGTCCAACCGTGAACAAGTTCTGCGTCGTCTCGTTGAATGTCTGGGCCGCGATCGCACCAAGCACCAGGTTGCCGAAGTTACCTCTCTTGGGCTTGTTCAGATGACGCGTAAGCGCGTCGGACAGGGGCTTATTGAAGCTTTCTCCACGACGTGCGAGAGTTGTGGTGGACGTGGAATTCACATCCATACCGACCCTGTGAAACCGAAGCCATCGATGCCATTTGACGAGATGATGAAGCCGCAAGAGGCCATTGAGCACGATCTCCATGAGGAGCCCGTGGCTGCTGATCTGCCTCCCATGGAGGTGGCCGAGGCCATCGAACACGATATTGAACCGAGTGAAGTTGATTCTGGCGAGGATTACACCCCTGCCGAGGAAATCGAACCTCCCACTCTTGTTACCCCAGAGCCTGCAAAGGGCCGTCGTCGCCGAAGGGCAGCGAGTACTGGGGTGATTACACCGGGAGCCTAGAAAAAGGGCCAAAAAAGGGGCTCAGTTTGACCCAGAGGGTCTTACTTCCGTACCCTTAGGCCCTGCTTGGTGGAGATTTTCGTGCCCATAAGCTTTGTTAAAGAACTGGAGTTGGTTACGTGTACGCAATTGTGAAGGCGGGTGGCCGCCAAGAGAAGGTCGCCGTCGGAGACACTGTCACCGTCGATCGTATCGACGCGGCAGCAGGTTCGACCGTAACATTTCCAGCAATCCTCGTAGTCGATGGTGCCAAAGTCACCACTGACGCCAAGGTCCTCTCAGGCGTGAAAGTAACCGCCGAGGTTGTAGATGAGACCAAGGGCGAGAAGATCCACATTCTTCGATACAAGAACAAGACCGGCTACCGCCGTCGTCAGGGCCATCGTTCCAAGAACACTCGTGTTCTTATCACCGCCATCAACGGCATTAACTAAGGAGTTGAGAGATGGCAAGTAAAAAAGGCGTTTCATCGACACGTAACGGTCGCGACTCCAATGCGCAGTACCTCGGAATTAAGCGCTTCGGCGGACAGGTAGTCAAGAACGGCGAGATCCTCGTCCGTCAACGTGGCACCCACTTCCACCCAGGCACCAACGTAGGACGTGGCAAGGATGACACTCTCTTCGCACTGGCTGCAGGCGCAGTCGAATTCGGTCGCGCGCGCGGTCGTCGCGTTGTAAATGTGGTCCCAGTCGCCTAGATCTCGGTTCTCATAAATGAGCGGGCCGTGCATGCGGACCCGCTCTTTTATTTTTACAATCCATTTTTGAATTAGGCAGAGGGGCGGATATGACGACATTTGTTGATCGCGTGACGCTCTATGCCATGGCCGGCAAAGGCGGGGACGGTTGCGTCTCCGTGCACCGCGAGAAGTTCAAGCCCCTTGGCGGACCAGATGGCGGCAACGGCGGACGCGGGGGCGACATCAAGCTCATCGTTGACCCTAACGTGACCACCCTTCTTGATTATCACCATTCTCCTCACCGCAAAGCGACTTCCGGTCGGGCCGGTTACGGCGACCGCAAAGACGGACCCGCTGGTGAGGACCTCATTCTCAAAGTCCCCAACGGAACCGTCGTGTACGACAAGGACGGCAACCAGATCGCTGACCTCGTCGGCAACGGCACCGTCTTCATCGCCGCCCAAGGCGGACATGGCGGCCTCGGCAACCTGGCCCTTGCTTCATCCAAGCGACGTGCACCCGGCTTCGCACTTCTAGGCGAGCCCGGCGAAGAGCGCACCCTTATTCTCGAACTCAAGAGCGTTGCCGACATCGCACTTGTGGGATACCCGAGTGCCGGCAAGTCCTCTCTTATTGCCGCGATTTCGGCGGCCCGTCCCAAAATCGCCGACTATCCCTTCACCACATTGATCCCGAACCTCGGGGTCGTGCAGGCAGGGGAGACCCGATTTACTGTCGCCGATGTTCCAGGACTTATTCCAGGGGCCAGTCAGGGCAAGGGTCTTGGCCTGGAGTTCTTGCGC
>DASXUM010000010.1:0-19886 GCA_036504835.1 Candidatus Nanopelagicaceae bacterium
CTCTTCGGTCTTGCCGAAACGAAAGTCACCTCGATTCTGGCTGGCATCATCAACGCTGTCACACCGCTGATGACCCTGCTCGTCATGATGACGCTCTTTCGCGAGGAGCGGCCCAAGCGATATCAGGTGATTGGCCTCTTCATTGGATTTGCTGGTGTGCTGACTGTTCTGGGTGCATGGCGCGGTTTGGGTGCAAATCCGATCGAGGCGATCCTTGCGCTGCTTGCAGCCGTCACTTGTTACGGCTTCTCGTTTCCCTACTCGAGGAGATATGTACTCCCATATAAGTTGAAGCCGGAGGCGATGGCGACCACTCAGGTTTCCCTTGCCGCAATCACACTCCTGCCGTTCTTTCTATTCAACGGCATCTCCAGGGATCACTACACAGTGGGACCGATAGCGGCGATGTTGGCCCTTGGGATATTAGGTACCGGGTATGCCTACATTTGGAACTTTCAAATTCTCACCGCCGCAGGTAGCGCGATAGCCAGTTCGGTAACTTATGTGACTCCCGTTGTGGCCGTGATCGTAGGTGTCATCTTCTTAAGCGAGCCAGTCACGTGGAATGAGCCGATTGGAGGCTTGATTGTTCTACTTGGCGCCGCGGTTAGCCAAGGACGGATCAAGATCAGTCGAGCTTAAAAGCCTCGCGGATCGGGCCTAATTCGATACCTGCCTTGGTGTGGTCCGAGTCTTCCCCGCGCATGAGCTGCGCTGCATGCGCCCGGTCATGCCAGCGCTCTTCAATCTTTCCGAAACGCCATAGCGCAAGGGCAACAATCCAGACAACGGCGAAGAGCCCCACGATTATGTAGCCAGCAGAGTTCAAGTTGAATTTCGCGGCGTACCCCCAGAAACCGCCCGTGAGGTTGAGTTGCTTTGCGATCACTTGCGTAACTTCTAGTCCGCCGACAAATAGCGCGACGGACACTGAGAGTCCAGTGATGACAATGTTGTAGTATACCTTGCGAACTGGTTTGGAGAACGCCCAACCATATGCAAAGTTCATGAATGATCCGTCGATGGTGTCTAGCAAACTCATTCCACCTGCAAAGAAGAGCGGTAGCGAAAGTATTGCCCACCATGGAAGCCCTGCGATGACAGAAGATCCCGCTAGGACAAGTAGCCCAATCTCAGTTGCAGTATCAAAGCCGAGTCCGAAGAGGATCCCAAGTGGATACATCTTCCAACTTGCATCAATCCGTCGGGCTATCGGGCCGAAGAAGCGCATCAAAAATCCACGCGAGTTGAGGTGCTTCTCCAACTCCTCTTCGTTGTACATTCCCTTGCGCATGTCAATGAAGACTCGAACGATAGAGACAAGAATTATCAAGTTAAGAATTGCGATCAACATCAGGAATGTCCCGCTGATGGTCGTGCCGATAAGTCCCGTGTAGTGGTGCAATGAGGAGTTTTGGTCCTTAAGTTGAGCGCCCAGTGCTTTGATTCCGAAGTTAAGCAAGATTGCCAAAGACGCAACGACTGAGGAGTGACCCAATGAGAAGAAGAATCCCACGGCGAGAGGACGCTTGCCTTCGCTCATGAGTTTTCGAGTGGTGTTGTCGATCGCCGAGATGTGATCAGCGTCGAAGGCGTGGCGCATTCCCAAGGTATAAGCCAACGCGGCTGTGCCCCATCCAAAAAGTGATCCGTCGGAAAGTTTGTAGTGGCCATGGGTAGCGGCAAACATCAAGACCGCCCCGGCAATATGGAGAAAGGCGATGAATCCAAACATGGCATACAAGCGACGCCATTCGTCAGGGGAGAGCCGCTGGCGCAAGGGAGTGCCGGGCTTCTGACTGACGAGAATGTTCATCGGTCCTCCCAGTCTAGATGCGAATCGTTTGCAAGAAGAGCGTAGGGGCTAGCACTTATTGATGTCCACCCGAAATGGAACTCTCGGCGGGCACCCACCCCGTCCTCAGCGTGGATTGAGGAATATCCCCCTATCCTAAGCGCACGCTTAATGCCCCCGAGCGAGGATATTTTCTAGAGGAGTTGGATGTTCCGCGCTGCTACACGCCCAATCGGTATTTTTGCGACCCTTTCCCTCCTTCTTCTTACTGGCCTGCCTGCAGCATTCGCCTCTTCGAACCTCACCTCCCCCTGCGGTTGGGATACCGCGACGGGGTGGGTTGCTCGTGAAAACGCCAAAGCTGGTGATCCCGAGTGGAACCGCGGAATCCCGATTCAGTACGCCGGAGATTTCGCGGGCAAGGAGCTGAAGAAAAGGAAAGGTGGTCCTCTCTCTTCATGGCTGGCGCCGACGACGAGCGGACCAGAGGGTTGGTTCTCCTCTCCGAGTGCCACATGCGATCAGAGCGTTGGACTGCATATTTCAGGAAACGGCGCGCCAGTAACGATCAAGGTCTATCGCATGGGCTACTACGGCGGGGTCGGTGCCCGACTCATTCAGGAGACGGTCACTAAATCCATCGCGCATTATTCGGCCAGCGCGCCTTCCAAACGGCCGGAATCTCTTCTAACTGCTGACTGGCCAGTGGCATGGGATTTTGTCGTCACACGCCAAACTTTGCCAGGGCAATATTTGGTTCGCCTCGATGATAAATATGGTGACTCAAATTTCGTACCGCTGATGGTGACAAACCCGGAGAGCAAAGCCCCTGTCACATTCGTTTCATCCGTTCTTACGTGGCAAGCGTACAACGAATGGGGCGGATACTCATTGTACAAAGGTCCCGATCGATCACGTCGAACGCGGGCGATGGTCGTTTCGTTTAACCGACCATACGATGGAGACGGTTCGGGCCAATTTCGCTATATGGAATTTCCGATCGTGAAACTTGCTGAAAAATTGGGAATCGATCTGAACTACATAACCGACATTGAGTTGGCCAAGAACGTCTCATCTTTAGAGAACACTAAGTCCATAGTTTTTGGCGGGCATAGTGAGTACTGGACCACGGAGATGCGAGTTGCTCTGGACTCTGCGGTAGCACGAGGAATCAATCTGATCTCTTTTGGCGGCAACGCGGGGTACAACCGGCCGCGTCTGCAAGCAGACGACCGCCAACTTGTCATGTGGCGAGGCGCAGCCAATGATCCCAACCGCCGGAATCCAATTCTCGCCACAACGCGTTGGCGGAGTTCGCCGATTGATAATCCAGAGTCTCTACTCTTGGGATCTCAATACGTAGGGCTGGGCGTTAATGGCGACTACACCATCGCCCACCCACTTCGTTGGCCTTTCTCCGTAATGAAGCATCCGGCAATTCTGCACGGTGTTGTTGGTCGAGAAGTTGATTCGCCTTTGTATTCGGTAGGCCCAGCTGTAGAAGACTTGGCGTGGGCCGAAATCAAATTGCATGGACAACCGATTACATCGATGGCCACCTATTACACCAATTCAAAGAATGCCGGCATTCTCGATATTGCAACGAATGGCTGGGTTTGTGCAATCAATGCAGTCTGCCCATGGTTCCCCGCACATTTCGAGCAGACGCAGGTGGATGTGGAATTGGTAACAGAGGAGATCCTCAAGGGAATCGTGAAAGGACCGTTGGGACTGTGGCGTCCCGCGATCATTGATATTCCTAAGCGGGATAAAGTTCTTTCGCTCCGTTCCGCAACTAAACGAGGGCAGGCACTCGCCCGAATGTTACACAAGCACAAGCGGTAGATTAAGTTTCAAGGAATTCACATTGGAGTAATGCATGCACCGCCGGCTGCCTGCCAAAGTAAGAAGCGCGAGTGTTGCCATTGCTTTGAGTTCTTCTGTTCTCTTTCTACCTTCTGCGTTTGCCTTGCAAAGCGCGACACAAGTGAATCCGTGTAAGTGGGACACGAGCACGGGGTGGGTCGCGCGAGAGAATTCCAAAGTTGGAAATTCGAATTGGGCGAATGGGATACCTCCCGAGTACAGCGGCGACTACATGTCGAGCGAGAAGGGTGTGACACCTCCGTGGGGCAAGGGCACTAAGAAATCTGTTGAGGGATGGATTGATCGGCCAAGCGGTACGTGCGGAGACCAAATTGGACTGCATATAACGGGCAACGGTCGACCGGTCACTATCAAGATCTACCGGATGGGATATTACGGTGGCGCAGGTGCACGTCTCATAACGTCTACAACGATCCCTGCGGTGAAAGCCGGAACCAAGGCAACTATTACCAAGCCGCCAACGTCAACGGCCACAACGAATTGGCCCGCGGCGTGGTATCTCAAAATAAATCAGGCAACTATCCCAGGGCAGTATCTTTTAAGACTTGATGACAAGGGGCCTGACTCTTCATTCGTCCCTCTTACGATTGTGGATCCCAACATAAAAAGTGCAATTACATTGGTTTCCTCTGTACTCACATGGCAGGCGTACAACCAATGGGGCGGTTACTCGCTCTACAAAGGCCCCAACATGACTCGCGGAACTCGTGCGACTGTGGTTTCTTTCAACCGGCCCTATGACGGCGATGGCTCTGGGCAGTTCCGGTATATGGAGTACCCAATAATTAAAATCGCCGAACAACTTGGTTTGGACATGAATTACATAACCGATCTCGAACTGGACGGCGGAGTCCCATCCATAAGGACCACCAGATCCATACTTTTTGGCGGGCACAGCGAGTATTGGACGGTCAAAATGAGAACCGCGGTCCAAGCTGCTGTCGATGCCGGAATCAATCTCGTCTCTTTGGGCGGCAACGCTGCCTATGCTCACCCGCGACTCCAAGCAAACAACCGCGAGTTGGTGATGTGGCGATCATCCGTGGCCGATCCAAATCGGAATGACCCGGTACTTGCCACGACTGGATGGCGGCAGTATCCGATCTCCCAACCTGAGGCGAAGATTTTGGGCGCACAGTACGTGGGACTCGGCGTCAGTGCCGACTACACGATCCCGCACCCGGATCGTTGGCCATTCACCACCATGACACATCCGGCTGTTCTTAAGAGCATTGTCGGTCGTGAGGTAGATTCGCCACTGTATTCAGTGGGACCAGCAGTAGAAGTGTTGGCTGATTCGGCCATTGATTTTCATGGAAAGGCCGTGACGATTATGGCGACGTATTACACCAACGCGAAGAATGCGGGTGTCATAGATATTTCAACTAATGGGTGGACCTGCGCAATTGATGACATTTGCCCGTGGCATCCGCAGATCTCCAAAGACACCAAGAATGATGCCCACCTAATCACTGAAGAGATTTTGAAAGGGCTTTCTAGGGGACCTTTAGGTATCTGGCGTCCCGCAATTATCGATATCCAGGCACGGACAAAAATGTCCGCGCTGCAGAGGATTTGAGCGCATTATGTCGCTTACGGGACTTCCACTATTCGTAACGCTGATCGTCATCTGCGTTCTCATTAACGCGGCGTTGATCGCCTTCTGGCACAAATTTCCTGGCAAGACACCGGTGAAGCACTCCCAGCGTTTTGCGGTTCTTGTGATTGCGCAATTGTTGGTCGTAACCACCTTCTTCGTCGGCATCAACAGGTCCATGGTCTTCTTTGCCAACTGGAACGATTTATTCGGCAATTACGATGCCTATAAATCGCCCATTACACAGATACAAGGAGAGAGCACTTCACCTCTCGACATCTACGTTCGAAATACCCGGCTTGCCCCCGGTTTTCGAAGTCAGGGCGGGAAATTCTCCTTTGTCTTGAAGGGTGCCAAGAGTGGAGTGACCGCACCGGTCTACGTTTACTTGCCTCCGACGTATGGAGTGGATCCTGCAAAGAAGTGGCCAGTACTCGTTTTACTTCCTGGATATCCCGGAGTTCCGACAACCTGGTTCCATGCCTTGGACTTGGTGAAGATACTCAGGCACGAGATTTCTACTGGTTATGCGCATGACTTCCTTATCGTCTTGCCGACCATGAGCATTCCTGCAACGCGTGACACCGAATGCACCGATATTCCCGGCGGGCCGCTGGTGAACACCTGGCTTGGTGAAGACGTACCAAACGCAGTCATGAACGGGCTTGCTGCCAGTCAGGATCGGAAGGATTGGGGAATTGTTGGATATTCGACGGGAGGATTCTGTGCCGCCAAGGTGATGCTGAGCCATAGTTCGCAGTTCAGCGTCGCAGTTCCGATTGCAGGATATTTCTATCCGACCCAGACCAAACTATTTGGTGGATCCACGACCCTTCGAGATGCGAACAATCCGATCCTTCTTGCCAAGGCCCTGACATTGCCCTCTCACATGCTTCTGGTGGGGACTAGCCAGGACCCAGGGGTTATGGCGGCTATTGCTTCGATGGAGAAAGTGAATAATCCCAACCTCGTGATCGATCAGCTCATTGATCAACACGGCGGGCACAGTACGAAGGTATGGAAGAGTCAGCTGCCGAGAATCCTCGACTGGCTCTCAACGAAGATTTCTCGGTAGGAATTTCTCTATACCTATTCTCAGGTGAGACGTCGAGTTTCTCACGTAAATTTCAAATCTTTTTGCGAGTATTCGCGAGTTCGATACCTCGGTGACTAATTCGGTAGTCACCACTTTTCTTTCAAGGAGTTCATGTGAAAAAAGTTCTAGTTAGCGTAATCGTCGCGGGCGGAATGGTTCTTGGTGGAACTGCAGCAGCAAGTGCTGCAACCAAGGCCCCAACAATCACCAAGCCAACTGCAGCACCTGAAGGCACCGCAAAGCACGAGTCGGCTGAGACCTCAACTACTCAGAAAGCTGAAGCGGTAAAAACTGCGAAGAAGCACGTGAAGAAGACACACAAGAACTCTTCGAAGAAGAAGAGCGCGATCGTTATCAAGAAGAAGTAAATTACGAATATTGCATGAGAGTCACGAGAAGGCCACCTCTTGGTTATCCAAGCGAGGTGGCTTTTCTCGTCTCTGTCGTGCGAGATCCAATGAAGGCCTCCGCACGCATTGTCGCCAATCCGATCTTGGGAAGGTCTGAGTTCTTTCTGAACATGACATAACGAGGAACCCATTCAGGGCGGAATTTCGAGTTGAAACGGAACAATGTCTCCATCTGTAGCCATCGTGAAAGAAAGAGAAGGATTCCTCGCCAAGAACGAATGATGGGTCCGGCACCAAGTTGAGCGCCACGCTCGAAGACAGACCTAAAGGCCGCGAAATTCAGTGAGATGCGCGTGATTCCCTTTTCGCGCGCGTAACGAATCGTCGCATCAATCATCAACTCGTTTACCCCTGAATCGGCTTGCGGAGAGCGCCTCATCAGATCGAGGGAGAGCCCCTTCGGACCCCAGGGGACATACTGCAACAGGGCCATGACCTGCCCGTCTTTCTTAGCTGTGACGATAAGTAGATCAGGTTCGTCGTCGTCGGCAATTCGTCCCAGCCCCATCATGAAACCGCGCTCGGTTGCCGCTCCTCGCCATCGCTTGGAATCCTCGGTCAAGAGAAGGCGCATTTCCTTGGTCATTTCAGAGGTGCGGAAGATCTCAGTGGTGTAGTTCTGTTTGAGAATTCGCCGGACAGATTGTCGAACATTGCGATAGCGCGGATTGTCTGGGTCGTACTCGTCGACGTGAACCACGGCTTCGTCACCGATTTCAAGGGCCGTCATGTCAGTCTCTCGTACCCAAATCTCGCCGGCCTCTTCGCTGCATCCAACGGCAACGGGAGTCCAACCATTCTTGGCGCAGAGATCCATGAAGGCGGCCATTGCTTGAGGCCACGCATCCGGGTTTCCAATTGGATCCCCACTGGCCAATGCGCAACCAGCGACAACTCGATACGTAATTGCAGCCTTGCGGGTATTCGACCAAATTACACTCTTGTCTTCGCGCAGTGCGAAGTAGCCGACTGAATCCCGATCACCGAATTCGGAAAGAAGCCTACGCAAACCGTTTTCGTCTTCCTGGGTCATGCGGGGCTTCGGTGGGCTGGGTTGCAGCAGGGTCAGAATTGGGGCAATGACGGTAATGAGGCCAAGCCCAGCCATCGAGTAATCGAATATGTCCTGTTCGCGGTGGCTGATGAAGCGGACTGGCCCGGCGATTCCGACCAACCCGTGAATTACTGTGAGCAGCATTTTGGGAAATGAAACCTCGCCGCCGAAGAGTCGATCTGGCGCAAGGATCAACGCAATGCCAATTGCAAAACTTAGGAGCGCCAGTTGTCCAAAAACGAGGAGTGCTCGCGTGACGACTCGCCTAACTGGTTTTGCATAAAACTCCTCGCGAATCAAGAAGAGCGCGACGAACATCGCCAGCGATCCCAGACCTTGGATGTAATCAAGGCCTTTTACGATGGAAAGAGCGAGGCTGACGAGTAACAAGAGTTCTGTCAGGAGGAAGGCTGCGTGGTTACGTCTGGCCAGAGCGAAGGAAAGGACAATAAGAAGGACACCGACGATGATGGCTGCGGCAGTGGCAAGGTCGAGAACACCGCGTGGGAGAGTCGACTCAAAAAGGCGCATCTTTCTGTGAAAGGACCGAGAAGCCGTTGAGGCTAGGCCGACAGCGCCCAATAGCAGGAGAATTCTCGCCGCCAGAACAACTTTCCATCGCGAGCCTTCGAGCCTGTTCATTCGGATATCGCCCCCCCTTTTGGTTCCCGAGTATAGAGTTTAGTAATGAGGAGGCTGATATGAGCGACGACGACGAAGCAGGTCAAGACGAACTGATTACCGAAGAGATGCTCTGGGATCGCATTCCTGAGGTTGAAGGGGCCGAACGAGCCAGCACGTATTACGAACTCAGCGCCCGCATTTACGCCAGAGGCCAATACGACGAGGCGCTCGCTTTAGCCGAGACCGCATGTGACATCTATTCAGGTCTGGGAACAAGTGCCTCGAGTGAGGGACTTGCGCAGGCGTATTCTGCAATCGGCTACAACCTCAATCAGTTGAAGCGCATGGACGAGGCTGCTACTGCCATGAGCAAAGCGGTGGATATTCTCCGGCAGAACAAATCGCCGATTGCCCTCGAACTTGCCTGCACGTTAGGTGAGTGGTGGTACTCGTCCAAGAATTTTCAGAAGGTCATAGACACGATGCAGGAGTGCGCGCAGGAGCATCTCCTCGATGGCAATGAGATTGGTGCTGCCAACGATCTCCATCTCATCGGATGCGCTTTCCGCGAATTAGGAGATTTCTCTTCGGCTATCGGTAGTTTCACTGAAGCACGTGCGTTGTTCAAGAAGAATCGCGAGGTCATTCACGTGGCTCGTTGCGATCAGAAGATTGCCGCAAGTCATGTCGAATTGGGCAATGGAGAGATTGCCCTTGAGACCGCTCGCAAAGCCATTGATGTTTTTGAGACTGCTCATGACCATCGCCGCGAGACCATCGCACTTTTCGAATATGGCAAGGCACAGATGCTGCTCGGTCGTTTTGATGAAGGGCTAAATACTCTCGAGCAAGTTCTCCAAACCGCCACCGATGACGATCCGAAAGATTTCGAATTGATTGTCGACGTTGAGACTCGAATGGCGAGCGTCATGAGGGCTCACGGAAGAATCGATGAGGCTAACGAGATTATGCGCCGCCTAGCGACGGTCTCTGATGTTCTCAACGATCAGGGCGACGGAGCCTAGAAGAGCACCAACTGCTGCGACCATAAGGGGCCATTCGTGCCCTTTATTGGTCCAAAAAGCACCGCCCCAGAAACCGGCGGCCATGACCGCGAAATTCATAGAGGCTTGGTAGGCGCCTTGCGCCTTGCCCCTGTGGTTCTCCTCGCTCAGACTGCCGATCCATGCTTTTCCTACTCCATCGGTGAGTGCTGGGAAGATTCCATAGAGCGCCAGCGCCAAGATTGCGATCGTGTGATTGCCGGTGTACCCAAGGGTGAAGTATGCAATTGCAAAGGCGACTAGACCGATTGAGTAAATTGCATGCGGTGAGAATCTGTCGGCGAGATATCCGGCGGGAAACGCGAACACGACAGTCACTGCACTGAACAAGACATATGCAAGCACCACGCCACTGGTGCTAAATCCAATGTCATGCAATCGCAGAAGTAAGAGTGCATCAGGAATGTTAGTAAGTTGAATCAGGACCAGTACTGAGATGGCTCGCTTAAGTTTGGCCGGCAGCGGACCGGCTGGAGGTTTCGGTTCTTCTTGCCGTATCTGCGCACGTGTCTTGTCCTTGACGAAGAAGGTGAACACCGCAGAGATGACGGCGGGAATGAGGGCCCACATAGCGACCTTGCGGACATCCCCGTTAAGAAGAGAGAGACCACCAAGTGCGAGAAGCGGGCCGATCACAGCGCCTAAATTGTCTCCCGCGCGATGAAAACCAAAAGCCTTACCTAAATGTTCCGGTGGCACTGAATCGTGGATGAGCGCATCTCGCGGAGTACTACGTAAGCCTTTGCCAACTCGATCAATGATTCGTCCGAAAAAGAAAAGTGGCCACGCAGTTGCCGTCACCACAAACACTTTTCCGATGCCTGCAACAGAATAGCCGCCCACTACAAATGGTTTGCGTCCCAGACGATCGCTTGCTTTGCCGGAATACAATTTTGTAAATCCGGCTGCCGCCTCTGCGCATCCCTCAATTAATCCGAGAGCTAATGGGGCCGCACCTATTACGCCAGTCAGAAGTATGGGAAGCAGAGGGTAAAGAAGTTCACTGGCCGCATCTTGCGCAAGTGAGACAACGGTTAGCAGCATGAGGTTCCTGCTAAGCCAACCGAACTTCATGAATCGCTCTCCTATCGCGGAAGGTGCTGCAGTGCCCAGTGGTACATGGCGATGGCGCCCGCCGCTGAGGCATTCATCGATCTGGTGGAGCCGTATTGCGCGATGGCATAGAGGACGGTGCACGCCTGGATTGCCTCTTCCGACATTCCCGCCCCTTCCTGTCCGAAAAGAAGGACGCATTCCTCAGGAAGTTCTGAACTTTCCAGAGGCAATGATCCTGGGACATTGTCGATGCCGATGATGGGAATTGAATTCGCCTTAGCCCACAGACGGAAATCCTCGACCGTAGGGTGATGGATTACGGTGAGATATCGATCGGTCACCATGGCACCGCGCCGATTCCAATCGCGTTTGCCGACTATGTGAACTGCATTAACGTTGAATGCGTTGGCAGTCCGAACGATCGAGCCGATATTTAGGTCATGTTGCCAGTTCTCAATCGCGATCTGGAGTTTGTGCCGCTTGGTGTTGAGGTCGGCGACGATCGCCTCGACCTTCCAGTACCTGTAATGATCAAGGACATTTCGACGGTCGCCCAGTTCGAGCAATTCAGGATCAAATTGGTTACCATCTGGCCATGGCTTGGGGTGCGGACCAACGCCTACTACAGGGAAGAATTCACCTGGCCCAATAGTTGCGGGTGGAAGCATAAAGTGCACTCTAAACTGAATAGATTAGAAACGCTATCTACATTCGTGAAGGGAAATTCATGACAGGTCTGGCTTGGGTTAACGATATCGCCCTACTTGTACACATTCTTTCGGTCATTGGAATCATGGCCCTTCTCTTGATGCAGGCAAGAAAATCACCGCGACGTATTAATCCCGGGGTCTTCCATGCATCTCTCACCGCTCTTGTCGCTGGTTTAGTCATGGTGGGGATCCGGACTCCGCTCCACGACCAGAACCCAGAAAAGTGGCCACTCCTCAACAACGCCTGGGTGGGAACGAAATTCGTCATCCTGCTAGTGATCTTGGCTCTCGTTTACCGCAATTTCAAAAAACCTTCGGTCAAGAATTCCATATGGGTCGCGTTGCTGGGATTGACCACCGCCAACATTCTCATAGCGATTTTCTTGTAACGACGGTATGAAATATCTGCGCAGATTACTAGTGCCAATGAGTTTGGCATTAGTTCTTGCTGCCCCCTCGGCGATGGCAACTCCACCCATTCCAGTGGCAGATATATCGCGTGTCTTTGCGCAGATTTCATCCTCAACCAGCCTGGCTGGCCCCTCAATGATCCTGATCGATCGCACTACTGGCGAGATCGTCTTCCAGACTGATGCCACATCTCTTCGAAAACCAGCATCGGTGTTGAAATTACTATCCACCAGTGCGGCTTTGCAGTATCTCGATCCGAATTATCAGTATGTGACGCGAGTATCTAAAGGACTTAGTCCAAGGAGTTTGGTCATCTCGGGCAACCTCGATCCTTGGATGACGGATAGCTACTTCGAAGCCAAGAAGTACCATCGAGCTTGGCTCTCCTATTTGGTGAATCGATCCCTGACCGATCTTAAGGCCGAGGAAACGGCTCCACTTCGCAATGTCTCCATTGAATACTCCGGGTTGTACTCCAAAGATGTTGCACTGCTCAGGCACGAATTCACCGCCAAGGCGATTACCGCGAAATTCCACGAGATAAGCGCAAATAAAGTGGAGTCTGTCTCCGGTCCTGAAATTGCATATGTCACTTCTCCAACCATCAGCGCAATGGTGAAGTTTGCCCTTACCTGGAGCGACAACCTGCTCGCCGAACGTCTGGCGCGGGCTGCCTCACATGCGGTTGGCTACCCGATGAATGATGCGGGAGTGGCACTGACGATAAAGAAGTTGCTGACCGACCTCCAAGTCGAGCAGAGTCGCTTGTACATCCACGATGGCAGTGGGCTCTCAAAGCAGGACCGAGTGAGCGCAAAATTGATTGCCGACCTCCTACTGAAGATCCGTGGCAACGAGAGATTCGCGGCGGTGTATGAGGGTCTGCCGATATCTGGAATATCTGGAACCCTCGAGTCGCGATTTATCAATACTGCACCGCAAGCAGTGGGACTTGTTCACGCGAAAACCGGAACATTAGATGGAACAGTCAGTTTGGCCGGTTACGTTGAGTCCGGAACACACGAATACATCTTTGTAGCCATTGCCGATCACATTCGCAAGGGTCAGGCAGCGGCTGATCAAGCTCGAAATACTCTGGATCGGTTGTTGGGGAAGATCACGGCGCCGTTGGAGATTGCGCCAACACCAACACCAACGTCAACGCCTTAGACGCGACTTCTAATCGTCATCGCTAGTGCGCACTTCATTGTCATCGCCACTGCCTATTCCATCATCGTCGCCACCACCGGTGGGCATTGTGATTGCAGGCTTCTTAATCGTTATTGATGAGCGTGCTGACGGAGCTGCAGTCGATGTCTGAGCCACTTGAACTGCGTTGGTTGTCGCAGCGGCCGTGGGGGTAGAAAGTGAAATTGGATCTGCCGCTGAACTAGCCGCAGGGCTTGCTGAGGAGACGGTGTTGGTTCCACTCGCAACGGCAGTTGGGCTGTCCTGGGTCTGGGCGAAGACTAGGCCGGCCCCTAGGACGAATAAGGGGGTTGCCAGGGCCGCGGCTCGCAGGATCCGATTTTTCTTGGGTTTTGGCGCATAGCCGTCTTCTTGGGCCATTTGGAACCACTCTGGGGTCGTATCTTCGGCACTCATGCTCTTTCCTCGTCTTCTCTCTCGATTGCCAAAAAGTAACTAAAGGGTCTGGGAGGACTCTGAGAACGAGGCTCAATGTTGCTGAGTAATCTATGCCAATGACTATGACCCATAACGTGGGGACTCGCGAGGCGATTGCTGGCTACATCGCTCTCATGAAACTGCGAGTTGTGGAATTGCTGCTCGTCACCACACTGCCTGCGCTCGTACTTGCCCAGAAGGGAATTCCGAGCGCGGGTGTAAGCATCGCGACAATTCTCGGCGGAACACTCGCGGCTGGTTCGGCAAATGCGTTCAACATGGTCATTGAGAGTGACGTCGACCGTGTCATGGCGCGTACCTCCAAACGCCCTCTCGTAACGGGAGTCGTGACTGCCCGCGCCGCAATCGTTTTCGCAAGTGCTATCGGCCTGATTTCTTTGCTCATCTTCTGGTTTTTCACGACGCCGATGGCAACGCTCTTCACCTTTATTGCGATCGCGTTCTACGTGGTGATCTACACGATGGGTCTGAAGCGGCGAACGTCGCAGAACATCGTTTGGGGCGGAGCAGCAGGGTGCATGCCCGTCTTCATCGGTTGGGCCGCAATCACTAATTCGATCTCCTGGGCGGCAGTTGCATTCTTCATGGTGATCTTCTTCTGGACTCCGCCCCACTTCTGGGCCTTGGCCATCAAGTACAAGGACGACTACTCCGCGGCGGGCATCCCCATGCTTCCGGTTGTTGCGACAAAGACACAGGTGCGGACACAGATGTGGTTTCACACGGTTGCGATGATCATTTCCTCTGTGGCGCTGATTGAGTTGGCAAAGCTTCCGCTCTGGTCGTTAATTATCACTGTGGCTTTGGGATTAGTGTTCGCTTTCCAACTTCTTCAACTCAATGAGAAGGCAGATTCGTACGCCAAAGTTGCAGGAAAAATCTTCCAGTGGTCGATAAGTTACTTGAGCTTGTTTTCAATCTTGCTGGTAGTCGCTCAGTTGGTTAGCTAAGCGCCTGTTCAATATCGGTAAGAAGATCTCCGGCATATTCCAATCCAACCGAAAGCCTCAGTACCGAGTCGGTAATACCCATTTCAGCTTGAATCTCGGGGGATAAGCGGCGATGGGTTGTCGATGCTGGATGAGTGATCAGAGACTTGCTGTCGCCGAGATTATTTGAGATGTCGATTACTCGAAGTGCGTTCATGAAAGCAAAGACATCTGCTTTGGGGCCATTGAATTCAATGCCGATCGTCGAGCCTCCACCAGTCATCTGTTTCTGGGCGATTTCGTAGCCTGCATGAGACTTGAGTCCGGGATAGCGGACACTCTTGATCTGTGGACATGTTTCGAGATACTGCGCGATCGTCTGTGCGCTATTGCTCATCTTCTCTACGCGCATGCTCATGGTTTCCAGAGACTTCACCAGCACCCAAGCGTTGAAGGGACTCAGCGATGGCCCTGTGTGGCGGACAAAAGGATTGAGTTTCTCGTGGATGTAGGAAAAACTTCCGAGAATCGCTCCGGCGAGTACGCGACCCTGCCCGTCGATGTGTTTGGTCGCCGAATACATGACGACGTCTGCGCCCAGTTCCAGCGGCTTTTGAAGAATCGGTGATGCCATCACGTTATCGACGATGACCGTCGCGCCAACGAGGTGTGCCAGATTGCTGACCATCTCAATGTCGACGATCTCGAGCATGGGGTTGCTTGGGGTCTCGATGAAAACGGCCTTGGTGGGCTTTGAAAGGGCTTTCGCCCAGACGGCTGGATCATTGCCCTTGACCAATTCGAAGGTGACGCCCCATTTGGGCAGGATTTCTGTCAGAACCACATAACACGAGCTGAACATGGCCGCCGATGCGACGACGTGATCGCCGGCTTCAACCAGGCATGCCACTGAGGCAAACATTGCTGACATTCCTGAGCCGGTCGAGACACAGAACTCTGCGCCTTCGATAGCTGCCAGGCGCTGTTCGAACATGGAGATTGTCGGGTTGGCAAAACGGCCATAGACATAATGGTCGGTTTCGTCGGTGAAGGATTCGACCGCTTCTTCAGCACTCGCGTATGTGAATCCGCTAGTGAGATAGAGCGCTTCGGCGGTTTCTCCAAAACCAGAACGTGCCAAACCCGCACGAACGGCGTTGGTTTCAGGATGGAGCTTCCACTCTGGATCTGGTCGCTCGGGCAATGGCTGGTAACCCCAAGGTCGTTTACTCATGGTTGAAGTGTAGGGTTTCTGACATGTCTCCTGTCGCCTCGTCCGAATTGGCTATTTCGGTAACCGACCTCACCAAACATTACGGAGAACGAGCGGCAGTCTCACACGCGAATTTCGATGTGCCGATGGGCACTGTCTGCGGGTTCGTCGGGCCAAACGGTTCTGGAAAGACGACAACGATGCGGATGCTCCTAGGGCTGATCTCGCCGACCGCGGGGAGCGGAACAGTTCTTGGTCAACCCATCAACGACCCGGCCAAATATCTAGACCGTGTCGGTGCCATGATTGAAGGACCGGCCTTCTACCCAGCACTCAGTGGCGCCGAGAATCTTCGCGTTCTTGCCACATTAGGTGGCCATTCCATCGAGCAGATACAAGGCCTGCTTGATCGAGTGGGACTAGGTGATCGCGCTAAATCAAAATACAAAACGTATTCGCTTGGTATGAAGCAGAGATTGGGGATTGCAGCCGCACTACTTCCCAACCCGCAATTGCTGATACTTGATGAGCCCACAAATGGATTGGATCCAGCTGGAATTCAGGAGATCCGAGATCTGTTGCGCTCGTTGGCAAATGAAGGGACCACGGTTTTTGTTTCATCGCACTTGCTCGCTGAAATCGAGATGATCAGTGATTCGCTCGTGATGCTGCGTGAAGGGGAAGTCATTTTCGCAGGCAAGACCCAAGATCTGCTTTTGCAACAACAACCGACGATTCTGGCAAAGAGTGAAGACCCCAATGACCTTTCCCGCTTGTTGCAGATTGCTCATGAAGCTGGACATGAGGGCACGATTATCGGGGGAGTCGCACATATCCTCGGTCCACGCGAGTGGGCATCGACACTCAATCATCTGGCATTTGAATCAGGAATCGTGTTGTCTCTACTTTCCCCGGTATTGCCGAGTTTGGAAGAAACTTTCTTTGAGATGACAGGAACAGGCGAATGATCCGCGTTTTCTTTGCCGAATGGCGCAAACTGCGCCGACCTTCCTTATTCATCGGAACAATGGCCGCCATCGTTGGCGCGAGTGCACTTGTCACGTCCCTGCTATTTCTTCTTATTGATTCAGCACAGGGAAACGCGCGACAAGGACAAATAATCACGCGCGCAAGTCTTGAACTTCCGCAGGGTCTCTCGATCGGTTTCAGCAGTTCGGCCGGATTGTTAGGACTTGTGGCACTTTGCATTTTTGCATCGCAAACGGCGCAGGAATACACACATGGCACCCTCCGCAATCTCTTAGTGCGTCAACCACGTCGGCTTACACTGCTTCTTGGAAAATTCCTGGCGATGTGCCTCTTCGCACTTATCTCCGTGATCCTTTCGGCCATAGTAAGTATCACGCTGGCGTTCGCGCTCTCAGGAAGAGCAAAAGTAGTTACGACTGCTTGGTCAACCACCGATGCGCGCATCGGAGTCGTACATACATTTGTGAATGTTTTGATTTCAGTGATCGCCTTCGGCACCATAGGGATGATCCTCGGCCTCTTCTTCCGCTCTCCGATTAGCGCAATATCAATTGGTGTTGCGTGGTTGTTGGTGGTTGAAAACATAATTGCCGCCACGGTGAAGCACTCGGGCAAATGGATGCCGGGACAGTTGATCAATACGATCGCGGCAGGCGGGGACTTCAACGCCTCCTATTCGCATGCCCTTCTCGTCTTATCGGGGTATTTGGCGGCAGGCGTACTCGTGGCCAGCGTTCTCTTCAGGCGGCGAGACGTAACTAATTAAGGACACGCCACTTTCGAAAGTCTAATTCTCAGGTTGAGCCTTTAGTATTTCCTGTTCGGGAGGTAGGTCATGCGTCGACATCGAGTACTTGCATGCGTGCTGGCGGTTGCATTTGTGGCCAGCACTACTCCTGCCTACGCGAAATCCCCCAAGCCGACATTGGCACAAATTCAGGCCGCCAAGAAAGCCGAGGATGCCAAACGCGCGGCAGCGAATGCGGCAGCGGCGAAATTGGCCGCGGCCAATCAGACCTTGCGTCAGCTATCAGCAGCCGCGGATGCGGCGCGTGCACGGTATGTACGTGCCCAGCAGCAACTCGCCGTGGCGGTAAAGGTTTCGCAAGCCGCCGCATTGCATGCACAACTGACGGCAGCAGCAGTGAGTTCGGCTCATCGAACTATTGGCAAGCTCGCGACGAATGCATACATCATGGGCGGTGGACTTACCGATATCGAGCCATTGCTCAGTTCCAACGGCCCGCAAGATTTAGTAGATCGTCTCTCCACCCTAAGCACGATAGGCGCCCACAATTCAACGGCGCTTGATCGCTACAAGGCCGCCCAGGTTGTAGCGGCGGCAGCGAAACGCGAAGCAGATGCCGCCAAAGCGGCGCAACAAGCCGCGACCAATGAAGTTGCATCGGCAAAGAAAGCAGCCGACGATGCCAAGGCAGCACAGCAAGCCGAAGTGGACAAATTGCAGAAAGTCCAAGATGAATTGATGCGTGAGTTCGCCAGCGCCAAGAGAGTTCGTGTGACGCTTGAACAACAGCGGCAGTTGGCCCTCCTAGAAGAAGCAAATGCCAAGAAGGCCTCGCAGACTCCCGGACAGAAGAGCATCTGGGATGATCGCGGATTCAAGGGCCGGGCCTCATTTATTTCCACTTTGGCCCAGCGCACTGCTGCCGTGGCCTACGCCAAGAAGCAAGTTCTGGCGCGCAAGCCATACGTGTGGGGGGCGCAAGGGCCAAATTCCTTTGATTGCTCAGGCCTTGTTTATGCTGCTTATAAGTCTGCCGGGCTTTCGTGGCCATATTGGAGTCGTCTCAACGCCGCCCTTTATTCAGTGTCTACGATGCACGTGAAACTCAACGCACTTCTACCTGGGGATCTCCTCTTCTATTCCTATGACGGAACCGTTGGCAACATTCATCACGTCGGTATTTACGCTGGTGACGGAATGATGTGGGAAGCCAACTCGACTCGATACGGGCTTCTGTACTCCAGTATTTACAGCGTTAAGGGCATGATGCCATTCGGCGGCAGGGTCTAGTCTTATAGGTATGCCGAATGCCGCCAGCAACGCAATGGTGGAAATTCGCAGTGCAGTACGTGCCCATCTCATTGATTGTCTCCCAGGTGATGTCGTAATCGTCGCCTGCTCCGGTGGAGCGGATTCGCTAGCCCTGGCCTACGCCTTGGCAAAAGAAGCGGAGAAAATGGCGCTCCAAGTAATCGGGGTGACAATCGATCATCAGTTGCAGAGCGAATCCGGGGTTCAGGCGCGGACCGTGGAAAGACAACTCGAATCCATGGGGATCCCGACCGAAATAATCCAGGTGTCGGTAGACGTTACAGATGGAATGGAAGCCTCCGCCCGGCGAGCGCGATATCAGGCACTGGATGCGGCGGCGTCCGCTCTCAATGCGGTGAAAATCTTCCTTGGCCATACCCGTGATGATCAGGCCGAGACAGTTCTGCTGGGATTGGCCCGCG
Source organism: Candidatus Nanopelagicaceae bacterium (assembly GCA_036504835.1). Classification (GTDB taxonomy): domain Bacteria; phylum Actinomycetota; class Actinomycetes; order Nanopelagicales; family Nanopelagicaceae; genus QYPT01. The sequence continues at coordinate 18,965 of DASXUM010000010.1, forward strand.
GCTCGGGCGCACGATCTCTCTCCGGCATGGCGCCGATCATGGGCAAATATGTGCGACCACTCCTTGGCATCACTCGAGATACCACCGTCGCCGCCTGCTACGACGCCCACCTTCTTCCATGGGAGGACCCGCATAACCAGGACCGTCAGTATCTGCGGGTGCGAGTCCGCCTCGACGCCCTTCCCGCCCTCGAGCGTTCCATCGGTCCAGGGGTGGCCGCCGCGCTCGCCCGCAGCGCGAGCCTTTTGCGAGACGATGCCGACGCCCTCGACGGGTGGGCCACCCGCGAGTTCTCCAAGGTCGACCCCCACTCCATGGAGGTTTCGGCGCTGGCCGACCTCCCCAGGGCCGTCCGGACTCGCCTTATCCGGATGGCGATTTACGCGTGCGGAGCCCCGGCAGGCTCGGTACATGCCGAACATGTGGCCGCGGTTGAGTCCTTGATCACCGCGTGGCATGGTCAAGGGGAGGTGAGCTTGCCCGGAGGTGTGAAGGCAGGCCGAATATCAGGCAGACTTTCGCTCTTACCCCCGACTAAGTAGAAGCAGCGAGGAACCGTGGATCTATCAGAGGTTAGTGGCGACATCGAAAAAGTGATTGTCACTGAAGAAGAGCTCAAGGCAAAAGTAAAGGAACTCGCTCTCCGCATCGACACCGATTACCGAGATCGCGATCTCCTCATGGTTGGCGTCCTAAAAGGCGCAGTCATGGCAATGGCCGATCTCTCCCGCGCACTGCAGCGTCATGTCGATATGGATTGGATGGCTGTCTCGTCATACGGCTCCGGTACAAAGTCCAGTGGCGTTGTGCGAATTCTGAAAGACCTCGATCGCGATATCACCGGGCGCGAAGTCTTGATCGTTGAGGACATCGTTGATTCTGGACTCACTTTGTCGTGGTTGAAGGCAAACCTCGAATCACG
>DASXUM010000011.1:0-17149 GCA_036504835.1 Candidatus Nanopelagicaceae bacterium
GTTGTAGAAACCCGGACGCAATTGTTCTCCAGATCAAGGGCATACGACAGATCTCTATTGGTGTAACCGCCGAGACTGGCCAGTCTCCAGATTGCCTTCTGAGCCTGGGCTTGCGCATCCTGGATTATGACCGCTGTGTCTGATGTATCGGGCAAAGTGGCGTAATAGTAGAAGCCGGTATAAATTCCAGCGGCCTGCGCCGCATTATGATCCATCACGAGATACTTCAATGCTTGAGCGTCAGAAGTATCCTTGGTGTCAGAGGCTTTGATCATGACAAATCTGATTCCGGCGTTGTACATCTTCACGAAGTCGATTGGTGCATTACTGGGATGCTGCCATTTGCTGATGTCCATGCCGTGAATGCGACCGCCTGGACCACTTTCACTGATAAGTGCAGACGGATCTGCGTTATTCATTTCGGGCGTCTGTTGAATCCTGACAGAGCGTGCGCTGGAGTACACCCGCTTGCTTCCAACTAATGCGACCGCACGATATTTAACGGTGGCATTCTGGGCAGTTGCAACCGCTTCAATCTTCCATGTTCCCGAAGACGTCGTTGACGTCGTCAGAATAGTTCCGCGCCACTTCTTGTTGAGTTCTACCTCAATGATCACTTTTTGGGCCTTTTTGACCGGTTTTAATTGCCCGAAAAGGCTGACGAGGGGATCAGTAACGCTAGGAGTCTGCCTCACCGTCAGCGAAAGGCTGCTGGTCAGAGCCACGGCAGGGGAGAGGTTGATATTGGCTACGGCGATAATGGCAGAAATGAGAAGGGGAATTCCTCGACGTTTCATTTTTCATCAACTACCTGAAGTTCGACGCCCGCCACAGCCCGGATCGCATCTTCCAATGCAACCTTGTGTTGATTGCGGATATTTTCATACTCGAGATTGCCAGCGAATTTTCGGCTGTCGGAGAAATCTAGATGCAAAGTGGAGCCTTCTAATCGTGCAAGGCGGGCATCAAAGTATGCGATCCATGCCATACGGTCTTGGCGCTCCAGGTAATCGAGCACATCACTCCATTGGGAGCGGAGAAGGGTCAGATCCATGTTCAAGACGATACCCGACCAAACTTAAGATCGGCGAACTGAAATTCTGTGAACCTAGCGCCTAGGCGCACCAATCCATTTGTTGTACTCATTTGTCATCAGAACTCGGAGATTATGGCTACGATCAGGCGTTATGCCGAGATGGCAGGCAATACGCGCCACAATTTGCTCGACGGATTTCTCGCTCACATATCGGAGCCGACCGATCTCGCCATTGCTCATGCCCATAGCGACAAGTCGTAACGTCTCGGCCTGCACGTCGGTGAGTTGATTGACAGTTGCGATGAAAGATTTTTCGTGTCGTGAGACGTACTTGTTGACCCACTGTTTATCTTCTTGTCGCTGGAGGGCATGGATCGAATCTGGGATGGCATCGCAAAGAGCGTTGAGGTCGGAGATCGAACGCTTGAGGACAATCAGCGAACCTTCGGGAATGTCATCTTCTCGCAAACCTATTAGGCGAAGATCTGGGCACGCGGTTGTGATGACAAGACCAAGATTCGCATCGCTCTTGCGCATGCTCTTTGCTAGCGAAATTCCACTGTGATTATCAAATTGCGCATCAATGACGACGACTTCGGGAAGTAGAGTTTTGAAGAGGTTTGCGGCGGCGGAAGGCGTATGCGCTTCACCTACAACATTAATTCCACGGAGTCGCATTGCTTCGGCCAAAGTGATGAGTTCGAATGCATCGTCGTTGACGAGTAGCACCCTTTGAGGCATGGTCAAAACTAACTTGCCAAAGGAGATTTACGTGGACGTGCCTTCATATTCCTTTATGTAATAGGTCACTCATTACCTTTGGAATTGCGTGGGCGAGGCCCATGGCGGTGATCGGCCCGCCCCCAGAGGCTGCCTGGGCGGCTCGAGCATGGATGAGGCAGCCAGTCGCCGCAAGCGCTGACAGGAATTCGGGCTGTTCAGCAATTTCTGGTGCATGGGTTGCGACGAGTGCCCCGAGTATCCCCGCTAGGACATCGCCGGTACCTGCAGTTGCCAGCCACGGTGTCGCGGAGGGGAGTTCAATTTCGCGATCCTTGGAGACCACATAACTGATATTTCCTTTGAGCAGCACGGCCACGTTGAGAGAATCGGCCGCAAATCGAACCCATCTCTTGGGTTCATTCCGCACTTCTTCAGGTGATACGTGAGTCCCGGAGGTGCTCAGGAGCGAAGCGAGCTCTCGGTAATGCGGGGTGATGAGAACCGGCCCGCGCAATCGGGGCAACATGGATAGTCCCCCTGCATCCAGGACTACGGGAATTCTCTGATCCAGTTTGGCTCGTATGGTGAGCTCACGCCGCCACCCGATTCGGCGGGCGTCAATTCCTGAGCCAATCACCCATGCCTGAACCTGACCATCACTAGTGACGACCTCAGGACGGTGCGTGAGAACCAGTGTGGACGCCTTTGTCGGCCCCAAGTAGCGGACCATCCCGACACCGGTGCGCATGGCAGCCTCGCACACCAATACGGCGGCGCCTGGATATTGGGCGGAGCCTGCGATTACCCCAAGCACGCCCCGCGAGTATTTATCGTCGGATTCATTGGGCACGGATATGAACATGCGCGCGTCTTGCTCGGTCCAACTCTGCCACTGTTCCATGACTGCACCTGTCGCTATCGCTCACAATCAGTATATTTGCAAAGCGTCCATCATTACTATCTCTGCAAAAGTCCCATCGTGTAACGATCCGATAAATTGACTCATTTGGGGGCGTATTCACTTAGCAATTGCCAGAACCTGTGCTTTGATTTCGAATCAATCGGTGGAGGAAGTCATGAGACCTAGTTCTGCACGCGGAAAAATGCTTCGACGTCTTGTATCCGTTGGAGTGGCGGGCACCTTACTTGTGGGGATGTCTTCCCAAATGGCTCATGCAGCGCCATCAACGGTTCACCTGACCATCCACTATCAGCGCCCCGGAGATGACTACACAGGCTGGAATCTCTGGCTCTGGAAGAACGTGGCCGGAACCGCCGGGGACGTTACAGTCTCTCCAACCGGGGTGAATTTCAACGGCACGGATTCATACGGAAAAGTGCTCACCATCGACATTCCCGACATGCAAAACTTCGACAACGTCGGCTTCATTGTGCGGTTGAACAACTGGACAGCCAAGGACATCTCGGACGACCGCTTTATCAGCAATTTCGACAGCAACGGCAACGCCGAGATCTGGCTCCGGCAGGGCGACACCCAGATTTATACCTCGGCACCGGTGTCGAGTTCGACAATCAGGTCGGCAAGCATCGACGGGTTCCGCCAAATCACAGTTGACCTCAGCGCCAAACTCACGCTGACGGGTACTGGCAATGAAGGATTCGGTGTGTCGGATGGCGTGAACGTAATTTCCGTAACGCCGTTGAATGGAAGCACTACTAGTGCAAGTCGGCTTCTGTTGAAACTCGACTCTGATCTTGTGCTCGGCAAGACATACACCGTGACCCATCCGACCTTTGGGAAAGCCACCACAACTCCTGGCCAAATAATGAACTCGGATGGTTTCAATTCTCGTTACACGTACACCGGAAACGATTTGGGTAACACCTATTCAACTCAGCAAACTCAATTCCGAGTGTGGGCGCCAACCGCAAGCGCGGTGGATCTCGTGATCTATCCCAACCCGTCTTCGACTTCCGGACAAGGGGCGGTGACTCATATGACGGCTTCCGAGAAAGGCACGTGGGTTACCACCGTCTCAGGTGATCTCAACGGTGCCATCTACAACTATCGGGTGAGCGTTGGGGGAGTAGAACGGGAGGCGGTTGATCCTTACGTCAGAGCGACCACCATAAACGGCACGCGTGGCGTGGTTGTCGACCTATCCAAGACCAATCCCAAGAAATGGACCAATGCAAAACCATCCTTTAGCGGAAAACCGACCGATGCGATTATCTACGAGTTGCATGTGCGCGACTTGTCCATGGATCCATCTGGAAATATCCCGGTGGCGCATCGCGGAAAGTACCTTGCGTTTACCGACTTAAAAACTACAACCAGCAAAGGCGTTCCGACCGGTGTAAATGCGATTAAGGATTTGGGTGTGACTCACGTGGAGTTGCTTCCGGTTTTCGATTTCGCATCGGTGGATGAGGCATCACCAACTTTCAATTGGGGGTATGACCCGCAGAACTACAACGTCCCGGAAGGTTCATACTCGAGTAATCCAAGCAACCCGGATACCCGCATCTCGGAGCTCAAGAGTGCGATCCAGTCACTTCATGATGACAAGTTGCGCGTAATGATGGATGTCGTCTACAACCACGTATTCAATGCCGCTGATTTCAGCGAGGAGAAGATAGTTCCTGGATATTTCTTCCGAACCAATGCGGACGGAACTTTGTCCAACGGCAGCGGAGTCGGAAATGATGTCGCATCGGAGCGCCCTATGGTCCGTAAATTCATCGTGGATTCAGTGACTTATTGGGCAAGTCAGTACCATTTCGACGGTTTCCGCTTCGACCTGATGGGGCTTTTGGACCTCACAACTATGCAGCAAGTCCGCCAGGCCCTCGACAAGATTGACCCAAGCATCCTCATCATCGGCGAAGGTTGGGATATGGGGACTCTTGCGGCCGAGGATCGTGCAAATCAGAAGAATATTGCTTCTCTTAGCGGAATTGGCGCGTTCAATGACGAAATCCGCGACGGAATAAAGGGCTCGGTTTTTGATTCTGCCGATCAGGGCTATGCAACCGGAAAACCCTCGCAGATCGATCATGTGAAGGTGGGCATCGTCGGAAACATCGATTACAGCAGTGGGCTTGCGGGTCGATGGACTACCGCTCAACCCGGCCAATCGGTCAACTACGTTGAGTCTCACGACAACCTCACCCTCTTCGACAAATTGAGTGCGAGTGTCAAAGGCGCAAGTCCGGAGAAGATTGCGGCCCTTGATCGCTTGTCCTCTTCAATTGCGCTTTTGGCGCAGGGCGTGCCATTCATGCAAGCTGGGCAGGAATTTCTGCGATCCAAAAATGGCGATTCAAATAGTTACAAATCAAATGACAACGTCAATTCATTGAAATGGAACCTGCGCGCGAAAAATGCATCCACAGTGAGTTACTTCAAGGGATTGATTGCTCTGCGAAAAGCACATCCTTCATTCCGAATGTCATCTTCTGCGCAGATAAGAAAGGGCTTGGTCTTCCTCAAGGAGCCGAATAATGTAATTGCCTATGCGGTAAATGGCAATGCCCTCAGGGACTCTTGGAAGACGGTCGTAGTGGCGCACAATCCCAACTCCTCAAGTGTGAAACTGACGCTACCGAGCAAGGGCGACTGGAAGGTCGTGGTTCAGGGTGCACACGCAGGCTCGGCTGTGCTCGCAACACTCAAGTCGACATCCAGTGCTGTTGTAACGGGTCTATCGACCTTGGTTCTGGAAAAATAAAATCTAGTGCTGTCGCTTTGAAGTTGGTCAATCACTATTGACATTGCAGTTTTGCAGTTCTATAAATGGATCGTCTCATTGATTTAGGTTTCGGTCTAAGTTAATGAGAAGCGGATCGGGAAACAATCCTGGTGCTTCCTCAAAGAAGTTACCAACACGGCGACGACGTGGGGGTTGGGAGAACGGCAGGTTCGAGTCGGTCTATAAGTGGTGAGTTTTTTCAGGAAACTGAAAAAGCGCTGGTCCGTCGGCTTTCGTCGGTCGATAGAGATAACAGAATATATTCACCTAAATAGCGTGACGACATAGTGGGGCCCCTCGAACATCTATTTCGAGGGGCCCCACACACGTATTAAGCCACATCGACCGGCGGTTTCTCGTTCTGGACACGCAGAATCGTGAGGGGAAACTTCACGAAACGTATTCAAAGCGAGTCATCATGCCCGACTCCGCGTGATAGGCGTTGTGACAGTGAATCATCCATTGTCCGGGATTGGTCGCCAAGAAATCGACGTTCACACCCCCCATAGGTGGAAGCAGGATCGTGTCTTTTCGGGCACCCATGCCCCCAGCATTTCCAATCTGAAAGGTATGCCCATGTACGTGAATCGGGTGATACATCATCGACATATTTCTCATGCGGATCCTTACCATTTCTCCTTGTTGCGCAAGTAGAGGTTTGGTATGTGGATACATGTGCCCGTTTATCATCCATTCATAGGGCTGCATGCTCCCGCTTAGCACTAGATCGTGGATGCGGTCTGGCCTGCGTCTTGGTAATCGCACATTGTCAAGAGCCCGTAATTGATTCGAAGTTAGGGGATCCCCCGCCAATTCCTTTGGTCGAAAAGTGTCGAGTGGCGATATCCCTGTTCCCGTGCGGATAAGGGCTCGCGCAAGGTTGGATTTCCCCAGAGCATCGGCAACGAAGGGAAATACGCCGTCTTTCAATGTCACAATAAAGTCGTAACGCTCACCCATCCCAATTCTTAGGAGGGCAGTTTCGTAGTGTTCCACGGGGAATCCATCCGTATGCGTTACTTTCATGATGTGCTCACTTAGTGCGATATCGAAAATGGTGTCTGCCCCCGCATTGATGACGCGAAGCCTTACCCGCTGTCCGGGTCGAGCTTGAAGAACATCGGGATCGTTGATTGGTCGCCCATTGATCAGGTACATCGGGTAGTTGACATCGCCACTATCCATCCCCTGGGTGGTGCCCATATCCATACCCGGCATGCTGGAGGCACCCCCTGTATCGCTTTGCAAATCGAACAGAATCTCGTCGGGGTTCTTACCAACTCCATCTGTCCAGTCGTCTAGGACGAGTACCCAATCGTGATCGTAGTCGGCATTTTCGTATGGATCTTCGACAATTAACGGCGCATATAACCCTCGATCAAGTTGCGTGCCGCTGTGAGGATGGAACCAGTATGTTCCCGCATCAGGCGCAATAAAGTTGAAATCGAACTTCGAGCCGGGAAGGACTTCAGGCGTCGTGATTCCGGGAACCCCATCCATGTCGTTTCGAATAGCCAGTCCATGCCAATGCACACTTGTAGGTACTAGCAGTTCGTTTTCAAACGCGACTCGGACACGATCATTCTTTCCGATTCGGATTGCCTTTCCCGGCAAAGTATCGCCATAGATCCACGTGTTTGCGAGAAGCCCGCCCAGATCAATTTGCGCCATTCGAGATTTGAGTGAAAATGACCTGGTTTTGCCACTCCAGGTGAGACCCGACTCCCTTGTTTGAATCGCTGAAACGCCAAGCTGATGCCGATTTGGTCTTAATTCCAGGGTAGCGATCCCCGCAACGGTTCCAATTCCGACCATCCCGGCGAGAAGCCCGCGTCGACTAATCTGAGGCATATTTTTGACTCCCTAGAAGTTTGCAACCAAGTGTGCGATCGTCGCAGACCGTAATTGCGGAAGGAGTGATTTTCCCTAAAGATTTGATGAAGAAGACTTCTTTACGAAAACTTTAGGATTCTCACGAGACGTTCTCCATGTTTTGTCCTTAACATAGGGCCAGAGGTTCAATTAGGGAGGAAGCCATGATGAATTGGTACAGGGATGGATATGGATGGACAGATGGCGGGGGCATGATCTTTATGGCGATCATCTGGATCATCATTATTGGGTTGGGGATTTGGCTAGTCACGTGGCTAACTCGCAAGGACAAGTCCGTTCCCCGTGAAGAAACCCCACGCCAAATCCTTGATCGTCGACTCGCTTCGGGGGAGATCGATGCAGCCCAATATGCCCAAGCAAGGAGATTGATTGATGGTCGAGCCCCCGAATTGGACGACTCCAAGTAATCTTGAGTCCTCTCAAGCAAAAGAAGAGGAATTAAGTGAGTCGGAGATTACGAGTCCTTGTTGTTGAAGATGAAGTCGAATTAGCGGGCGTTGTCGCAAGTTATTTTGAGCATGAAGGCTACATGGTGGAGAAGGCCTTTGATGGTCCAGCCGCTGTTGAGAAGGCAAGGAGTGGCAAACCCGATTTAATCGTTTTGGATCTCATGCTTCCAGGATTTGATGGAATTGAAGTATGTCGGAAAGTTCGTACTTTTTCCGATGCCTACATCTTAATGTTGACTGCCCGGGACGAAGAAGTTGACAAGGTCGTTGGTTTCGCGGTTGGGGCCGACGACTATTTGGTCAAACCTTTCTCGCCACGTGAGCTGATCGCCAGGTCAAAGGCGATCCTTCGTCGCCCGAAGAGCGATTTGCCGGAAGGCTCGAAAGAAGTTGAACCAGTCGCCTTGCATTATGGTCGCCTTACCGTCAACCCCGCATCGCGCCTAGTGACTGTAGGAGATGCCGTTGTTGACTTGACTCGAACAGAATTTGATCTTCTAGAAATAATGGTTGAAAGCCCGAATAACATTTTTTCTCGTCGGCGACTTCTCGAACTTGTCTGGGGAGGAGACTGGTACGGTGAGATCCACGTGGTGGATGTCCATGTTGGGCATTTACGTAAGAAATTGGCAGATGCCGGCATGCCGCATGGGATGATTCGGACCGTCCGAGGCGTGGGTTATGGAATTGACATGACATGAGTCCTCGCCGAAAACCTAGATTAATTACCCAATTGCTAGTTGGACAGACAGTTCTAATCTCTATTGCTGGCGTCACACTGATCGGGACGGCCTTATTGGTTGCTCCTTCGATATTCAATCGACATATGGCTGAGGCGGGCATTGATACAGATGTGGCCAGGCGTCACATTACTGAAGCTTTTGCCGGCTCCTTCAGCCTGTCCCTAGTGATTGCGATGCTTACTTCGTTGATCGTGGCGGGAATAATGGCTTTCTATTTGATGCGTAGGATTGCAGAACCCATAGAGAGTTTAGCCATATTTGCAGAGTCGCTGGCTTCTGGTAAAAATTCATCCGATGTTTCTATCGGCAGCTCAACTCCCGAGATTGATCGACTCTCAATAGCACTCACTGGCATGTCGACCGAACTTGCACAGATTCGGAGCGACCAGGCGCGGATGCTACGTGACTTGGCGCATGAACTGCGCACGCCAATCGCCACGATAGGAGCGTTGGTCGACGGTATTGAAGATGGTGTAGTAAGTGGGGATGCACATTCGTGGAATACGATCCGGGATCAGCTAGAGCGACTTAATCGACTTTCCCGTGATGTTCGTGATGTCTCGCATTCTTACGATCAAAGTATGAGCAATCAGAAGATTCCAGTTGATCCAAAGGAGATCGGATTATCTGCAATTGCCGCTTGGTCCGCACAATTTGAAAAGAAGCGAATTTCACTGGATTTTAGAGCTGTAGGAAACGTACCTCAAATCTATGCAGATCCATTGAGAATTGGTCAAGTGCTTTCGAATCTGCTTGAAAATGCTTTTCGCTACACGAGTCCTTCCGGGAGCGTTCAATTGACCATTGAATGCTCATCAGCAGGCGTCGTTTTTTCCGTTCGAGACAATGGAGAGGGTATCTCCGCCAGTCAGCTGCCTTATATATTCGATCGACTCTTTCGCGGCGATAGCGCGCGCCACTCGGGAGATTCGGGTTCTGGATTAGGATTAACCATCGCGAGAAGTATCGCCGAAAGTCATTCGGGAACACTAACGGCTTATAGTGAAGGTCGTGGTCGCGGTTCCACATTTGTGTTGACTCTCCCGATTCCGGAGATTCCGACCAGTTAGAAGGACAGACGCCAGTTGCGAAGTCTATTGGCGTTAAGAACAACTGAGAGAGAACTCGCGGCCATTGCGGCAGCGGCAATCATGGGGCTTAACCGGAGGCCAACAAAGGGGTAAAGAAGTCCAGCGGCTATCGGAATTCCTAACCCGTTGTAGATTAGAGCGAAGAAAAGATTTTGACGAATATTGGTCATCGTTGCACGACTCAATTCAATTGCCGTTAGAACGCCTTTTAACGATCCCGACATCAATGTAATTCCTGCTGCTTCAATCGCGACATCGGTTCCGCTTGCTATGGCGAATCCAACGTTGGCCTGGGCCAAAGCGGGGGCATCATTAATCCCGTCTCCCACCATCGCTACAAGGAGACCCTGACGCTGTAGTTCAGCCACCGCTGCCGCCTTGTTCTCTGGAAGCACCTGAGAACGCACATCTGATTCGGGAATACCCACTTGGTTGGCGATGGCAATAGCAGTTTGGGGGTTATCGCCAGTGATTATGAGTGTCCTTAAACCCAGACGTTGAAGGGCTGCGACGGCGCTTGCACTTGTTGGTCGGATCGTATCGGCGACCGCGATTACACCTGCGGCCCTTCCGTCGAGCGCCACCATTATCGGCGTTTTGCCCTCTGTTGAGAGGCGGTTGGTTAGTTCAACCAGAGCAGCAACGTCAATCCTATTTTCATCCATGAGCACAGAATTGCCAATTAAGATGGTACGGCTGTCCACTTTCGCACGAATTCCGCGTCCAGTCAGTGATTCAAAATTCTCGACCATCAATTGTGTTAAACCTCTTTCGTCGGCAGCCTCCATAATTGCCGAGGAGAGAGGATGTTCACTTTCCCTTTCTGCGCTTGCCACTAAGGTCAGGAGGTTCTCCGAGTTAATTCCTGGCAAGACATCAATATCGGTCAGGACGGGCTTGCCGACGGTGATAGTCCCCGTCTTGTCCAGAATCACTGCATTGATTTTGTGAGTCGTCTCAAGCGCCTCGGCAGATCGGATTAATACACCCGACTGGGCCCCCTTGCCCGTACTCACCATTATTGAGAGTGGGGTGGCCAATCCAAGGGCGCACGGACACGCGATGATCAGCACACTGACCGCGGCTACGAGTGCATACGTAAATGCAGGAGACGGGCCAATGATGTACCAACTCGCGAACGTGAGAATTGATATCGCAATCACTATAGGAACAAAGACTGCGCTTATGGAGTCTGCCAGGCGTTGAATAGGTGATTTGGTCGCCTGTGCCTGCTGAACCATCTTTATGATTTGCGCCAATACCGTGTTCACTCCCACCTTATTGGTCAGGATATGCAGGGAACCAGTGCCATTTAGCGTGGCGCCGATAACCAGGTCGCGTTCCCCTTTGTCGACTGGAATCGATTCCCCTGTGACCATAGATTCATCAATGGCCGAGTGTCCCTTAATCACGACACCATCTACAGGAATCTTCTCTCCAGGTCGCACGAGGACTTCGTCTCCTATTTGTACATCTTCTACTGGAATTACACTTTCCACATTGTCACGAAGTACCCGCGCCGTCGGAGGCTGCAAATCGAGTAGAGCGCGTATCGCCTCCCCAGTGCCGGCCTTTGCGCGCGCTTCGAGAAGACGGCCAAAAAGTATCAGGGTAATAATCACTCCGACAGCCTCAAAATAGACAGAGCGCAATGTCGTGGGAAGGATGCGAGGGGTTAAGGTCACAAGCGAGCTGTACAGAAAAGCTGCCGAGGTGCCAAGAGTTATGAGAGTGTTCATTTCGGCACTTCTGTGACGCAACGTCAGCCATCCAATCTTGTGGATGGGTGCTCCAACGTAAAACATTACGGGGGTAATTAGAAGGAATTGCGTCCAATGATTCATGAGCAGCGAAGGAACGCCTATTCCAAGTGCGTCACCCATAACTGCTATCAGTACGGGAAGAGTCAGAACGGAACCAATTATTACTCGCCTTGTTAGATTCCGGATTTCCGAGACCCGGCTTATGGCCGCATTACCCTCGTCTAGGGCGAAGGATTGTAGGTCACTTGTATTGTCGTCCACTGAATCCGGAAGTCGCTCTGAAACCTCGTGTCCAGAAGTGAGGGAACTATCCGCACTGTTGATGATGAGCTTGCCATGCACCATGTTCATTCCACAGGCGAACTCGAAAACCCCGGGGGAACGGGGAGTGAATACCACAGTGGTTTGACGGTAAGCGGGCAGGTCAGCAATTACGCCAAAGGCAGAAATGATGACTTTCTCCGTGCATGAACCACTTTCTTGGCGATCGAAGGTTATATGCAGAGGAGACCCGGCAGTTGCTTGGATCGTGTCGGGGGAGTACCCGCCCTTTACTATGATGTTGATACTCTGTTCGCGTCCTACGCTTGTCACGCGAGTCGCCTTTCGCGGAGCGAAGAAGAACCAACTCAAGGCAACCAGAAGTCCAAGTGCAGCAACAATCACGACATAATCAGAACCACTCATTCAATTCACCTTGTATTTCCGCGATTGAACTTAGGTTCTATGTTTTCATCGACTTTCTTGTCCCCCATGCTCGCATGATCCATACTGCGCATCATGAAAATCATCATGACAGGACAAGCGAGTAGGAGCAACAGGACAGGTGAAGCGCCGCTCAGGAGCACGACCGCGGCAACTACGATGACACCAACGATAAGTCGGAAGTCTTTTTCGTCTTTCATTTAAACCACCTCCTCATCGCTAAATCTGCTCCTCACGATTGCTAATTGGTTCATTTTTGAATGAAGATTTGATGAAATTTTATTTACCAAAGGAGCCCGGGAGCACCTAGACGCTCAGGCGGGGGGCGAGTTGCCTGCGGAGCTTCTTTTCGGAAAGGCGCCCATAACTGAACAATTTTCCATCTAGGAGGATGCCTGGAGCGAACATCACGCCGTGTTGCATTGCAAGTTTTTGCCCTTCTTCGCTATCCAACGACACCTCATGAATATCAAGATCATATTGTGGCGTCAGTCGATGAAGTATTTCCGTTGCCTGGTCACAGAAGCCGCAAGACGGCTGCGTCAAGATGGTGACGCCGATCATGATTAGGCTTGTCCACTCTTCATATCCTGGAGAAGTTGAGCAATTGGCACGTACATCGTGTATTTCGGAGGCCCCCCATAATCGGCGCGCCAATCAATTTTGCCGTCCGAACCAATAAGGATGAATGTGTGTCCATCACGGGAACCACCCATCATTCCGAACTGATTGGCATTGTAGAGCTTGGATATCTCCAAATTTGTATCACCTAATGCCACCGCGTTCAGTCCATCATCGGCCATTTTCTGCCTAATTAATCTCGTGGGGCCACTTGTGATCGTGAGGAGTTGATCTACTCCGGCAGATTTCAATTGCGATTGATTTCGTTCCAAATCGCGAATCTGATCCCAACAGGGCTGGCAGCCAATTCCTTCATGAAAGAAGAGGAGGACTGCTTTACCTTTGTAATCACTCAGTTTCACCGTTCCTCCTTTTGTCGAAGGAAGGCTGAAATCTGGAGCTATTGTCCCGGATGCAGGTTTAGCAACGGCATATGGGAATCTAGAACTGTCAGGCTTGCTTGTGGAATTTTTTGAACTATTCGAATATGCAACCGCCGCCACAAGGATGATGACCCCTAGAATCATTACACCCGCAACATTTCTTTTGAGGTCGCGCGATTTCTGTTTTTTTTCTAGCCAGGAGTTCCCTTTTTTCTGCTTCTTATTTGGTGTCATTTCTGCAACTCGTTTTCTTGGTGTCTGACGGCCTTCCAAACTAGGAAAGCCAATCCGCTAAATATTGCTAGCGAATAAATCCAGCCAGGGGCAAAAGAGAGAAAGCGTTGGATGACCGCGGAAGCGTGTCCCAAGGCGGCGGTGACTTCTACTTGCCAGCCATTGGCGGCCATCCCTGGACCACGTAGGGCAAGGACGATGGTTAACAAACCCATGGCGATCATGAGGTAGCCAGAAACTGACGTGACCCATGGGATGCGTTTTTTTGCTCCGGGCCAAATCGGAACGGTCCGAGCTGACAGGAGAGCGGAATTTCCCCAATCTCTTCGATCCCAAACAATGGCCAGTAGAGCGAGGGGAGCGACCATCCCGAATACGTAGGCGAGCCCCACTGTGACTGAGGCAGTGAGTGAGGAGGCGGCTCCAGAGAGCGCCACGACGCCTGCAAGCACGGGCGCACAACATGCGCTGCTCGCACCGGAGAAAACACCCATCCCATACACGGCACCAATGCCCGAGTGCCCGCCCTTTCGAGATGGCATCGGCAGCATCATCTTCCATCCAATTAAGGTGATGATGCCAACTGTAAACATGACCAGGCCAACAATGCTGAAGATCCAAAGATGGTAATCAAGCAGTGCTCGACTGACAATTGCCGCGCCGAGGGCGATGGGGAGGATGATCGTCGCAACTCCCGCCGCAAAGACCAAGGTCATGGCGACGATGTAGCTGCGGCGACGAAATGTGGACGCGAAATAGGCCGGAAGCATGACAGAGACGCAACATGGGGCAAAAAGCGCAACTACGCCCCCGAGAAAAGAAGCCAGAATTGTGGTCGAAAACAGGATCTGGCCCATGGATCAAGTGTCATTGGTGGTCGCCCTGAAACAGCTAATAATTCTGTAAAGATTTGAGAAAGAAATTGCGCAGGGGGACAGGATTACATGCGATGAGCCATGGGAAAAAGGAACATGGCCACGTTCAAGGCCACCAGAGCACCGATCAGGATTGTGTATGGGGCCATGGTCGCTCTACGAGTCATGGTGGCACCGTATTGTCGGTAGGCAATTCTTCGCATCGTGTAGATAGAGCCCACCAAGCCAAGAGCTAAGACCATGAATTGCAGTGTGCGGATCGTTCCATTTCCAACCAGGGCCGTAGATCCGTTGGCGTTGCTTCCGAAGAAGGATGAGAGCGTATAGAAGACGGACTTGCCTTCGGCCAATAGATGAAAAAGATTGTGGGCAACGTGCCCCGCAACATCGAGGGGAATGAGGGCATAACCGAACCGAGCAAAATTCTGGCGGGTGGACTCGAGATTTCTCCTACCGGCCACCTTGGCCGCGAGTGCGAGTAGGCCAACCGGGATAGAGACTCCTATCGCAAACACGATGGTGAAGATGAGGGCGTAATTAGTGATGCCAGTAGCCTTTTCGACTGCCGCGAGGATCTGGTTCCATACCTTGAGCATTGTGACGTTCTGTATGAGAACAATTCCCATGATGGCCATGGCCAAGAAGGACTCCTCAACCTTCGGAGAGCGTATGAACCAGAGTTCCTGGGTGGGCTTCCGCAGTGTGAGAGTGATCGCGTCATTAGGGCAATTCTTGATGCAGTTGGCGCACAAGTTGCAGTTTGCATTCGAATCCATGGTGCGCGGGAAGGAGAAGAGCGGACAGCCTGCCACTTTCTCCGTCCCATTGAAGCAGGCAGCTCGAGATTTGCAGGTTGCGCAGATATCGGTGTCGGCACGTAGTGCGACCATTCCAGTTCTTGCATAGTTGCCCGATAGGCCGCCGAGGAAACAGAGGTATCTGCAGAAAGTCCTGCGTTGAAAGAAAGCACCAGAAACGATGACCGCGAAGGTAAGGAGCAGCAACAAGATTCCTGAACCCCATGGTGACTCCACGATTCCCCAGACATGGTCAGCCCAGGTGATGGCGATGAACGTGGCATCGATAATCCATATCCCGTAATTCTTCAAAAATGTCGGTACCGGACGATTCACTCCGACGAGCTTTTGCACGAAATCGGATAAGGTCGCGAATGGACAGATTGCACACCAAAAGCGCCCAAGAAAGACAAAAACAATCGGGATAAGGGGCCACCAGAGCACCCACATAAGCGCCGTACCGGCATTGTCATGCGCACTGGTTGGGCCGACTAGCAATTCGTATGCGATGAAGCCAAAGACCGCCGCAACGGGAATCTGAAGAGCCCCTGGATACCAAGGGCTCTTCATGATTTTCCGAACGATCGGAAGTGTGAGTAGATTTCGGCCGCGCGGCTCTAGATCGGCGTTAGTTAAATTTCGGCGCTTCTGGTCCAGACTCATTTGCTAGAAATCCGAGTGGAGTGTGTGCTTTTTTTGGTGGCGAGTTTTGCGCGGTCTCGCCTCTTCATGACCAACGCGGTAATGAAGACGGAAGACGTCCCGAAACCGAAGGTTCCAAGGGTCATGGCAAGAGGTCGCTTGGCAGGTGCAACTTCGGTGTGATTCATGCCCGGCATGTTTGGGTCCATTTCCGCGACCTGTTTCATCGCGACTGCTGTACTTGGAGCTTGCCAACTCTTGCCGTGATTCAAGCTTGTAAAGACTTGTGCCTTATTGCCGACAAGTACACCAACGACCAGTTTCTTTCCGTCCTTTGAGTAGTCAATGGCTGCGGCACCGCTGGGAAGGCGGAGAGGTTTCCAACTTTTGCCGCCATCGAGAGAGAACCCGCCGGACATCATCCCTATTGAGGCAATCTCATTTCGGTTCTTAGGATTCCATGCAACGGCCATTGGCCCCGCCGGACCTCCCAGCAATTTCCATGTGAGACCAGCATCCGAACTCACTGCCAAGCCTGTTGACATGTCGGGGGCAATAATGCGTTTTGGATTCTTGGGATCGACCAGCATGGAGCCCATGAAACTCTGTCCAATCTTAGAATTTCGCATTGTCCACGAGCGCCCACCATCAGAGGACATCAACAGACCCGCTTGAGGCGAGCCTAGATATACGTACTTGCCACTTGAACCAATTGCGTGCACGTCTGAAGTTGAGCCGAAGAAAGTGATCCGTTTAAAAGTCAGACCTTTGTTGGTTGACGTGAATAAACCTGAATGGCCGCCAGCTAAAATCATGGTGGATGAGGTTGCCCAACTCATCACATCCGCGCCATCGAGGGTGGCCATGTGTTTCCAACTTTTGCCACCGTCATCAGACATCCCGGCACTGTCGTGGCCAGTCATGAAGAGGCGATTGCCCATGACGCTCATGGTGTGGAGGTGATCGCCGACAAATATCTGATCTGTGACTGATCCGGTCGGCTTGCTGGCCGCATTGGCCCCTGTCGGAGAGCTTGAAATAAGCACTCCAAGGACAGCAATTCCGCAGCCAAATTTGGTTAACTTTCTCATCAATGTCCTCCAGGATTCGCGCATTAAGGCGTGAATTGAATTCTGGAGTTGGCAAACGTGGAAACCCTAAGGTTTCGGTAAAGATTTGGAAAAGGATGGCACGGGGGATAGCACCCCCATTTTCGCTGCTGAAGGAGAGCGCACACATCTCAAGGGGCTACTCTGACGGGACGTATCTGGTCTTGATGACAAAACATGCCATTAAAAGTTTCATCTATTGAGCGGTTCCCCATGGCAGTAAAGCTTATGAAGGTGCAAACATTTCTCCGCGCCAAATGCAAGAGTTCGTGGCGTTATGGTCGATCACATCCTAACTTCAAATGGCATCTCAGCATTGTTGCGTTAATTTCGGTTATCTCTGTCACAGGTGCAATGGCGCTGGCCACTGAG
>DASXUM010000012.1:0-3557 GCA_036504835.1 Candidatus Nanopelagicaceae bacterium
AGAAATTGGTAAGACTGCCGCAGACATTGCGAAGGTCACGATCAGAACACATGAAGCCTGTATCCGGATCATCGACAAGCAAGGTCCCCTGAACAATCCAGCCGATCGCGATCATTGCATTCAATACATGGTTGCGGTTCCACTCTTGTTCGGACGTTTGACTGCCCGCGACTACGAAGATGAGATAGCAAAGGATCCACGGATTGATGAACTGCGCGCGAAGATTGCCTGCAAGGAGGATGGTCAATTTACGGTTGATTACCACGATCCCCATAAGCGATCTATTGCCAATGCCTTGACGGTCGTATTCACGGACGGAACCAGCCTTGATGAGGTCGTTGTGGAATACCCAATCGGACATGCGCGCCGACGTGCGGAAGGAATTCCGCTTTTGGTGGAGAAATACAGAACCAATCTTGCTCGGATCTTCTCGCAGAAACAGCAGGAAGAGATCATTGATCTCAGCCTTGACCGCCACAGGTTGGAGAGCACGCCCGTCAATGAATTTATGGATCTTTTCGTCAAAGGACGTTGATACACCAAATGTCGGCGATCTCAGGTTGAATAGGGGGCGTGATCAAGGGCCAATCTGACATCGGAGCATTAGTCCGCCGCCCTCAGGTTCCTCAGGTCACTTCATTTTCCGACAACCAACTTCGCGCGATTCACCATCGTGATTCGCCGCTGGTAGTGCTTGGTGGACCGGGTTCAGGCAAGACGACGTTGATAATTGAGGCCGCCCTATCTCGCATTGATCAGGGCCAAGACCCCAACTCGATCCTGATGCTGACGTATGGCCGCGAACGCGCTTCCGAGTTGCGAGATGCCGTGGCCTTGCGCACAACGGCGATCATGCACGAGCCAATCGCGCGCACTTTCCACTCGTTGGCCTTCTCGATCCTCAAGATGAAGGCAAGCGCGGAGTCTGCCGACCCAATCCTCATGTCTGGTCCTGAGCAAGAGTTCTTTATTCGTGATTTGCTCGACGGGGATATCGATCTTGGCAAGAACTACTGGGCGGCAGATCTTGAGAAGGCATTGACCACTCATGGTTTTGTCCGCGAACTTCGCGATCTTATCTTGCGTGCTTCCGAGCGAAACCTCACACCTGATCAACTCCGCGATCTCGGTCGCGAATATGGCGAGAGATATTGGGAGAGTGCCGCGATTTTCTGGAAGCAGTACCTCGATGTCATGGATTTGCAGGCCGACTCTGCGGGAGATGCCAAGCGGCGCATCGACCCAAGTCAGATAGTCATTGAGGCATATCACCATCTCAAAGAGAACCCATCGATTGCGACCGAACTCCGCGCACGCTTTACGACGATCCTCGTCGATGAGTTCCAAGAAAGTGATCCCGCTCAACGCAAGCTCCTTCGCGAGCTTGCCGGCAATGACGTACTTATTTGCGCGGATGCAGACAGCGCCATCGGCAGATTCCGCGGGGCTGATCCGGACCAACTCGACCTTGAACTCGATCACTACCGAAATCGTGGCGCGCAGATCGTCCTGAATGAGGTTTTTCGAAGTGTCCCCGACGTATTTCAGGTCGGTCTTTCTGTGGCGGGCGAATTTCGTGGTGCGGCCCCGCAGCGCAGCCGCACCTGTTCGATTGGAGCCGCCGATAGTGATCACGAGCCGGTATCGGTCGGCCGCTTCCGTTCCCTGAGTGAGGAAGCCCAATTCATTGCCTACCAGTTCCGACATGCGCATTTGATCGAGAACAAGCCGTGGAGTCAGATGGCGGTAATTCTTCGTACTCCTGGTGCACAGGCTGCAGCACTAAGGCGGGCATTTTCGCAGAACGCAATTCCAGTCGCATCCGATATCGAGGCACTTTCGCAAAACCCTGCGATCGCTCCGTTTCTGCTCCTTGCCCAGATCGCTCTCGGGCAGCGACAACTTACGACCGATACTTGCGAACGCCTTCTGCTCAGCGAATTTGGCGGCGCCGACTCTGTTTCGCTACGACGTATCCGTCGTGGGCTGATCTCGGCGCGACAAGAGGATGACCAACGTTCTGGAGCCGAGCTCCTGATTGCCGCAATTGATAAGGGCGAGATACCGATAGAGGGTGCGCAGCCGTTGCATCATGTGCATGATCTTCTATCAAAGGCTCGAAAGGTCTTGCGACGTTCCTCAACTCAGGGCGAAGACCTTCTCTGGGAGATATGGAACGGCGCATTAACATCAGATGGCACAAGCCTTAGTGAGGCATGGAGGCGACAAGCACTCCGTGGCGGAATGCGCGGTGCAAGTGCCGACCGGGATCTGGATGCCATGATGCAACTTTTTGAAGCGGCGCGCCGTTTCGCCGAACGCTTTCCACATTCGAAAGCCGACAGTTTCATCCGGCAGATCAGCCAAGAGAATATTCTCGGTGACGTCATCACAGCGCAAGGTCAACGGCCAGACGTCGTGGAGATTCTCACCGTGCACGCCGCCAAGGGGCGAGAGTGGGAGATTGTCGCTGTTGCAGGATTGCAGGAAGGCACCTGGCCCAATTTGCGTCAGCGCGGATCTCTTCTCGGCAGCGAGAGACTGGTTGACCGATTGCGTCATGGGGGATTGGCTCGTAAGGAACTCGAGGTGGTATCTGCTAGCGGACTTATTGAGGATGAACGCCGCCTTCTCCATGTTGCAGTGACGCGCGCGAAATCCCAACTCATCGTTACGGCAATTCAGAAAGATGATGATGAGCCTTCGACGTACTTCGAGGAGATTGCCTCGCACGTTTTGGGTGACTCGAACCCAACTGTGACGAAAGTTCCCCGCCCGATAACTCCGGCCGCCCTGGTTGCAACACTGCGAGACCAACTGGCAAGTGAGAAAGCCAGTGTCGCAGGCTCGCTTTTGAAGCGTCTGCACGGTGAAGGCCTGCCCGTTGCAGATGTGAATTCATGGGCCGGGGTGCTGCCGATAAGCAGCACAGCCCCAGTTGTTGCACCCGATTCACTTGTATCTGTCTCACCCAGTAGCGCCGAAAGTTTCACCGACTGCGGGGTGAAATGGTTCCTCGAGCGCAGTGGTGGGACAAACGGCGACAGTACGGCGCAGGTTCTGGGCTCGGCCATTCATGCATTTGCAGCCCTCATGGAAGAGCAACCCTCGCTCACAGAGGAAGATCTAATAAGCAAGTTACGCGAGTCTTGGAAGTTGATTGATCCCAACACTGGGTGGGTGAGCACAACTCAACTCAGGCGCGCGGTAAAGATGATCGAGAAGTTCGTGAGGTATCACAGAGCATCGTTGGAGGAACGCCAAATAGTTGGTGTGGAGGCCGAGTTCGAAGTCACTGTTGGTCGGGCCAAGATTCGGGGCAGCGTCGATAGGCTCGAAGTTACCGCCGATGGCGAACTCTTCATTGTCGATTTTAAAACTGGGGCAAGCGCGATTACGCGAGAGGAAGCCGCTACAAACCTGCAGATGCAAGCTTACCAACTTGCAGTGATCGAGGGAGGATTTAGCGACAAGCACGAAAGTCGAATAAGTGCCGGCGCCGAACTCGTCTACCTTGGGTCAACCGCGATCGATGCCACAACGCGCCGTCAGCCGCC
>DASXUM010000013.1:0-3166 GCA_036504835.1 Candidatus Nanopelagicaceae bacterium
TGCTTTGGACTCATCTCGGCAGGTGCCATGACGTGGGCAGTTTCCGATGCGAAATTGACAGTAGCGCTGACTCCGGGAATCGCGTTGAGAGTTCTTTCAATGGTCGAAACGCAGGAAGAACACGTCATGCCGCCGACGCTGAGCGTGATCGGCTCGAGAGCCGACTTTACCGGCTCGAAATCAACTTTTGTTTCAGTGGTCTGTGCCATTGAGGTGATTCACCACCTGCTCTAGTAGAAGTCCGTTTGTGGAAAGGCCGCTTCCGTGGTGTGGACCGGGTTGACCGGTGATCGATGTAAACGAGCCACCGGCTTCTCGGACGATGATGTCCAATGCGGCCATGTCCCAGACCGCTAATACAGGTTCGACTGCAATGTCGGCAGCACCTTCGGCAACCAGCATGTGCGACCAGAAATCGCCGAAGCCGCGTGATCGCCAGCTCTGATCGATGAGTGACATGAATGCCTCACGTCTCTCGCCAAAGCCAACGAAATCCGAGTACGTCACGGAAGCATCTTTGATTGTGGAAACCTTGGACACCGAGATCTTTCGTGGAGAACCACCATTGAAGGAGACGAAGGCGCCGTTGCCCTTTGACGCATGCCAACGCCGCACCACTGCGGGCGCACTCACGACGCCGACTATGACCTCTCCATCTTCGATCAGAGCAATCAACGTGGACCATGTGGGCACGGCACGCATGAAGTTCTTGGTTCCATCAATTGGATCGATTACCCAATAGCGCGACCCCAAGTTGTCGGACTCACCGAATTCTTCGCCGAGCAAACCGTCATCGGGACGTTCTTTCATGAGGATGGCGCGGATAGCCTCCTCGGTCGCCTTGTCGGCGTCGGTCACTGGTGTGTTGTCGGGCTTTGTCGTGATGACCAGGTCTTGTGATTGGTAGCGCGACTGTGTGATGAGGTCGGCCGCATCGGCAATCTTGAGAGCGAGGGCCAGATCTTCTGCGAGTGAGTATTTAGGAGTCGACATCTGTCATAGCCTAGTCCAGCTTGATATCCAGAAGGTTTCGCAGGGATTGAATTCGGGCGGCCCGCTCGGGGATTTCGACGCCGTCGGGCGATGCCCATGCAGAGAGCGCACAACTTTCTTCTGAATGTGAGCAATTCGGCATGCATTGTGTGGCGACTTCGGCGAGGTCCGGGAATGAGGCGAGGATCCGGTTCGGGTCAATATGGGCAAGGCCGAATGCGCGGATGCCAGGGGTATCGATTACCCAGCCGTCGCGCGGTTTGAGGTGCGAGGACAAGGGGAGTGCGATTGCGCTTGACGAGGTGTGGCGACCACGACCGGTAACTTCATTAACCTCGCCGATGACCCGTTCGGCATGTGGCAGAAGTGCGTTTATCAGGGTTGATTTTCCGACGCCGGAATGACCGACAAGTACGGAAGTTTTGCCGTGGAGGGCTTCTCGAATTTCAGAAAGGTCAGCACCCTTGAAGGTAGTCAGAACTTTCACGTTGAGAGTTTCGTACTCGTGGAGAAAAGACGGGGCTGGGCCAAGATCCACTTTTGTAACAAGGATGATCGGGGTGATCCCCTCGTGGAAGGCGCTCACCAGAAAACGATCGATAAGGCCACGTCTTGGTTCGGGGTTGGTTGCGGCAACAACGATGATGAGTTGATCGATGTTGGCAACGATAATTCGTTCGACTTTGGCAACATCATCCACAGTGCGACTTAGCGAATTCTTTCTCTCTTTGACCGTGACGATGCGGGCGAGGGAACCGATGGTTCCGCTGGTGTCGCCGACGATTCCGACGTGATCACCAACTACGACGGATTTGGGACCTAACTCACGTGCCTTCATCGCCGTGACGATGACTCCATCGTCCGTGATACAGGTGGTTCGTCCGCGATCAACGGTAGTTACGAACGCGTTGACAGCGTCAGAATGCGATGGCCTGTCTTTGCTTCGTGGGCGCGTGCTGCGACTTGGCCGAATTCTTACGTCGGACTCGTCAAATTTACGCGCCATATGTTGGGGTTCTACTCAATCAGGCTCGACCAGAGCCCGGGAAAATCAGGCAGCGTCTTATTTGTGGTGGCGATATTTTCGACTTCGACGTCGGGCACGACAAGACCAATAACAGCGCCGGCGGTCGCAAGTCGATGATCGTCATATGTATGAAAGATACCGCCATGAAGCGGGACGGGCGTGATGTGGATGGTGGATTCTTCTTCTCGCACATCCCCGCCCAGACTGTTGATCTCGCGCGTTAATGCGGCCAGTCGATCTGTCTCGTGGAGGCGCAGGTGGCCAATTCCGCGCAGCGAAGATGGAGAATCAGCCAGGGCGGCGAGGGCGGCAATTGATGGTGTGAGTTCTCCAACGTCGTGCAGGTCGATATCAATTCCGTGAATGGATCCAGTTCCCTTGATCGTCAATCCATCATGGCCCATAGAGATATCCGCGCCCATGCGCGCCAGAATCGTCTTGAGTTGATCACCAGGCTGAGTAGTGCTTACGGGCCAGTCGGCGATGGTGAGGCTGCCGCCGCAGATCATTGCAATAGAAAGGAATGGCGCGGCGTTCGAGAGGTCGGGCTCGATCACCATGTCTTGGCCATGCAGACGTGAGGAGTGCACTCGCCAAACATTGCGCTCGTGATCTATATCCAGTTTCGCTCCAAAGTCACGGAGCATTGCCACTGTCATTTCGATGTGCGGCATTGACGGAAGTGAGGCACCGATGTGGCGCGCGGAAATCCCTTTGAGTGTTGCGGGGCCGATCATCAAAAGTGCAGATAGAAATTGGCTCGACGCCGATGCATCGATATCTATTTCGCCGCCCCGCAATTCGCCGGTTCCGTTTACAACCATCGGAAGGGAGTAGCGCCCCTCGTGCTCGATCTGGACTCCGAGTTCTTCAAGGGCACGGATGACAGGCGCGAGCGGGCGCTCGTGTGAACGGGCATCTCCATCGAAGGAGATGGACCCGTTTGCCAGTGCCGCAACTGGTGGAAGAAAGCGCATCACGGTTCCGGCGTTTCCAACATCTACCAGTGCCGGGCCAACCAATTCCTGGGGGGAGACACGCCACTGATGCTCGCCTTCTTCATGTGCGTCGGCGATTACCGTCCCCATGGCGATAAGGCCGTTCTTCATGAGGGTGGTGTCTCGAGAGATAAGTGGTCGGCGGAGT
>DASXUM010000014.1:0-13219 GCA_036504835.1 Candidatus Nanopelagicaceae bacterium
CGCACTCAAACAAGGCGTCGCAACTACAAGAACTCTCTTACTCAATCCCCCAGCCAGCGACCAAGGTCTCAGTGCAATAACAGATCCTCCGCTCACGGATTTGGGCAATTTCCCTCCAAATGGGACCGCAGCACGTTCTGCATTCGACGTTCAAATGAAGTCGCAGCGGAAAGCCCTCATGTTGTGGTGGCTGGATCGGATGGCCCTGGCAGATAACGCGCTTATTGAAAAGATGACCTGGTTCTGGCACGGCCATTGGGCTACCTCAATTGGCAAGGTCGAATATGCCTTGCCGATGTATATGCAGAACCAGACATTGCGCACCTACGCACTGGGCAATTTCGCAGAGCAGGCGCGAACTATGATCGTCGACGGCGCCCTTCAATACTGGTTGGACGGTGGCGCGAACACAGTGAAGGCGCCTAACGAAAATCTAGCCCGCGAATTCATGGAGCTCTTCACCCTTGGAGTGGACCGATATCTCGAAATCGACGTCCAATCCGTGGCGCGTGCACTAACCGGATATCGCGTAACGCGCTCTAACGGCACCGTGACCTTCAACTCGAAGACGCACGATTCATCGACGATCAACATTCTCGGCACCTCCGCAGCTTTCGATGCGGCGAAAGTCTCGGACTTGGTTACAAGTAGAGATGACTGCACGCAGTTCATCTCAGATCGCATCTGGTTCCGTTTCATCTCAAGCACAATCGCAAGACCGGCTGCAAATCCAATTCAAACCGCATTCGCGGGGCGAGATATCGCTCAAGCCATTAATGCGTTGGCCACTTCCGGAGTAATGTCCGACCCGCAATATTCGCTAGTGAAATCGCCGGTCGAATGGTTTATTGGCCTCTGCCGGGCTTTGAAAATCACCCCGTCGAAACTGCCGAAAGCAGAACAAGTTCTCAACGCGCTCGACAAATTGGGCCAAGTGCCCTTTGTGCCGCCGAATGTTGGAGGCTGGCCCGCCGGAGAAGCGTGGCTGACGGCAGCGAGCGCCCAATATCGGTTGCAACTGTGTCAAAACTTATTGGCGCATGGCGATATCTCCCCCATTGCCTCATTACCAGCCACTGCAAGGCTTACTGCGGTAAGCGATCTGTTGGGGGTGGCGAACTGGAGCGTGCGAACACAAAGCGCACTTCGCGCTGTAGTAGACGACCCGACTCGACTTATCTTGCTCGCCGCATCGAGCCCCGAATACATCGTGAGCGCATAGGAGGAATGATGGACACACTCAGTCGACGAAGATTCCTCCAACTCAGCGGAGCAGCCGCGATCGCAGCGGCTACGCCCATGGTTACGATCGAGCAGATTGCCCAGGCGGCGCAGATGAGGCCCCTGCCATTGGGAACCCCCATCCTTATCGTCATCACGCTTTACGGTGGCAATGATGGATTGAACACCGTCATTCCCTACAAAGATCCCGCCTACTTTGCCGCCAGACCAGATATCTCTTATGCCGAAAGCGATGTTCTTCCTCTGAATTCTGACCTTGCGCTCAATGGCTCGATGACCGGAATCAAATCGTTGTGGGATCAGAACAAGGTGGCGATTGTTCGCGGAGTTGGCTACCCCGACCCCGACCTCTCTCACTTCACTTCGATGGCGATATGGCAGAGCGCATCACCAGTTCACCATGTCACATCCGGTTGGCTGGGCCGCTGGCTCGACACTCAACAACGAGATCCGATGCTTGCCATCAGTTTGGGTTCAGTACTGCCACCGCTGCTTGCCGGAAACAATGTCGCAGGCTCGGCACTTCCGCTTGGCGGAATTGTTGTTCCGACAGGAAGCCTGGCGTTGGATTGTCAGAAGATTTCAGTGGCAACTCGCACTGATTCAAGACTGATGGCAACGGCTGCGACATCTCTGCGCAATCTATTTGATCTATCGAGCACGATCACCCCGATCTTGAAACAGCCGGCTCCGCAGCCCCTTGACCTTCCAACAGCCAATGGAGGTGTCGCGGGCGGAAATTCAGATTTGCAGCAGCAGTTGGATGTCGTAGCCAAACTCATCGCGGCCGGTTCACCAACAAGAGTGTGGTCGGTCAGCCTAGGAGGTTTTGATACTCACGCCAATGAGAAGGGTGCGCAGTCAGTTCTTCTTGGAAATGTCTCGTCGTCCATCGCCAGGTTCATGAGTCAGATGCGAGCCACCAACCGGGAGAAGGATGTAGTCATCCTTACCTATAGTGAATTCGGTCGGCGAGTTAAGGCGAACGCCTCGCAAGGTACCGACCACGGCACATCTGGACCGGTCTTCGTCATCGGCGATCGCATCAAGGGTGGTTTCTATGGCGACCAGCCATCGCTGACAAATCTGTTGGGAGGCGATTTGGCCGTCACCACCGATTTTCGGGATATCTACGCATCATTGATCGAAGGGGTTCTGAAGAGTCCAGCCGATGCAATCATGAAAAATTGGAAGGGTCGTACTGAATTCTTTACAAAGGCTTAGATCTCCTGCTTGTAAACGACCACGGGTGTTGCCTGACGCCGCGCAAGGGACTTCGGAGGATTGGATTCCAGCAGTGCATCCATTTCTACGCGCAATTTAGCCACTTCCAGCGCCATATTTGCGACGGCAGATTCCAATTCGATGATTCTCTTAATGCCGGCGTGATTGATGCCTTCGCCGATGAGTCTTTGAACATTGCGCAGGAGGGCAATGTCTCGCAGTGAATAACGTCGGCCGCGGCCGCTTGCCCGCCCAGGAGATACAAGTCCCAACCGGTCGTACTGGCGAAGCGTCTGGGGATGTAGCCCGGAAAGTTGGGAGGCAATGGAGATTACATAGACCGCAGCATCATCATCGTGTTCGGGATTTACTGGTGTTGTTTCATCGCTCATGATTTTGCCCTCGCTTTAAACTCTGCGCGAACATCTTCTTCAGCCGTCTCCTCCGCAAATTCTTCCAGTGCCTTCTGAGCTTTCGAGGTGAGACGTTGCGGAACTTGGACTTCAACGCTTACAAGAAGATCCCCGACTCCATTTGCCCCTTTGACACCGTGGCCTTTGATGCGCAGCACCCGGCCATTTGATGTACCCGGCGCAAGTCGGACGGTGACTTCTTCCCCGCTCAGAGTCGGAACTTTGATGTCTGCGCCCAAAGCCGCTTCTGCGAAAGTGACGGGAAGTGTCATCAACAAGTTCTCGCCCTTATGCGTGAAGACAGGGTGAGGTTTTACGTTTAGATGAATAAAGAGATCGCCGGGCCCGGCTTCGCCAGGGGCGCCTTTGCCGCGGATGCGAATCTTCCCGCCGTTCTTAACCCCTGGCGGTACTCGCACCGTGATGTTGGTGGGAGCCCCGCCATCACTGGAAAGTCGCAGATCTAGGTTGGTCCCGAAGATCGATTCGCGAAAAGTAATTGTTGATTCAGTTTGGAGATCTTGCCCCTTGCGAGGGACTCGACGTCCTCCTCCAAAAAGGTTGGCGAAAATATCTTGAGTGTCACCGCCACCGAAAAAGTCGGCGTAGTCGCGACTGCCTCCTTGCCCACCGCCAAACCCCCCTTGCGGCTGGCGGAATCCACCGCGTTCAAAAAGAGAACGGGCTTCGTCGTACTCGGCGCGAGATTTGTCGTCGGAGAGGATTTCGTAGGCTTCAGAGACCGCTTTGAATTCCTCTTCGAGTTTCTTGTTGCCCGTGTTCTTGTCGGGGTGGAGTTTGTGGGCTAATTCGCGGTATTTCTTCTTAATTTCCTTACTGGTGGCCGTTTTGGGCACGCCGAGGATCTTGTAGAAATCCTTCTCATACAGATCCTTGGCGGCCATGTATTACTCCGGATCCGCAACCGCAACGCGTGCAGGTCGCAGAATTCGTTCTTTGTATTTGTAGCCTGGCTGAAGAATCGCCGTCGCTGTTGGTTCGGTGACTTCCGACGAGGTGGAATGCATGAGCGCCTCGTGAATCTGAGGATCAAAGGAACTACCCGCATCGCCGAATGACTGCAGGCCAATCCTTGTGGTCACATTGATGATCTGGTCGGCGATTGATTTGAAACCGCCCTGCAATTCGCCATGCTCCCTTGCACGATCAATGTCGTCAAGGATTGGAAGAAGTTCTGTGAGAACGGCGCTGACAGCTAACTCGTGCGCTAGCGCACGGTCGCGTTCAACGCGTTTTCGATAGTTGATGTACTCAGCCTGAAGTCTCTGCAGATCAGCAGTGAGGACGGCGAGGTCTCCCTCGACCGCCTCACTCTGCAGATCCCCCATAACTTCATCCGCGAGGGATTCGTTATTGTCGGTCATTTTATTCTTCGACTATCTCTGCGTCTTCAACGCCCTCATCAGATGCTTGGCCCTCCGATGGTTGCGCCGTCGCAGCGTTTGCCGCATAGAGAGCAGAACCCAGGGCCTGGCTCAGAGTTGAGACTTTCTCGGTAGCAGACTTGATCATGTCGAAGTTGGCACCACCAAGTGCAGTCTTGAGTTCGGCAAGTGCCGCTTCGGTCTCAGCCTTCTTAGCAGCGGCTTCGCCCTCATTGAGTTTGTCGCCGTTTTCGGCCAGGAACTTCTCTGTCTGGTACATCAGAGAGTCACCAGTGTTGCGGATTTCGGCTTCTTCTCTGCGCTTGCGATCTTCTTCCGCGTGGGCATCGGCATCCTTCATCATGCGGTCGATCTCATCTTTCGATAGAGCCGATCCGCCGGTGATGGTCATGCTCTGCTCTTTGCCAGTGCCAAGATCCTTCGCAGAGACGTGCACGATTCCGTTGGCATCGATGTCGAAGGTGACTTCGATCTGTGGGACCCCACGTGGTGCTGGAGGCAGGCCAGTGAGTTCGAACATGCCCAATTTCTTGTTATAGGCCGCCATTTCTCGCTCGCCCTGGTAGGCCTGAATCTGAACGGCTGGCTGATTGTCATCGGCCGTCGTAAAGATCTCACTGCGCTTGGTTGGGATCGTGGTGTTGCGCTCGATCAACTTTGTCATGACGCCGCCCTTGGTTTCGATTCCAAGTGAAAGCGGAGTGACATCGAGAAGAAGTACATCCTTCACTTCACCCTTAAGGACACCGGCCTGAAGAGATGCGCCAACTGCAACAACCTCATCTGGGTTAACGCCCTTATTAGGTTCGCGTCCGCCCGTGAGATCACGCACAAGATCGACTACTGCAGGCATACGCGTTGATCCGCCTACAAGGACGACGTTGTGAATTTCTGAAACCGGAATTCCTGCGTCTTTCAGAACTGCCTGGAACGGCTTCTTGCAACGCTCGAGAAGGTCCGCGGTCAACGCCTGGAACTGCGCGCGCGTAATTGTCTCGTCAAGGAAGAGAGGGTTCTTGTCAGCATCAACCGTGATGTACGGCAAGTTGATCGATGCTTGCTGCGAGGATGAGAGCTCGATCTTCGCTTTTTCGGCGGCCTCGCGGATACGCTGCATCGCCATCTTGTCCTTGGTCAGGTCGATCCCGTTCTGCGAACCGAATGTCTTCACAAGGTGATCGACAAGGGCTTGATCCCAGTCGTCTCCACCGAGGTGGTTATCACCGTTGGTTGCTTTGACTTCAACAACTCCGCCGCCGATTTCGAGAAGAGATACGTCGAAGGTTCCGCCACCAAGGTCGAAGACAAGAATGGTGTGCTCTTCGTCTGCCTTGTCGAGACCGTACGCAAGGGCTGCTGCGGTTGGCTCGTTGATAATGCGAAGGACATTGAGACCAGCGATCTCGCCGGCTTCCTTGGTTGCTTGACGCTGTGCGTCGTTGAAGTAGGCCGGGACGGTGATCACTGCATCCGTCACGGTCTCACCGAGGTAGGACTCCGCATCGCGTTTCAACTTCTGAAGGACGCGAGCGCTAATTTCCTGGGGGGTGTACTTCTTGCCGTCGATATCGATCGACCATGAAGTACCCATGTGGCGCTTGACCGATCGGACGGTGCGCTCGACGTTGGTGACTGACTGGCGCTTGGCGACCTCGCCTACGAGGACCTCACCATTTTTGGCGAAGGCCACGATCGAGGGGGTCGTGCGGGCACCCTCGGAGTTGGCGATGACAGTCGGCTCGCCCCCCTCAAGGACCGATACACAACTATTGGTCGTGCCAAGGTCGATTCCAACTGCTCTTGCCATCTTTATTGCTCCTTTGTTGTCGTTCTCCGGGCCTCATAGGAGGCCATGCCATAATTCTCAACCTTGCGTCGGATCTTGTCAAAAGATTGAGTCGACCCGACTCAAGGTTTCCATAGCGGGAACGTGGCAGAGCAGATTCTTATTCCCTAACCCGGAAGATCTCCCCACCCAGGAAGTCCCAGGCGCTTGGACTCCTTCTGGACATCAACGTCATAAGCAAGGGCGCCTTGGACAGCGGTCTTTCTCCCCGAACCAACTTGGACGGTAATGGCCGAAAGATTGGGGCCCTTTATTGGTGAAACAAACTCCAGGGCCGGGGCGGTTCTGCCCTCTGCATTGAGATAGGGAAGCATCTCCCTCGTGATCTGGGAGATATGCCCCGGAAGTTTCACACCTCGCACAAGGTAGGGACCCGTTGGCGCGACCGCAGATGTCATCGCTTTAAAGCCCGCCGGCGTCATTGAAAAAGCCACAAATCTTTTGGCCGCATCTAGATGCGTTGTCGTCTTGGAAATAAACAATCCGTTCGGCATCCAGACTGTAAGTCCATTTAGCTTTGCGGAATTTCCAGGTTGGGCGAAGATGCCGACATTGTCGGCCATCTTTGGATACCTCTTCTTCAGATCGCTCGCCACGAAGGAGAGCATCGGGTAATGCGCGCCTTTGCCCGTCACGAGATATTTAAGGCCGATTGCCAGAGTTGCCGTCGCATAATCCTTGTTCTGATATCCAGCCGTGTGAATTTGTTCCAGATGTTGGAACCCAGCCATGGCAGCAGGGGTGTTTGAGATGCTCGCCTTATTTGCGGTGAACATCGCTGGAAAGTTCGGGGCAACCGCCTGAACGTTGAATTCATCCGCAAGCACGAGCATCTGTGCCGTCCAACTATCTTTAAACGTCGAAATGACGGGGATTAACCCCGCCTTCTTGATCGTCGCGTTATTAGACATGAATTGCGACCAGGTAAGCGGGATCTTCAAGTGCAATTTCTTATAAACACTCTTGTTGTAGAGAATGCCTCCACCGCTGGCGCTTCCAAAAGGCGCTCCAAATTTGCGCTCGCCAATTGAGACGGTAGGCCAATACGACGAAATGACTTTGCTCTGCCATGGCTGATCAGCAAGATCCACCAAGTTCTTTGTTGGGTCGATCGCTTGAAGAAGTGAACCGCTGTAATAGACGAAGACGTCGTCCATGGTCCCGGCCGCGAGTCGGGCTTTGACCAACTCCACTGCTGCCACCCCACGCGGCCCGACGTTCACACGAACATGAACATCGGGGTTGGCGAGCTCGAACGATTTTGCGAGTGCTTCCACCAGAGGCTGGTTGTCATTTCCACTATCAGTCCAGACGGTGATGGTCTCTGCCGCCGCACGAGCCGGCGCCGCTGCAAAGGAGAAGATGAGAATGGTGGAAGAAAGAAGAACCAGCAACCTCGAAATTCGCCGCGCGGACAAGGGCACCGACCGTCCCCTTCCCGTGCAAAGTCCTGTCGTCAAGGTACCAGAGGGGACCTTCCCTGAAGGGATTAAATCCTCGGTTTAAATCCACCACGAAAATGCAAGCGCCGATACCCTCTTCCCTATGTCCTATTGGTTGAATCTCACACTCCCCACGATCTCATACGGGATCACCGTCGCCGCCTTGGCCCTGCTTTTCATTAATGGAAAGAAGCTTCTTGCCATCTACCGAGCGGGCCAGCCTGATCCGACTCGTAAGGACAAGCCTGGGTCACGCCTAGCCCATATGTTGGGTGAAATCCTCGGCCATACCAAGATGTTGAACTTCACGGCCACGGGTATCGCCCACTGGGTCGTGATGGTCGGCTTCGTGACACTTTTTGGCACTTTGCTCACCGCCTACGGACAAGTTCTCAATCCCAATTTCTCCCTTCCGCTCATCGGTCACTTCATCCCGTACGAATATTTCACCGAACTCATCACTCTGCTTACTGGCCTTGGAATCCTCGGTCTAATCTTCATTCGGCAGTACACCCGCATCTTCCAAAAAGGAAAACGTTCGAGGTTCTTTGGCTCAGGTTCCTGGAAGGCCTACT
Source organism: Candidatus Nanopelagicaceae bacterium (assembly GCA_036504835.1). Lineage (GTDB taxonomy): Bacteria > Actinomycetota > Actinomycetes > Nanopelagicales > Nanopelagicaceae > QYPT01. The sequence continues at coordinate 8,149 of DASXUM010000014.1, forward strand.
ACGTCGAAGCAACAATTGTTGCGATCGTCATCTGCGTAACGCTCCTTCGCGGACTTGAAGGCGCACTCTCAAACGACACGGCGTGGAGTTGGCACTATCCATTCTCCTGGCGTCTTGCCCTCGTCTTCAAAGATTTCTCTCTCGGAGCAATCCTGAATTGGATTCAGATTGTCGCTGCAATAAAAATTGTCGTCTCCATGCTCTGGTTCATTGTCATCGCCCTGAACTTGACGATGGGTGTCGCATGGCACCGCTTCCTTGCATTTTTCAATGTTTACTACCGACGTCACAGCGACGGCACCAACTCACTCGGCGAACTACCGGAGATGCTCTCGCACGGACACGTCATTGATTTCGACGATCCTTCCGAAGAGGACGTATTCGGTCTAGGAACGCGCGCAGATATTTCCTGGAAGGGCCTGTTGGACATGACCAGCTGCACCGAATGCGGCCGTTGTCAGTCCCAATGCCCTGCTTGGCATACTGATAAACCGCTATCTCCCAAGCTTCTCATCATGGCAATGCGCGACCACGCGATGGCAAAGGTCGTGGAGACCGAGTCGTTGGTCGGCGAGGGCGCACCTATCTCCTACGACGTGTTGTGGTCTTGTACTACGTGTGGTGCTTGCGTTAACGAATGCCCTGTCGATATTGAACACGTTGATCACATCGTCAATATGCGCCGCTTCCAAGTACTAGTGGAATCAGAATTCCCATCCGAGTTGGGCGGCACCTTCCGCAACTTGGAGAATTCGGGAAACCCATGGGGCGCCAATCGCTCCGACCGCGACGGATGGATTGCAGAGTGCGACTTCCCAATCCGCATCGTCGAAGGCGAACTGCCTGAAGACGTCGATTACTTATTCTGGGTCGGCTGCGCAGGTGCATTTGAAGAACGGGCGAAGAAGACGACAAAAGCCGTTGCCGAATTGCTGTACATGGCAGGCGTCAAGTTCGCAGTTCTTGGCAAGCGAGAAACGTGTACCGGAGATCCGGCACGTCGCGCCGGCAACGAGTTCCTCTATCAAATTCTGGCAAAAGAAAACATCGAAACATTCAACGAGGTCTTTGCTAGTCGACCAGAGAAGGGCAAGAAGAAGATCGTTGTCACGTGTCCTCATTGCTTCACAACAATCGGCAAGGACTACGCGCAGAGCGGTTTCGAACTGGAGATGGTCCACCACACCCAACTCCTCAACCAACTTGTGCGCGATGGCAAGCTCACTCCCGTTAACAAGAGCGAGAAGACGCTGACCTATCACGACCCTTGCTACTTGGGACGGCATAACCAGATCTACGCGCCTCCACGCGAACTACTCGGAGCAACCGGAATTGAAATCACCGAGATGCCACGAAACCAGGAACGCTCCTTCTGCTGTGGCGGTGGCGGCGGGCGAATGTGGATGGAAGAGAAGATCGGCACCCGCATCAACATGAACCGGGTGGATGAAGCCCTCGCCACCGGCGTCGAAGAGGTGGCCGTGGCCTGCCCGTTCTGCCGGGTCATGGTTAGCGACGGAGTCACCGCTCGAGAGAGCAATGTCGAGGTCCTCGATGTCGCTCAAGCACTCCTTAGGAGCGTTAAACCTCTGATTTGAGTAGATCCATAGGTGGGGCTGGGTCTATTCTCAGATAACCCTCAGGTTCACAGGCAATTATCTGCACCAGAGGTGATGACTATGACGACTCTCAGGGAGCGTGCAGAAGTGCAAGATAGTAAGGAAGTAACGACCCATCGGATCTTGGTGGTTGATGATGAATCAAGCATCAGTGATCTGATCTCGACCAGCCTTCGCTTCGTCGGCTTCGACGTCCGCACGGCCGCTAATGGTGCCCAGGCACTCCAGGTCGCCCAGGACTTCCAACCCCATGCCATCGTTCTCGATGTCATGTTGCCAGATCTCGATGGCTTTGAGGTCTGCCGCCAACTTCGCAGCGAAGGCCACAACGTCGGCGTTCTCTTCCTGACTGCCAAAGATGGCATGGAAGACAAGGTCGCCGGCCTGACCATCGGTGGCGATGACTACATGACCAAGCCTTTCAGCTTAGAAGAACTCGTGGCCCGTCTGCGCGCTCTTCTGCGTCGAACCGGCGCGATTGAGACCACCCCGGATGACGAGAAGATTCGCTTCGCCGACCTTGAGTTGGACGAAGCGACGCACGAAGTACGACGAGCCGGCCAACTCATTGATCTTTCCCCTACTGAGTTTCTGCTTCTTCGTTACCTGCTTATCAACGCTGACCGAGTTGTCTCGAAGTCGCAGATTCTCGACCACGTCTGGCAGTACGACTTCCGCGGAGATGCCGGCATTGTTGAAACCTACATTTCCTACCTGCGTAAGAAGATCGACATCTTCGAACCGCCGTTGATCCACACTGTTCGTGGCGTGGGTTACCGCTTGCGGATGCCACCCAAGTAGTACCCCTAAACTTCTCCAACCATGGTCTCACCCCTTCGCAAGGTCTCCAATCCGCTCAGCCTTTGGAGTTTGCGAAATCGTTTGATCGTCGGTGTCGTGGTGTTGTCCGCCCTGGGTTTCATCGCATCGGATTTTGTGGCGCGGAGTTCACTCCATTCCTTCCTGTTGGCGCAGGTTGATACTCAACTAAAAAGCGTCGCAGGTGGTTCAGTGTTACGACTCGATCGTGCTGGCATCGCACCCGATGACAACAACATTCCACCTTCCGGCGCGGACGAAGAGAATGGCGCGACATCCACCACCCCGAAGAATCAAGCCAAGGCCACTCTTAGTCCGCTTCGCCAGGTGCCTACGACAATGTCGGTGACATTACTTAATCCTGCGGGAAAAGTCCTCGGTGTCATTGGCGGAGATTTGAACACACAGGCCATTAGCAATTTCGTCGCGGGTTTTACTCCTGCCATGGTTATTAGCCACAAGAATCAGCCTTTCACGATTGAAGCGCCAGGCGCAGATTTTCGGGTGCTCGCGCGCATACTTCCGTCGGCCCTTGGAAGCGTAATCGTGGCACAATCTCTGGACAACATTGATCAGACGGTCCATCGACTGCAAATTCTCTTTATTTTCATTGGCCTGATTGCACTTCTTCTCATTGCGCTTGCTTCGCGCAAAATGATCGACATCGGACTGCGTCCGCTGGAGGCCGTTGAAGTCACTGCCGAATCGATCGCCGCGGGCAATCTCTCCGCCCGTCTTCCCGCTGCCAAGCCAGATACCGAAGTCGGCCGTCTTGTTGGATCGCTGAACAAGATGTTGACCCGCATCGAGGAATCTTTTGCCGCGCGCACAGCCAGTGAGAATCGTTTACGTCGATTCGTTGCGGATGCTTCTCATGAGCTTCGCACTCCGCTGACCGCCATTCGCGGATTTGCAGAGTTGCATCGCCAAGGTGCGGTCAAAGGCGAGGAAGCAACAAAGGATTTGATTGGACGTATTGAAAAGGAATCCTTGCGCATGGGATCCCTCGTTGAAGATCTATTGCTCCTTGCTCGACTCGACCAGGCGCGGGAGATGGCAACTGATCCAGTAGACATCAGCTCGGCTGTGAAAGAGGCAGTTGAATCGGCCCGCGCCGCCGGACCAAATCATCCGATCACGGTGAACGTCCCAGAAGAGGATATCTACGTTCTTGGTGATGCCTACCGAATTCACCAGGTGATTGCCAACCTCCTGGCTAACGCACGCACGCACACCCCGGACGGCACGGAAATCACAGTCACCCTTTCGCATGACGAAGACGGCACCACCGTCGCAGTCTCTGACAAGGGACCTGGTTTGAGCGAGGCCGATCAGGAAAGAATCTTCGAGCGCTTCTACCGTGCCGACCCGTCACGAGTGCGCACCAATGGTGACGGCAGCGGTCTAGGACTTTCGATCGTGGATGCGGTCATGCGCGCGCATGGGGGTCGGGTAAGCGTTAATTCCACCCTTGGCGAAGGCGCCACCTTCACACTTTTCTTTCCCGCTAATTAAGTAGCAGGTCCAAGACTTTCCATCGCGCGGAGTGCGGCAATCCGCTCCTCAATTGGAGGGTGCGTTGCGAACAATCGTGAGACCGATTTTGCATCGAGGGGCGATTCAATCCAGATATGGGCAACGGCAGTAGAACGTTGATGCACCACGGTGGAGTCGGCCGCCAATACTTCAAGAGCCGAACGCAATCCGGCAGGGTTTCTCGTGAATGCAACTGCAGTCGCGTCGGCCAATGCTTCGCGGCGACGGGATATCGCCGACTTCAAAAGAAGTGCAGCTATTGGGGCGAGAATCAAGATGATGAGTGAGACAACAAGTGCAATCGGATTGGAGTTGTTGTCACGGTTATCGCGTCGTCCTCCCCCGAACCACATAATCCGGGTCAAAATATCGGTGACCATTGCAATTGCACCGGCAGTTGTTGCTGCCACCGCTGCGACCAAGGTATCGCGGTTGCCCACGTGTGACATCTCATGCGCCACAACACCTTGAAGTTGATCGCGATCCATTACATCAAGGATCCCTGTTGTAAATGCAATTACCGCATGCTGCGGATTTCGCCCGGTCGCAAATGCATTTGGCGCCGTATCCTCAACGATTGCAACCTTGGGCATCGGCAATCCACTAGCGATCGTTACTTCTTGAATCAAGTTGAAAAGATTTGGGTTGTCGCTCTGTTGAATCTCGCGAGCGCCAGTCATTCGGAGAACAATCGAGTCCGAGGTGTAGTACGAACCCCAAACGGATACCAGTGCAATCCCCACCGCAATAGGAACTATCGCAGTGGTGCTCTGTCCGAAATAAGTAAGAGCGGCATACACGACCAACCCGACGAGCAATCCCATGCTCGCAAGTAATAGATATGTCTTTCGCTGGTTAGCGCTCTGCGCCGCGCGAAAAGATACTCCTGCCATAGATGCGGTTTAGAACTTAACCGTGGGTGCTTGACGTGATTGTGGATCTTCCACTTCGTAGAACTCGCGCAGTCCAACCTTGGCCATGCCGGCAAAAAGTGAGGTAGGGATGGTTTTCACTGCCGAATTCAGCGCCCTTACGTTGTCGTTGTAGTACTGGCGAGCGAAGGAGACCTTGTTCTCGGTTGTCGACAGCTCTTCTTG
>DASXUM010000015.1:0-3887 GCA_036504835.1 Candidatus Nanopelagicaceae bacterium
GCCGACTTGGTCCTACTCAACGATCAAGACTTGTCATACGGAAAGATTCGTTTCGACGACAATTCCATCAACACCCTCAAGCAGCATCTCGGCGATGTCAAAGACCCACTCAGCCGTGCACTGTGTTGGGGTGGAGTTTGGGACATGCTCCGCGACGCAGAACTCGCGGCAAGTGACTACGTTCCGCTTGTTCTCAATGCACTTGCGGGAGAGTCCGACACCTCGGTTATCAAGGTGACGCTGCGTCAACTGAATTCAGCAGTAGAACTCTTCGCAAGCAGCGCTAACCGAGTACGACTACGTGCGGAGAAGGCAATCGGTATCGAAGCACTTCTCGACGGCACCGAACCGGGCAGCGATCTGCAGCTCATCTATGCACGCGAATTTGCCACTTCGGCTAAATCCGCTGCGCAATACGCCAAGGTGCGATCAATGCTTGAAGGAAAGATGAAGGGTCTTGTCGTTGATGCCGATCTGCGCTGGGCGCTTCTCAATGCACTCGTTGAGTCTGGTGTAGCAACCCACGAGGAAGTTGATGCAGAACTCGAGCGCGACAAGACTGCAAGTGGACAACGTTCTGCTGCATTCGCACGTGCGGCGTTCCCGGATGCGGCCGCCAAGTCAGAAGCATTCCGCGCGGCTATCTACGATGGATTGAGCAACCACATCCAACTCGCGACAATCCAAGGGTTCAACCGTCCATCGCAAAGAGAGATGCTCGCCCCTTACACGGACAAGTACTTCGACGTGGTGCTCAAGGTCTGGGAGAAAGAGACTTACGAGATCGCCAGCAACGTCGTCCAGGGCCTCTACCCGGTTTACCAAGCATCTCCTGAAACATTGAAGATGACTGAGGACTGGCTTGCCGGAGTAGGCAAAGACTCGCCCAATGGACTTCGACGTTTGATGTCAGAAAATCGTGACGCAATGGCTCGTGCTCTCAAGGCACAAGCTAAAGATGCAGAGGTCAAGCAGTAGCGGCTTGCGCTCCGAAACCTTCTAGGTAGGGCAACCAGCGGTCGTCAGTCCGACCGCTGCCGAGGATTCGCCATGCGGCGCCGACCGGTTCGCGTGGCAGGGAGCGAAGACGCCACCCGATTTCCTTCAGATGCTTGTCGGCCTTGGCATGGTTGCATTTGTGACATGCGGAGACGACGTTCTCCCATGTGTGGGCACCACCTCGACTGCGTGGCACCACATGGTCAATCGACGTCGCAGGTGCAGTGCAGTAGACGCAGCGCCCTCCGTCGCGTGCAAAAATCGCCCGCCGTGAAAGCGGGACGCTATGTCGATAGGGAACGCGCACGAAGCGATTGAGGCGTATTACCGAAGGAAGCGAAACTTGGCCGCTCGAGTAATGAAAGACCTCGCCGGAATCCTCAACCATTGTTGCCCGTGAGTTCAAGACGAGTATCAGAGCGCGTCTCTCTGCAATGACACCCAGTGGCTCGTAGGTGGCGTTCAGAACAAGAGTCCGCGACACGATCGCTCCGATCAGGCGCGTGGCTCGCGCCGATGCGCATATCTTGCCGTAATTGGCACCACCTTCGCAGTATTTAGTGGCGATTGAGTTAGAGTCGCCCCATTATGAGCGCGCACATCATGATGGCCACCAGTTTCACAGACCGAACTCAGAAAGTCTGGGGTTGGTTTAGCGGCTCGCCCCTTCACATCGTGGTGATTGTGGTCATCGCTTTCGTCGCCCAGAGAATAGGCAGCCGGGCGATCACCCGGGCCGTCAACCGCCTTGCCGCGGCCAACTTGGTCCACGGCCCGGGGCACGTGATTGCCCGCCAGAGAGCGCGTGCCAAAACCACTGGAACTGTCCTGACCAGCACCTTGAATGCAGTGATCTGGGTAATCGCCCTCGCCATGATTCTGGGCGAGTTCGGACTCAACCTTGGCCCTCTCATCGCCTCCGCAGGAGTAATCGGAATCGCCATCGGCCTGGGTGCGCAGACAATCGTCCGCGATGTTCTTGCCGGGCTCTTCATGCTCATTGAAGATCAGTACGGGGTGGGCGATCGCATCGACGTTCTGGAAATCTCCGGGAACGTCGAAAGGGTCGGCCTTCGCATCACGACAGTGAGAGACGAGGCAGGCACGCTCTGGTACTTGCGCAACGGGGAGATCTTGAAGGTTGGAAACCGCTCTCAGTCTGGTTGATTGACTAAGGAATTTGCGGCCATCTCGATGTAATCGAGCATTTCCTTTTCAAGTTCCCTAGAAAGTGCAAGACCGTGAACCGCATTTGTCATGCATCGAAGCCATGCATCCCTCTGTGCAGATGCAATATGGAAACCGGCATGCCTCATACGTAATCGAGGGTGTCCCCTCTCCTCCGAATACGTGGTCGGGCCTCCCCAGTACTGCTCGAGGAACATCTGCAAACGATGGGCTGCGCCCTTCATATCCGATTCTGGATACATGGGTCGAAGAATGGGATCGACGGCAACTTGGGCGTAGAACTGCGAGACAAGATCGGCGAAAACTCTGCTTCCGCCGACCCGTTCGTAAAAACTCTCCATTACGCCAGTCGCAACCAAACGGCCGTGTCTGTAGGAAGTTCGGCTCCGTGAATGTGCCCGCTCGAAAGGAGGATCTTGGAATGTTCCGGCAATTGAATGGGCTCACCGAAGTTCACGTAGCAGGCAAAGTTTCCCGGACGCGAGAACGCGAGGACGTCATGACCTGCATCCAGCCACGTCATTGGCCCATCACCGAGGCCGGATTCTTCATGTCGGATTGCCAGTGCTCGGCGGTACATAGTCAATGTAGATGAAGGATCATCTTCTTGAGTCTCAACGGCGTACTCGCCCCAATTGTGACTCTGCGGCAGCCAGGCCTCATCTGGTTTCAACGCAGGGTTGGAAGAGAATCCAAAAGCGCCAGCAGAATCTTCGGTCCATGGAATCGGAACACGGCACCCATCGCGACCGCGATCGGTGTGATCGCTCATCGCCCAACGCGGATCCGTCAAACGATCCTCTGGAATATCTCGAACTTCCGGAAGTGCGAGTTCCTCACCTTGATACACGTATGCCCCACCAGGCAGAGCCAACATCAGCAGAGCGCCAGAACGGGCTCGCAGAGTTCCGCGCTTTAGGTTGAGTCTGGTGGGGTCGCCTAGGCGTTCGAAGGTCGTGTTTGCCGCACCGGCAATGAGTCCGAGGTCGAATCGATCCACCGAGCGCACCACGTCATGGTTGTTGAACACCCATGATGATGGGGCCCCGACTTCGACAAGCGCCTCCATGGACCGGTCAATCATCTTCTTCAATGATCGTGGCTCCCACGGACACGTTAAGAAATCGAAATTGAAAGAGTTGGCTAATTCGTCCGGACGCAAATACCGCGCAATACGCGACGCTGGGCTGACCCACGCCTCCGCAACTGCCATCCGGTCCCCCGGATATGAGTCGAGGACCTTGCGCCATTCGCGGTAGATCTCATGCACGCCTTCTTGATCCCAGAACGGACGTGTATCTGCGGCGAGCATCTCTGAATCGGTGTCTGCTTCAACGATGTCCGGAAGCCCGGCCGCCTTCACCATGCCGTGCGCAACATCGATTCGGAATCCGTCAACGCCGCGATCGAGCCAGAACTTCAGAACTTCAATGAAATACGCACGTACTTCGTGATTGTCCCAATTGAAGTCTGGTTGCTCGACTGCAAACAAATGTAAATACCACTGGCCTGGCGTCCCGTCACTTTCAATCACACGCTGCCATGCAGGTCCGCCGAATACCGATGTCCAGTTGTTCGGTGGTAGATCACCGTTGGGGCCTTTGCCATCCACGAAGTGATAGCGAGCCCGTTCTGGTGAACCTGGAGCTGCCTTGAGGGCTGCCTGAAACCACGCATGCTTGTCGCTGGAGTGGTTCGGG
>DASXUM010000016.1:0-9669 GCA_036504835.1 Candidatus Nanopelagicaceae bacterium
ATTCCGGTAAACCTTGGAGAAGGCAAACCTCTGCTCAGTCCAGAAGAGATTTCGAATTTAACCTTGATCGAGACAAGGAAGTATCAGAACGGGATCGTCTCCCGCACCTATTCGGTTGATGTCTAGATCCGCGAAAGGAATAAATGATCATGAGGAAAATAATTGCACTGACATTTCTTTCACTTGATGGAGTGATGCAGGCACCTGGCGGTGAAGGCGAAGATCCATCGGGTGGATTCAATCTTGAGGGATGGTCGGTCCCCTACTTCGACGAAAAACTTGGCCAGGAAATGAGCAAGCAGATGGGCCAACCGTATGACCTGCTATTGGGCAAGAAGACCTATGACATTTTCGCAGAACATTGGCCGCGACATCCGGAAGAAGATCTAGGCATCAACAAGACGACGAAGTACGTCGTAAGCAATAACCAGGTCAATACAGATTGGAAAGAAACGATTCACATCAAAGGGGATGTGGTCGCACAAATCCGGGAATTGAAAGCGCAAGATGGCCGGCAACTGCAGGTTCATGGAAGCAGCAACCTGCTTCAGACGCTGCTGGCAAACGACCTCATCGATGAGTTGTGGTTGAAAATCATTCCCGTGGTCCTCGGAAAGGGAAAGCGCCTCTTCGGTGACGGTGCCATACCTGCTGCCTTCGAACTTGTTGATTCGTACGCAACGCCAGCCGGAGTGATCGTTGCTGCGTACCGCAGAGTCGGCGAGGTCAAACTAGGAACATTTAGGGACTAGATCAGACCCACGAGGGAAGCCACATTCGATAGTGCCATTGGTCGTAGGAGAGCACTGACCCGTTGAAGAGCGGCAGGAAGTAGAGGAAGTTCACGGCGATCAAGAGCACGATGACGCCGACAACGATCTTCTTATTCCTCGGCCATGGCGGCACACCTAAGTACAACTTCGCGCAGTAGACAAGGGCCAGGACCATGAAGGGTTCGAAGACGATTGCGTAGAAGGTAAATACCGTGCGACGTTGGAATAAGAACCACGGCAGATATCCCGCCGCAACTCCGAGCAAGATGAACCCGGTTACGAAATCGGGACGTTTGTTGGTGACGAAGCTTCGCACCCAGTATCCGAACACGACTGCGAGGGCGAGGGTGCCCAACCACCAGAGCAGAGGCGTTCCTAACGCGAGGACTTCTTGCGAGCAGGTTTTCGCTCCTCCGCACGAAGCAGGCGTTTCGTAATAGAAGGATGTTGGTCGACCCATCACCAACCAGCTCCAAGGATTGGCTTGATATGGATGGTGCTGCGTCAGGGTTTTGTGAAAGTGAAGGATTTCTGCGTGATAGTGCCAGAAAGATCGCAACGACGAGGGAATGAAACCAAATGAGGTTGAACGGCCGTCGGCCCAATGTCGGTCCCATCCGAGTGGGCTTCTAAACCATCCTGCCCACGTCGCCACGTAGACCATGACTGGAACGACGAGGAATTGCATGATTCTCGTGGCTAGCAATTTGAAGAAGGGCTGTATCCGTCCCCAGTCTCGATAGACGGTGAGTAGCGCGAAGGCGACGAGGAAGTAGATACCGCTCCATTTCGTACCGCAGGCAAGGCCGAACCAGATTCCCGTTCTCCAGTAGTTGCCTTTGAGCCAGGAGAGAATCGCAAGCAGGACAAAGAGGGTGAGAAATAGATCGAGCAACGCGGTTCGAGAGTGAACCAAGTTCAATCCGTCCAGCGCCATCAGCAAAGATGCCAGGGTGCTCAACATCGGTGTGATGAAGAGGCGGCGCGCGATTCGTCCTACGAGATAGATGGTGAGAGCGCCGGCAACGGCGACGCTGAACCTCCAGCCGAATTCATTGTTCCCAAAAAGCTTGATTCCAAGGGCAATGCACCATTTGCCAACCGGCGGATGCACGATGAATTCGGGGGCATTTCCCGTGACTTCTACGCCGTGGGCCAAGTAATCGCGCGCCCCGTCGACGTAATAGATCTCGTCGAATACCAAGCCTTTGGGAATTCCCAGATGAAAGAGCCGAAGTCCGAAGGAAAGCAGCGCGATCAGAATTGGGCCCACGGGGTTAGCCTAAGCGAGAATAGAAAGATAACTGAGAGGATTTGGCCATGACTTTGACCCTCGCGGCTACTCCTCTCGGAAATCCGGGGGATGCCAGCGCCCGTCTGATCGCGGCAATTGAAGAGGCGGGGGTCGTTGCTGCGGAGGATTCGCGGAAATTCCATCGATTGTGCGCCGATCTCAATATCAAATTCCGCGGGCGGGTGATTTCGTTTTTTGAAGGCAATGAGCAGGAGAGAAGCGCTGAGATTCTGACCATGCTCCAAACTGGTACCTCGGTATTGGTCGTCTCGGATGCAGGAATGCCAACTATTAGCGATCCTGGCTTTCGGCTGATGCGTGATGCGATTGCCGCAGGGGTATCGGTCTCGGTCATACCTGGACCCAGCGCCGTCACAACTGCAATCGCGCTCGCAGGACTTCCCACAGATCGATTTGTTTTTGAAGGCTTCTCGCCCCGGTCATCGGGTGCGCGCGAAAAGTTCTTTGAGAATCTCAGAAATGAAGAGCGCACCATTGTCTGGTTTGAGGCTCCCCATCGACTTCCCGATGCACTCGAGGATGCAGTGGCGGTCTTTGGACCAGATCGCAACGGGGCCATCTGTCGGGAGATGACGAAGACCTACGAGGAGACAATTCGAGCAAGTCTCGGAGAATTGCTGACATGGGCGAAAACTCACGAGGTCCTTGGCGAGATCACGATGGTCCTCGAGGGTGCACCCGTTAATTCGGCAGAAATCACCGCGGAGAACATGGTCTCCCGCGTAAAGGAATATGAAGCGGCGGGAATGGATCGAAAGTCCGCGATTGCAACTGTGGCCGAAGAATTCTCGGTGGCTAAGCGTGTGGTTTTCGCGGCGATGGTCGATTCGAAATCAACCTCTAAGATATCCACGTGACGACCCCCGCGAAGACGTATTACGTAACCACACCTATTTACTACGTCAACGACGTGCCGCATATCGGGCATGCCTACACAACGGTGGCGGGCGACGTTTTGACGCGGTGGCATCGCCAGAAGGGCGAATCAGTCTGGTATTTGACGGGCACCGACGAGCACGGTCAGAAGGTGCTTCGCACCGCGGAGGCAAACGGCGTCAGCCCGCAAGCATGGGTCGACAACCTCGTTGAGACTGCCTGGAAACCCAACTGGCGCGCCCTCAACATTGCCAACGACGATTTCATCCGGACCACCGAACTTCGTCACAGCGAACGCGTCCAGAAGTTCCTGACGGGCTTAAAGGATGCGGGATTCATATACGCGGGACAGTACGAAGGTCAGTACTGCGTCGGTTGCGAGGAATTCAAACTCCCGGGAGATTTAGTTGAGAAGGACGGCAAGCTGACGTGCTCCGTCCACGGCACACCTATTGAGATCGTCAACGAGAACAACTGGTTCTTCAAACTCTCCCAGTTCGTCGAGCCGCTGCTAAAGCACTATCGCGAGAACCCCGACGCATTGCAGCCCGAGAGTGCTCGCAACGAGATCGTCTCCTTTCTTGAAAGTGGCGTGACTGATCTTTCGATCTCTCGCTCCACCTTCGACTGGGGAATCACTGTCCCTTGGGATACCGATCAAGTCTTCTATGTCTGGTTCGACGCTCTGCTCAACTACGCCACCGCTGTCGGACTCGGCGATGATCCGGCAAGTGAAGGCGGCAAGAAGTTTGCCAGCACCTGGCCCGCTGACGTTCATCTGGTAGGAAAAGACATCTTGCGCTTCCACGCGGTTATCTGGCCCGCCATGCTGATGGCAGCCGGGTTGGCAACACCGAAGAAAGTCTTCGCCCACGGTTGGCTACTTGTCGGCGGCGAGAAAATGAGCAAGAGCAAGCTCACCGGAATTGCGCCATCTCAAATCACCGACCACTTCGGTGTCGATGCATTCCGTTATTACTTCCTGCGCGCAATACCTTTCGGCAGCGATGGCTCGTTCTCGTGGGAGGACATGCACGCCCGTTACACCAGCGAACTTGCCAATGACTTCGGCAATCTTTCCTCGCGACTTGCTGCCATGATCGAGAAGTACTGCGACGGCGTAGTCCCTGCGAAGGCTCAGGACAAAGATCTAGTCGAAGGACTTGCCGCGGCCGTGAAGATGGCTGATGCCGCGATCTGCGATCTGGATTTCCAGGGCGGGATTGTTGCGATCATGGATTTCTGCAAGCAGGTCAATGGATATGTGACCATCAAAGAGCCGTGGATCCTTGCCAAAGATCCCGCAAATAAAGCAGAACTCGACGCGGTTCTTTACAACACCGCCGAGTCCCTTCGCGCCCTGGCAGTCTTGTTGAATGCAGTCATGCCGGTCACCTGTGAGATTCTCTGGGAATCCCTTGGTGCAGATAAATCCATCGGAGCTTTGAAAGACCAGCACATCGGCGATGTGGCCACATGGGGCCAACTTCCAGCGGGTTCAGTTGTCACCAAGAGCGCATCACTCTTTCCTCGTCTAGATGTAATCGCCTAACGTCAATGGCAGATCGGCATAACCGGGATATTGACCGACCCATGGCTCCTCTTCCCGAGGCGCTTCCCGTGCCGACAGTTGATGCGCATGCCCACATTGAAATCGTCACCGATACCGCGCCTGATTCTCCCGAGGTCGGCGAAGTTCTTGCGCAGGCAAAATCTGTCGGCGTCGATCGCGTAGTTCAAGTCGGATATTCAGCAGAGCAATCGCAGTGGTGCGTTGATGCGGCCGAACACTGGAGTGACACTGTTCTTGCCGCAGTTGCACTCCACCCCAATGAGGCACCAGTTGTCGAAGACCTCGATCACGACTTGGCGATCATCGAAAAATTGGCACAGCATCCGCGAGTTCGCGCAATCGGCGAGACCGGGCTTGATTACTTCCGCACACCGCCGGAGTTGCGCCATCGTCAACAAGAATCATTCAAGTGGCATATCGATCTTGCCAAGAGGACGAATAAGGCGCTGGTCATCCATGATCGCGATTCGCACGATGACATCCTCTCGATCCTTCTCGAAGTTGGCGCGCCAGAGAAAACCATCTTCCACTGTTTCTCGGGCGATGTTGAGATGGCTAAGAAGTGCATCGACCGCGGATATGTTCTTTCTTTCGCAGGCACGATGACTTTCAAGAATGCGCCGGCACTGCGTGAAGCGGTGAAGTTGGTTCCAATTGATCAGCTATTGGTTGAGACGGATTCGCCCTTCCTCACTCCTTCTCCGCATCGCGGCCTTCTCAATACGCCAGCTCAAATCGCCACAATCGTGCGGGCGATGGCGGTCGAACGCGACGCGGATCTGGCCGAATTGGCCACTGCCCTCGGCGCAAATGCCGAGCGCATCTTCGGATCGTTCTCTGCATGAGCCTGCTGGGCGCGGCTGAAATACGGGCCCTGGCCGCAAAGTTGGACCTCAAGCCAGCCAAGGCGTTGGGGCAGAACTTCGTTATTGACGCCAACATCTGCCGCAAAATCGTGAAGTTGGCAGGGGTTTCTGCAACAGATGTCGCACTGGAAATCGGGCCGGGGTTGGGATCGCTTACATTGGGACTGCTCGATGAAGCGGCCAGTGTGATTGCAGTCGAGATCGATCAACGCCTTGCCCAGCAGTTGCCCATAACTGTGAAAGAACATTCGGAACGCTCTGCCAATCTCACCGTCATCAATGAAGACGCGCTGCAGGTCTCGCAACTGCCACAACAGCCAACGGTGCTTGTCGCAAATCTTCCGTACAACATTTCGGTTCCCGTCTTACTCCATTACCTGGAGAAATTTCCGTCTATCCAGTCAGGCATCGTGATGGTTCAAGCCGAAGTTGCCGACAGACTCGTCGCCAAACCCGGTTCGAAGGATTACGGAATCCCCAGTGTGAAGGCGGCATGGTGGGCAGATATGTCACATGGCGGCTCGGTGTCGCGTTCGGTTTTCTGGCCCGTCCCCAATGTTGATTCGAAGCTCGTTGCATTTTCTCGGCATGCACCTCTTGGCGATGAGAATTTACGGTTGCGCGTTTTCGCCGTGATTGATGCCGCGTTCTCACAGCGTCGCAAGATGTTGCGCTCGGCCCTGAAGGGTTTGCTGGGGAGTTCAGAGGCAGCACAGCAGGTATTGGAGAAAGCCGGTATCGATCCGACTCTGCGAGGTGAAGCACTTGTGGTGGATCAGTACCTCCAGATTGCGCGTGCCACCGATGAATTGGGCATAAGGTTTTGATATGGCGCATCCCGTAGCAACAACAGTCGTTGTACGAGTGCCCGGAAAAATCAATCTCCAACTCTCTGTCGGACCCAAAGAGGCCGATGGCTACCACGGAATTGTCACGGTATTTCAATCGATTTCCCTCTTCGATGATGTGACCGTCACCAAAGACGAAATCGGTGCGGGGCTTTCGCTTAATATCAACGGCGATCATGTCCACGGCGTCCCGACGGATGAATCGAATCTGGCTTGGCGCGCGGCTGTCTTGATGTGCCAGAAGCACGACCTACCTGCCGATTTGCGAATAGACATCAAGAAGTCGATTCCAGTGGCTGGTGGAATGGCGGGCGGAAGCGCTGATGCGGCCGCCACAATTGTGGCTATTGACGCTCTTTTTGGACTCGGGCAGACCCGCGAGGAACTCCACGAAGTCGCGGCCCAACTCGGCAGCGATGTTCCCTTCATGCTCAGCGGCGGCACCGCGGTCGGTCGCGGTCGCGGTGACCAAGTCACCGCTGCGCTTTCGCGTGGCACCTACCACTGGGTCCTCGCGTTATCGACGATGGGTCTATCAACTCCTGCGGTCTACGGCGAGTGCGATCGGTTGCGCGAAGGAATGAGAGTTGTCGCCCCGCAGGTCAACGATCATCTTCTGCAGGCACTCCTCGCCGCTGACCCCGTTGCACTCGGCAAATCACTCGTCAATGATCTGCAACCCGCTGCGTGTTCATTGCGTCCGGCTTTGCGCCTCATACTCGATGTCGGCGAAGAGTACGGCGCACTCGGTTCGATAGTTTCGGGATCTGGCCCGACCGTGGCGTTTCTTGTTGCCGATGAAGATCAGGCACTCGACTTGGCAGTTGCACTCACATCAAGCGGAGTTGTCGGAAGTGTTACGCGAGTAAGCGGACCAGTACCCGGCGCGCGGGTAACCGAAATTCACTAACTTATTGCTCCTGCTGTTCGTCGAAAGGCGCGGCCACAATTGCTAGCAAGGATGCGAGTTTGACGCGTTCGGCCTCGGTTAAAGATTGAAGAAAAACTCCCTCTTGCGCAAGCAAGTCCTCCATCGCCGAATCCACTGCGCGCATTCCGCTCTTGGTCAGCGTCACTAGGGATCCGCGGCCGTCTTTGGGATCGGGCTTGCGGGTGATCAGGTTGAGTTCCTCGAGGCGATCGAGTCGGTTGGTCATCGTCCCGCTGGTCACCATCGTCTCCTGCAAGAGCTGGCCGGGGGAGAGTTGGTAGGGCTCGCCGGATCGACGCAGGGCTGCCAGGACATCAAAGCCCCAGGTCTCCAGGTCTGCGAAGGCGCGCCGTCTGGCGATATCGAGGTGGCGGGCGATTCGGGTGATTCGGCTGAGGACTTCCAGCGGGGAGAGGTCCAGATCGGGGCGTTCGCGCTTCCAATCGGCGACAAGGCGGTCTACTTCATCGCGCATTCGCCGTTGGCCCCCAATTCCACTCAATAAAGCAGATTACCCCATGCCTATCGAGTGGAGGTGCATCCCCGCGGCCGCGGGGCGAGTGGTCGAAAGTAGTGCCTCCGATACGGGAGAATACGGGTTCCGCCATTGTGTAGTGGCTAGCACATGGGCCTTTGAAGCCCAGGGTCCAGGATCGATACCTGGTGGCGGAGCAAACTTGTTTGCTTTAGCCAAACAAGCGGCCAGAGCAATTAGGCTCAGCCACAGAACGAAGTTGGAACCCAGACGTCTTTAACCTAGCGCGGGAGCGATGCTTGAGCCGACTTGATTACGTGATCGTCTTAGCTGCCGGTGAAGGCACGCGGATGAAATCAGCAACGCCCAAGGTTCTTCATACCATTGCAGGTCAATCTCTTTTAGGTCACGTACTTACCGCAGTTGAGGTTCTTGCTCCTGCAGAAATTCGCGTCGTCGTCGGATCGGGCCGCGAGTTGGTCACCGAACACCTTGCGAAGATTTCTCCTCTTGCAATCCCCGTCTTCCAGGAACACCGCGGCGGCACGGGACACGCAGTGCAGTTGGCGCTCGCGGGCGCAGAGGTAAAGGGCACTGTTCTCATCGTCGCTGGCGATACTCCGTTGCTGTCGAGTCAGACATTGCGTCAACTCATTGCCGCGCACAATGAAGGCGGATTTGCCGCCACCGTGTTGACCGCCGAACTTCCCGATCCCACCGGATACGGCCGGATTGTCCGCGCCGATAATGGCGATCTGCTGAAGATCGTCGAAGAGCGCGATGCCGATGATTTCGAGAAGGACATCGAAGAAATCAACTCGGGCGTTTATGTTTTCGACCTTTCCATATTGCACCGGGTTATCAACCAACTCACCGATGACAACGCGCAAGGCGAGCTCTACCTCACCCAGGTCATCGAAATCATGCGCGCGGAAGGAGACCGCGTTGTTCCGATCCTCACCCCGGATGCGGTTGAGATCCTCGGCGTAAACGACCGAGTTCAACTTGCCGAGTGCGCCGCGATCATGCGCGATCAGATCAACGATTCCTTTATGCGCGCCGGTGTCAGCATGATCGACCCGACGACGACGTGGATCGACACCACCGTGAAGATCGCAGCCGACGTGACGATTCATCCCGGCACTGCACTTCACGGCTCTACTGTGATTTCTGAAGGCGCAGTTATTGGTCCACGGACGACACTTGTTGATTGCGATGTTTTCGGCAAGGCAACCGTCCTCGAGTCATATTGCATCGGTGCCACAATCGGCGAGGGTGCCAGTGTCGGACCATTCACCTATTTGCGACCGGGCTCGGTTCTCGGGACGAAGAGTCGCACTGGAGCATTCGTCGAGATGAAGAATTCGACCTTGGGAGAGGGCTCCAAAGTCCCACACCTGTCGTACGTTGGCGATGCCACCATCGGCGTCGGCACCAACGTCGGCGCGGCCACGGTATTCGTCAATTACGACGGCGAGAATAAGCACCACACCGAAATCGGCGATCATGTCCGGATCGGCAGCGACACGATGCTGGTCGCGCCAATCTCCATCGGGGACGGCGCTTACACTGCGGCAGGCTCGGTTATTACTGAGAACGTCCCGGCCGGTGCAATCGGGGTTGGCAGAGCACGGCAGCGAAATGTCTTAGGGTGGGTTCTACGAAAGCGTAAGGGAAGCAAGTCCGCAGAAGCAGCACAGGCCGCAGATGCCAGTTCCGAGAAAGGAATATGACACCAATGAGCGAACTACGACTCGCCTCCGAAAAGCGACTGAGGATATTTACCGGACGTGCTTTTCCCGAGTTAGCTGAGCAAGTCGCGTCAGAACTTGGCATACCTCTGACCCCAACATCGGCATACGACTTCGCCAACGGCGAGATCTTCGTCCGATTCGAGGAGAGCGTCCGCGGCAGCGACGCCTTCGTCATCCAGAGTCACGCGGCGCCGATCAACAAGCAGATCATGGAACAACTCATCATGGTCGACGCACTCAAGCGCGCATCTGCCAAGC
>DASXUM010000017.1:0-19311 GCA_036504835.1 Candidatus Nanopelagicaceae bacterium
GTTCCGGCGAGTACTCGCGATGTGACCATTGCGCGGTTCAACCGAAGCAGAAGTTCGGGAGTCGCTCCGACAAGCCCGGCGATGGAGAAGCACCACGTCGAGGGGTATTCAGCTGCCAAATTGCGCAATATTGAGCGTGAATCAATGGGATCTGTCGCAGTGCCGTTGAGGTCGCGCGCTAATACGACTTTGTCGATCGTCTTGGATTGGATGGCGTGGATGGCCACTGCCACCCGCTCCTCCCATTGGTCTGAAGTCAGAGAACCGTTGCGCCATTCATATTCCTGCGCAGGAATATTTACAACACCGTCCAGGAGATTTGGTTGTGGCATGTCGCCAAACCAGGTGATCCACGATTGTTCCGCCCTTTGCCCAACTATCACCTGAGGGATCACCAGAACTGATTCCTCATCGGGGGAGAAGGAGAAAGAGGTGAAGAGAATCGGTCCGGTCCCATTGATGTGAACCGAATCGGTGACCGCTAGTTTTTTGAGTTCCTCATGCCACCAATGTCGTGCGTCCCGAAATCTATTCGGGCCTTTGACAGTGGTCGTTGCATGTACGCCCCAACCAACTAGGCCATCACCACCGCGCACCCAGGAAACCGGGTGTGAATCCGGGAGTAACTCCAATAGTGGGAGATGCTCGCCAAGGCGTGCGGTTGTGACAGAAGTCAGTTGGGGCACGATAAAAGATTTATCGCTGAACGAAGCGCCACACGAGCGGAAGTGATGTACCCGCGATGGCGATCTTCAGTACTTCTCCTAGGAGAAACGGTGTGAAACCAGCGGCGAAGGTCCATGTCCAACTTTGATGGGTATACGCGTGCAGCCAATAAAGACCAAAAGTGAAAATGACCGCGTCGCCGAGCAACATCGTGGGTATAGCCGAACGAAGTTTCTGATCCCATTTGCGTCCTGCAAGAGCGCCGACCAGAAGAGAGGCGAAGAGCATTCCGACCAGGTATCCGCCGGTGGCGCCAGTTAGGTGGGCAATGCCGTGTTCGCCTTTGGCAAATACTGGAGCCCCTGCCAGACCTACGACAATGTAGGTGACCAGTGTCATGGCCCCAAGTTGCGATCCATAGCTCGCGCCGATGAGCAGAACACCGAGGGTCTGTCCGGTGACGGGTACGGGTGAGCCGGGAATTGGCAGGGCAATCTGGGCCAGACCCGCTATGAACAAAGTGCCAAAAGTCACGAGAAGTGCTTTGGAATAGGTAGTTGCGCGGGGGAAAACAGCGCTCCGTAATGTGGCAGTAGTGGTGGACATTGCTGCTCCTTATGATCCGTCACTCTTTACTAGAGTTTTGATTTGTGGGGTGAGCCTACTCTGAAGGAGAATAACGTCATGTCCCGCGCCAATCTCGATAAAGATCCAGATGAAGTCGCGGCAATGTTTGACGGAGTCGCAAAGCGCTACGACCTGGTAAATGACCTCCTCAGTCTGGGGCGCACCAAGGCGTGGAGGCGTGCGGCTACGGCCATCATCGCTCCCAAGCCAGGCATGAAGATTCTTGATCTGGCAGCGGGGACCGGGTCTTCCAGCGAACCACTCGCCGCCGCGGGGGCAGAAGTAATCCCGGCCGACTTCTCCGAGGGCATGCTGGCCGCCGGACGTAAAGCCCGACCTCACCTGCCATTTACCAAGGCAGACGCCCTCAAACTGCCCTTTGAGCCCAATACCTTCGACGTCGTGACCATCTCCTTTGGCCTGCGCAACACCGCCGATATCGACAAGGCCCTGGCACAGATGCTCAAAGTGACCAAGCCCGGGGGCCAATTGGTAGTTGTGGAGTTCTCCCACCCTGTCTGGCGTCCGTTTCGTACCATTTATACCAATTACCTCATGCGCCTCCTCCCCGTTATCGCCCGAATTACCTCCAGCAACCCCGCTGCCTACATCTATCTAGCCCAGTCCATCCGGGCCTGGCCCGACCAGGCCGCCCTGGCCTCTCGGATCGAGGCGGCGGGCTGGACCAATGTTGGTTGGACAAATCTGACCGGTGGGGTTGTCGCAGTTCACAGAGCAGTGAAGGCTTAAGAGGTAAAGGCATGCCCACTACGAGCCTAGGATTTCCTACATTATGACGTCGACTTCGAACCCGTACATTCCGATATTTGTCATTGGCGCAATTGGTTTTGGTTTCGCTGCATTCTCGGTCCTGATCACTTCTTTCACTGGGCCAAAGCGTTACAACCGCGCCAAACTGGAAGCCTACGAATGCGGAATCGAACCAAGTCCGCAAGCAGCCGAGGGTGGTCGCTTCCCGGTCAAGTACTTCCTCACCGCGATGTTATTTATTATTTTTGATATTGAAATTGTCTTTCTTTATCCGTGGGCTGTAACTTTCGACAAGTTGGGCCTTTTTGGCTTGGTTGAAATGGGAATCTTTATCGCCACAGTCTTTGTCGCATATGCATATGTGTGGCGCCGCGGCGGACTGGAGTGGGATTAATCGTGGGTCTTGAAGAGAAGTTACCGAGTGGATTCCTATTAACCAGCGTTGAAAAACTTGCGGGCTACATGCGCAAGAGTTCGCTTTGGCCTGCAACATTCGGATTGGCCTGCTGCGCAATTGAAATGATGGCCGCCGGTGCGGGTCGATATGACTTAGCCCGATTTGGAATGGAAGTTTTCCGCGCCTCGCCTCGTCAAGCAGATCTCATGATCGTGGCCGGCCGCGTCTCCAACAAGATGGCGCCGGTCCTGCGTCAGATCTACGATCAAATGGCCGCACCAAAATGGGTGATCGCGATGGGTGCCTGCGCATCCTCGGGTGGAATGTTCAACAACTACGCGATTGTCCAAGGCGTCGATCACGTAGTTCCAGTTGATATTTATCTTCCTGGCTGCCCTCCACGCCCTGAAATGTTGATGGATGCAATCTTGAAATTGCACGAGCAGATCAGCAACGAGAAGCTCGGTTCAAACCGCGAGCAAGTCATCAGAGAAGTAGAAGCAGCGGCCATGGCCGCC
Organism: Candidatus Nanopelagicaceae bacterium; assembly: GCA_036504835.1. Lineage (GTDB taxonomy): Bacteria > Actinomycetota > Actinomycetes > Nanopelagicales > Nanopelagicaceae > QYPT01. The sequence goes on from DASXUM010000017.1 coordinate 2,980, forward strand.
AAACCAACCCATCAACTGAAGGGGTTGCTCGCGTGAAGAAAGAGAAAGATTTATCAGTCGGACATGGATTATTTGGCACATCGGACACAGGCGACACATCGGGTTTCGGCGGTCTGGTACGCCTTCCTGCTCACCCTGGTTCGACCGAGCGTCCATACGGGGGCTACTTCGACGATGTAGCCGATGACCTCGAGCGCGCTTATCCTGATTTTGCCGATGCAATCGAGCGCGTAGTTGTCGACCGGGGCGAACTCACCCTGCACGTGAAGCGTGAGAAACTCGAAGAAGTCGCCCGCATCCTGCGCGACACGTTGCGATTTGAAATGTGTTTGGGAGTGAGTGGAGTTCACTATCCGACCGAGACCGGCCGCGAACTTCATGCGGTCTATCCATTGCTCTCGATGACGAAGAACCAGCGCATCCGACTGGAAGTGTCGGTTCCCGAATCTGATCCGCACATCCCATCCCTTGTTGAAGTCTGGGCCGGCAACAACTGGAACGAGCGAGAAGCATTCGACATGTTCGGAATCATCTTCGACGGCCACCCAGGACTGACACGCATCTTGATGCCAGATGATTGGCGCGGACATCCGCAAAGAAAAGACTATCCACTCGGTGGAATTCCCGTTGAGTACAAGGGTGCGACAGTGCCCCCTCCAAATGAGCGCAGGTCATATCGATGAGTTCACAATTTACCGATCCATATGCTTCATCTCGCGAGACAACCGAAGGCACAGTCTTCTCGGTAACGGGTGGCGATTGGGACTCATTAGTCACTGAGATCGGGGCGACGAAGGAAGAGCGCGTCGTCGTCAACATGGGACCACAACACCCATCAACTCACGGCGTACTTCGCTTGGTTCTCGAACTTGAAGGCGAAACAATCACCGAACTTCGTGCCGGTATCGGTTACCTCCACACCGGAATCGAAAAGAACGCCGAGTACCGCAGTTGGACGCAGGGCGTCACTTTCGTGACACGCATGGACTATCTGGCTCCTCTCTTCAATGAGACGGCCTACTGCCTAGGCGTTGAAAAACTATTGGGAATCACCAATGATGTCCCCGAAAAAGCCAGCGTTATCCGAGTGATGATGATGGAGTTCAACAGAATTGCCTCTCACATGGTTGCCCTCGGAACCGGCGCGCTGGAACTGGGCGCCCTTTCTCCGATGATCTTCTGCTTCCGCGAACGCGAGAAGTGCCTCGACATCTTTGAAATGGTCTCTGGGCTCCGCATGAATATGGCCTATATCCGCCCCGGCGGCGTCGCTCAAGATCTTCCGCCAAATGCGATTTCCAAGATCCGCGAAACAGTCAAAGAACTTCGTAGCAATTTCAAGGACAACGACAGCATCCTCATCGGAAACTCGATCTGGATGGGCCGTACCGCAGGAGTCGGCTACTTGGATCTTGCCGGGTGCACGACATTGGGTATCACTGGTCCAGTGCTTCGCTCTACCGGAATGCCATGGGACCTGCGCAAGGTTCAGCCATATTGTGGATACGAGGATTACGAATTCGATGTCGTCACCGCAGATACCTGCGATGTTTACGGCCGCTTCCTTATCCGCATGAACGAACTCGAACAATCCCTTCGCATCATCGAACAGTGTGCCGACAAGTTGGAGAAACTTGAAGGCGCCCCTGTCATGGTTGCTGACAAGAAGATCGCTTGGCCGTCGCAACTCGCCCTCGGCGGGGATGGCCTTGGGAATTCACTTGACCACATTCGCGAAATCATGGGTCAGTCAATGGAATCCCTGATTCACCACTTCAAATTGGTCACCGAAGGATTCCGAGTTCCTGCCGGCCAGGTCTATACGGCAATCGAATCGCCACGTGGCGAGGTCGGCGTTCATCTTGTCTCGGATGGGGGAACGCGCCCATATCGTGTCCACTTCCGCGAACCGTCTTTTAATAACCTGCAATCAACCTCTGCGATGTGCGAAGGCAGCTTGATCGCTGACGTCGTGGCAGCGGTTGCATCTATCGATCCTGTGATGGGCGGTGTTGATCGCTAATGGCGTTTACTGATCAAAATATTGAAGTGATGGATTCCATCATCAAACGCTATCCGCGCTCGCGATCAGCAATCATGCCCCTGTTGCACTACGTGCAATCACTCGAAGGGTATGTAACCAACGAGGGTATCGAACTCATCGCGAAGAAACTCGAGCTAACGACCGCGGAAGTCTCGGCCGTCTCTACTTTTTACACTCAATACAAGCGTAAGCAGGTGGGCGAATACCACGTCGGTGTCTGCACCAACACTCTCTGCGCGGTCATGGGTGGGGATGCAATTTTCGCCGGGCTCAAAGATCACCTGGGTATTGAAAATGACGGAGTAACAGCAGACGGCAAAGTCTCACTCGAACACATTGAGTGCAACGCAGCTTGCGATTACGCCCCCGTCGTTATGGCCAACTGGGAGTTCTACGACAACCAGACCGTCCAGTCAGCTAAAGATTTGGTGGATTCAATGCGCGCTGGGAATCCACCTGCACCAACACGTGGCCCCGATTCCTTGCCGACGTGGAAGGAAAACTCCGCAGTGCTTGCCGGTCTCAGTGACGGTCGGGCAAACGAGGGAGTGCAAGCAGGGGAACCATCACTACTGGGATTGAAGATTGCGAAGAAGGGGGCCAAAGCATGACAACACTGACTCCCGTTCTCTCGGCACATTGGGATGAGAAGGATTCATTCACGATGGCCGGTTACAAGCGCCACGATGGATACAAGGCTGCTGAGAAGGCTCTCAAGATGGAGCCAGATGCGGTAATCCAAATGGTCAAGGATTCTGGTTTGCGTGGTCGCGGCGGCGCGGGATTCCCAACTGGAATGAAGTGGGGATTCATACCGCAAGGCGATAACAAGGACCACTACCTTGTCGTTAACGCAGATGAGTCCGAACCTGGCACTTGCAAGGACATGCCGCTGCTTCTGGCAAACCCGCATGTTCTTATCGAAGGCATGATCATTGCCTCCTACGCGATTCGTGCGAAGTACGCATTCGTGTATGTACGTGGTGAAGTCACGCATGTGGTCCGTAGAGTCCAGCAGGCAATTCAAGATGCCTACGCAGCCGGGTACCTGGGAAAGAATATTTTCGGCAGCGGGGTCGACCTTGAATTAGTTCTGCACGTTGGAGCAGGGGCCTACATCTGCGGTGAAGAAACGGCCCTTCTTGATTCGCTCGAAGGTTTCCGCGGACAGCCGCGACTTCGCCCGCCGTTTCCAGCCATTGCCGGTCTTTATGCGCGTCCCACCGTTGTAAACAACGTCGAATCAATTTCTTCGGTGCCGTCAATAATCAATAACGGCGCCGAGTGGTTTGCCTCGATGGGCACCGAAAAGAGCAAGGGAATGACTATCTATTCCCTTTCCGGACATGTCACAAATCCAGGTCAGATCGAGGCGCCATTGGGAATCACCTTGCGCGAACTCCTTGATCTTGCCGGGGGAGTTCGCGAAGGTCACGAGCTGAAGTTCTGGACTCCAGGTGGCTCATCGACGCCGATTTTCACTGCCGCCCAACTCGATACACCTTTGGATTACGAAGGCGTTGCAGCCGCAGGTTCCATGCTCGGCACAAAGGCACTTCAGATATTTGACGAAACCACCTGTGTTGTCCGTGCCGTTTTGCGTTGGTCAGAGTTCTACAAGCACGAATCGTGCGGCAAGTGCACTCCATGTCGCGAAGGAACATATTGGCTGGTGCAGATCTTGCGCGATCTTGAAAACGGTAAAGGAAGCGAAGCCGATTTGGAAAAACTACTGGATCTTTGCGACAACATCCTTGGGCGAGCCTTCTGTGCCCTCGGCGACGGTGCCACAAGCCCCATCACTTCATCCATCAAGCATTTCCGCGACGAGTACATCGCCCACTTCACACATGGCGGTTGCCCCTTTGATCCACATGCATCGACTCTCTTTGCAAGTGCAAAGGCGGGTGCATAGTCGTGACTACCCAAGAGCAAACTGCCCAAGTTGTCGATCTCATTACTGTTGTCATTGATGGGTTCGAAGTCAGCGTCCCTAAGGGCACGTTAGTCATTCGCGCGGCGGAGAAGCTAGGAATACAGATTCCCCGCTTCTGTGACCATCCGCTGTTGGATCCGGTTGGAGCATGTCGACAGTGCCTGGTTGAAATTGAAATCAACGGTCGCGCCTTCCCAAAGCCACAAGCATCGTGCACCATCCCAGTTGAACCGAACATGATCGTGAAGACCCAACTGACCTCTCCAGTGGCGGACAAAGCCCAAAAGGGCAACATGGAGTTCCTTCTTATCAACCACCCATTGGATTGCCCAGTCTGCGACAAGGGCGGAGAATGCCCACTTCAGAATCAGGCCATGAGCAACGGCCGTGGCGATTCGCGTTTTGAAGGCAAAAAGCGCACTTTTGAGAAGCCGATCAATATTTCTTCGCAGGTTCTGCTTGATCGCGAGCGCTGCATTTTGTGCGCCCGCTGCACGCGTTTTTCTGATCAGATTGCCGCTGATCCCTTTATTACTTTGAACGAACGCGGGGCTTTGCAGCAGGTCGGCATCTACGAGAAGCAACCTTTCGAGTCGTACTTCTCCGGCAACACCGTGCAGATCTGCCCTGTTGGCGCGCTGACAGGAGCTTCATACCGATTCCGCGCCCGCCCCTTCGATTTGGTTTCAACGCCGTCTGCTTGCGAGCACTGCGCGTCGGGATGCTCGCTCCGTACCGATGTTCGTCGGAGCAAGACCCTGCGTCGTCTGGCAGGAGATGACCCCGAGGTCAACGAAGAGTGGAACTGCGACAAGGGTCGCTGGGCGTTCAAGTATGTAACTGCGCCAGATCGTCTGACTCAGCCAATGGTTCGCGACGCAGCGGGAGAGTTGCAGGTTGCATCATGGCCCGAGGCGATTGCAGCAGCTGCAAACGGACTTCGCGGGAAGCGTGCCGGCGTTCTTGTCGGTGGACGTGCGACCGTGGAAGACGCCTACGGATACAGCAAGTTTGCGCGAGTTGCCCTTGGTACCAATGACATCGATTTCCGAGCACGTCTGACAAGCAATGAAGAACGTGATTTCTTGGCGTCGAAGGTCGTCGGTGCAAAGGTAACAAATGCCGATATTGACCGCGCTGACTCCATCTTGCTCGTCGGATTTGAGACAGAGGAAGAATCTCCAATTGTCTTCCTACGCATTCACAAGCAAGTTCGTAAGCGCGGCTTGAGGGTCACGGCAATTGCTAGCAAACTCTCCACGGGCAACGAGAAGCTCAAAGCGAATTTCATCTCTGTTGCACCAGGGACCGAAGCAGATGCCATTGCCAAGCAGGAACTCACTTCTCAATCGGTAATTCTGGTTGGCGAGCGCGCCAGCGAAAGCGCCGGTTCACTATCGGCCGTGGTTGCACTTGCCGAGCGCACTGGCGCCAAGGTTGCCTGGATTCCGCGTCGTGCCGGCGAGCGCGGGGCGCTGGAAGCGGGCGCCATTGGAAATCTCCTTCCTGGAGGCCGACCCGTAACTGATGCGGCTGCCCGTGCAGATGTGGCCACAGTGTGGGGCGTCGAGCGCATTCCCAGCGAAGTTGGACTTAGCAGCGACGAGATCTTTGCCGCGGTTGGTGCCGATCAGATTCACGCCCTTGTTGTCGGAGGCGTTGACCCGCATGATGCGGGAAATATCCACGCCGCACTTGCCGCACTTAAGAGCGCATTTGTCGTAAGCCTTGAAATTCGCCCAAGCGAAGTAACCAAGATCGCCGATGTCGTGCTTCCTGTGGCGGCAGTTCCGGAGAAATCCGGTTCGTTCATGAACTGGGAAGGCCGCACTCGATCATTCGAAGTTGCTGTTCCAGATTCTCTCAACCGATCTGATGTGCGCATTCTGACGATGATTTCGGAGGAACTCGGTCGATCGATCGCGCTGCCATCCGTTAAATCGTCGGCCGCAGAGATGGCCTCATTTGGAGACTGGGACGGAACAAAATCCGAATTCACCCCTGTTGCTTCGGCCAAATCTGAGAAGTTGGGCACGAACCAGGCGCTGCTTACCTCTTGGCGTCGATTGCTTGATGAAGGATCATTGCAAGAAGGCGAAGACAATCTGGCTGGCACTGCTCGCAAGACCGTGGTTGTTATCTCGCCAAAGCGCGCCACTTCCCTTGGTGTTGTTGACGGAGATGCAGTGCGTGTTTCTAATGCAAACGGAGCGATCGTGCTTCCGGTTCTCGTGGAGGCAATTCACGACGATGCTGTTTGGTTGCCACGCAATTCACGTGGCTCGCATCTACTTGCCACTCTTGGAGTTGCAAGCGGATCACTCGTTACGGTGGTGAAGGACTAATGACAACTGCAGAGATCCTCGGTTTTGACCCAGGCTGGTTGATCCTTGTTAAGGGCGTGCTTGTTTTCGCGATCTGCGTGCTTGCAACGCTGCTAGCAATTTGGGCCGAACGCCGCATAGTCGCACGCATGCAGATGCGCTTGGGACCAAACCGGGTTGGCCCATTTGGTCTGCTTCAGAGCCTTTCCGACGGCGTGAAATTGGCGCTCAAGGAAGATCTCATCCCGGCCGCTGCTGACAAGATCGTTTTCATCGTGGCGCCGATTATCAGTGCCACAACGTGCTTTATGTCCTTCGCGGTGATTCCGATGAGCGGGCCGGTTTCGCTCTTTGGTCATCAGACCGCGATGCAGTTGACCGATATTCCGGTTGGCGTGCTCTACGTTCTGGCCATTGCCTCCGTTGGCGTTTACGGCATCATTCTTGCCGGTTGGTCATCTGGATCTACCTATCCACTCCTTGGCGGATTGCGATCAAGTGCTCAGGTAATTTCGTATGAAGTTGCTATGGGACTTTCCCTCGTTGCCGTTTTCATCTATTCGGGCTCCATGTCCACTTCTGAGATCGTTGCCGCGCAACAAAAATGGTGGTACTCGGTTGTCCTCTTCCCATCATTCGTTATCTACGCGATCTCGATGGTCGGAGAGACCAACAGAGCACCCTTTGATCTTGCTGAGGCTGAAGGCGAACTCGTGGGCGGATTCCACACTGAATACTCATCACTGAAGTTCGCGCTCTTCTTCCTTGCGGAGTACGTCAACATTGTCGCGGTTTCCGCTTTGGCCACCACGTTATTCCTCGGCGGATACCACGCGCTTCCCGGGCTGACATTCACCGAACACTGGCTGGGCGGTTGGTTCACCCTCGTCTGGTTCTTTGCCAAGGTGATGTTCTTCTTCTTCGTCTTCGTCTGGCTCCGCGGAACGCTGCCACGACTTCGCTATGACCAGTTCATGAAATTCGGCTGGAAAGTACTTATTCCTGCCAGCCTGTTCTGGATCTTGATCGTCGCAACCATGCGTGTCATGTCGCTTCGTGGCACAGGCCGCGCAGGAGTACTTGGTTTCGCCGTGGGAGTTGTCCTGATCGTCGTGCTGGGGAGTTACCTCTACGACTCATCAAAGAAGCGCAACCAACCCGAATCTGAGTTCGAAATTCCTGCACCCACATTCCCTGTTCCAGAGATCCCAGTTAACAACGGGGCGGTTTCACAATCGGAGGTCACGCGTGGCTGAAAACCATGAAGTAGAACGCACGTACCGCGACCTTGGGCTAGAGGCTGTGTCATCCGAGCCTGTGAGCGATGAAGGAACCCGTAGTTTCGCTAAGCAGTTGCTGGGCTTCTGGGTCACATTCAAAACCATGTTCAAGAAAGTGAACACGGTTGAATATCCCGACGTAAAAGAGCCAACTGCTCCCCGCTTTCACGGCCGCCATCAACTCAACCGCCATCCGGACGGGCTCGAGAAGTGCATCGGTTGCGAACTCTGCGCCTGGGCCTGCCCGGCCGACGCGATTTATGTTGAGGGTGAATCAAATACCGAGGAGCATCGCATGTCTCCGGGCGAGCGATACGGCAAGGTTTATCAGATCAATTACCTGCGTTGCATTTTCTGCGGGTTGTGCATTGAGGCCTGTCCAACTCGAGCGCTCACCATGACCAACGAGTACGAACTCGCTGATGATTCACGGAGCAAATTGATTTACGAGAAGGCCGACCTGCTTGCGCCACTGCGTGACGGAATGCTGATGCCACCTCATCCGATGTACCCCGACATGACGGATGAAAATTATTACAAGGGCGATGTCCTTGGATTCCATCCCTCGCAGGAGGTGCAGCAGTGATAAATCTGGCACTTGTTGTTGGCAAGACCGCAGCACCTGAAGCAACCATGTTCTGGATACTTGCTCCTTTAGCAATTATCGCGGCCTTAGGAATGCTTCTCGTTAAGAAAGCGGTTCACTCGGCGATCTTGATGGCCTGGGTCATGATCACCCTGGCAATCTTTTACATCGCACAGGGAGCGCTCTTCCTCGGAATTGTCCAAGTAGTTGTTTACACCGGCGCCGTCATGATGCTCTTCCTCTTCATCCTCATGCTCGTAGGTGTTGATTCGGCGGATTCACTTAAGGAAACGATCACAGGACTTCGACCAATTGCGATCCTCGCATTTGTCGGATTCGGTGGATTGATCGTCTCTCTCATCGGGCGGGCCACTCTCGGCCATGACTCCGTAGGCCTTGATACGGCTAATGCCAACGGCAACGTGCCGGCCCTGGCCGAACTCCTCTTCTCGAAGTATGTCTGGGCCTTTGAAGTTGTCTCCGCCCTATTGATTACCGCGGCCTTGGGCGCGATGGTCTTGGCGCACAATCACCGGGTCACTGCCAAGCCCACCCAGCGCGACCTTTCGATTCTCCGTTTCCGCACCGGAAGTCTTGCCAGTGCGGCCGGCCTGCCAAATCCAGGCGTCTACGCCCTGCATAACGCAGTGGATGTTCCGGCTCTCCTTCCTGACGGCAGTGCAGCACCAACGTCGATTTCAGCGATGCTGGAAGCCCGTGGCGATGTGATTGATTCCAGCCCGTTCCAGCTTGGTCAGGCCGTGGACGTGGAGGGGGAGGACAAGTGAACTCAGCCAACTACCTATATGTAGCAGCACTTCTCTTCACGATTGGTTCGATTGGCGTCGTTGTTCGCCGCAATGCAATTGTCGTATTCATGTGCATCGAACTGATGCTCAATGCGGCGAATCTTGCATTTGTGACTTTTGCGCGAATCAACGGCAACCTCGATGGACAGGTCATGGCTTTCTTCACGATGGTCGTGGCGGCGTGCGAAGTAGTTGTTGGTCTTGCCATTATCGTGACGATTTATCGTTCACGTCGTTCGGCATCAGTTGATGATGCCAGTCTGCTGAAGCGGTGATTAGATGACAAGTAATTTGCTCGTATACCTGATCGCACTTCCGCTCTTTGGCTCAGCACTGCTTCTGCTGGCCGGGCGGAAGACAGATAAGTGGGGCCACATACTGGCAACCCTTCTCTCTGCCGCATCCTTCGGTGTTGGGCTCTATGAGTTCTCGCAGATGCTCTCTCGATCCAATGATCAGCGTGCCGTTACACAAAAACTCTTTAACTGGATTTCGGTTGGGAATTTTCAGGTAGATGCTGGTTTGGCTCTTGATCAGCTTTCAATCTGTTTCGTTCTGTTGATCACCGGAGTCGGAACTCTGATTCACATCTACTCCATCGCGTACATGTCGCACGACCTCGATCGTCGTCGATTCTTTGCATACCTGAACTTCTTCATTGCTGCGATGCTGCTCTTAGTACTCGGCGACTCTTATCTGAACCTCTATGTGGGCTGGGAGGGCGTTGGTCTTGCCTCGTACTTGCTCATTGGATTCTGGAATCAGAAACCGACATACGCAACTGCGGCAAAGAAGGCGTTCGTGGCCAACCGCGTGGGCGACCTCGGTCTCTCCCTGGCAATCATGATCTCCTTTGCGACACTGGGTACGGTCTCCTTCGCTGGTGTAAAAGCGCATGCGGCGCAGGGTTCCACCGGAGCTCTCACGGCCATCGGCATCATGTTGCTGGTAGCAGCCACTGGTAAATCGGCCCAATTCCCCTTGCAGGCATGGCTTGGCGATGCAATGGCTGGCCCAACGCCTGTCTCTGCTCTTATCCATGCGGCAACCATGGTTACGGCCGGTGTGTACTTAATCGTCCGATCCAACTTCATTTTCGATGCGGCACCGACGGCGCAACTTCTCGTTGCCATCATCGGCGCGATCACGCTTCTTTTCGGTGCGATTATCGGTATGGCCAAGGATGACATTAAGAAGGCTCTCGCTGCCTCCACCATGTCACAGATCGGATACATGGTCCTGGGTGCCGGTCTTGGCCCTGTCGGTTATGCCTTCGCGATCATGCACCTGCTTACCCACGGCTTCTTCAAGGCCGGCATGTTCCTCGGAGCAGGCTCGGTAATGCACGGCATGGACGACGAAGTAAATATGCGAAGGTACGGTGGACTTCGAAAGTACATGCCGATCACCTTTGCAACTTTCGGTCTGGGTTATTTGGCAATCATCGGTGTTCCTCCGTTTGCCGGTTTCTATTCCAAGGACAAGATCATCGAGGTCGCCTTCAACATGGGCGGAATCAAAGGTGTGACCTTGGGAATTGCGGCCTTGCTTGGTGCGGCTATCACCGCCTTCTACATGACGCGCGTCGTCGTGATGACTTTTGCTGGCAATAAGCGCTGGGATGAGAAAGCCCATCCGCATGAGTCGCCCGCGTTGATGTGGGTTCCGATGGTTCTTCTTGCCCTAGGTTCGGTGGCTTCCGGATTCTTGTTTACCCACGGAAATTCTCTAGTCAACTGGCTCGCACCTGTTGTCGCGCCTAATCCGGAACACCAGAGTGAGATGTTGAAACCCGCGGTTGTATCAATTCTTGCCCTCGTTGTCGTCGTGATTGGTGCCGGTATCGCGGTAATGAAGTACCTGCGGGCAGAAGTGCCGGTCGTGGCGCCTGAGAACGTATCGGTCTTCACGAAGATTGCCCGTCGCGACCTTCTCCAAGATGACTTCAATGAGGCCGTATTTATGCGCCCCGGACAGAAGCTAACAGAGGCTCTCGTTGTTACTGATACCGCTGTGATTGACGGTGCCGTAAGGGGAGTTGCCCGTCTTACAAAGGGAACCGGCTCGGTACTTCGATATACGCAGACCGGGTTCGTCCGGAGTTATGCGATGTGGATATTGCTCGGTGCAATCGGCTTGATAGCTGCGATATGGGTGGTCACACTGTGATGAATAACGCTTGGTTAACCTATCTAGGAGTTTTGCCGTTGCTAGGTGCGCTTCTAGTCGGCGTCCTTCCAGAGAAGAATGTTCTTCTCATCAAGAGGGTTGCATTCGGGACAACGCTTGTGGTTGCTGCAGTTGCCATTGCGATGGCCACGCGTTTCCAACGCGATAATGTCAACCTTCAATTTGTCGAGAAGCACCAGTGGATTCCGTCGTTAGGGATCAACTACGCAGTTGGCGTCGACGGCATTGCTTTGGTTTTGATCTTGCTCTCAGTTCTCCTTGCGCCAGTTGTTGTTCTTGCTGGATGGAATGAGGCGACGGGCGGCCGATGGGGTGTGAAGACTTTCTACGTACTCATGCTCGTCCTTGAGACGATGATGATCGGTGTATTCGCATCCACGGATGTATTCCTCTTCTACGTCTTCTTTGAGGCCATGCTCATCCCCGTCTACTTCCTTATCGGTGGCTACGGGTCGGGTGCTCGTTCTGCGGCAGCAGTGAAATTCTTGATCTACAGCCTTTTCGGTGGATTGCTGATGCTTGCCTCGATCATTGCCTTGTATGTCCTCTCCGGAGATCAAGGCGGTCACACCTTCGACATCAATGCCCTGTCGCATCTTCATATGAGTTCGACAACTGAGAACTTGCTGTTCTTGGGCTTCTTCATTGCCTTTGCCATTAAGGCACCAGTCTGGCCGTTCCACACCTGGTTGCCAGATGCAGCAGAGGCGGCAACACCAGGTACCTCAGTACTTCTTCTTGGCGTTCTCGACAAAGTGGGCACATTCGGAATGATCCGTTACTGCCTGACTCTCTTCCCGCACGCGACGAAGACTTTCACTCCAGTCATCTTGGTTCTGGCCGTTATATCCATTATTTATGGGGCTTTTTTGGCGATCGGTCAGAAGGACTTCAAGCGCTTGATCGCCTTCACCTCGATCTCTCACTTTGGCTTCATCACCATGGGAATTTTCGCAATGACTTCGCAGGGTCAGTCAGGCGCGACCCTGTACATGTTCAATCATGGGTTCTCAACTGCGGCGCTCTTCTTGGTAGCAGGATGGATGAGTTCGCGGCGAGGTTCATCAACGATTTCCGACTTTGGTGGATTGCAGCGAGTTACACCGGTAATGGCATGGGTCTTCTTCTTCGCCGGAATGTCGAGCCTGGCCCTTCCCGGTTTGTCGAGTTTCGTGAGCGAGTTCTTGGTGTTGGTCGGAACATATACGCGATATCCAGTTGTTGCAGTGATTGGCGCATTTGGGATTGTTCTCTCGGCCCTCTACATCCTGATTCCTGTTCAGCGCTCGTTACACGGACCAATAACTGAGGGAAATGAGAATTTGCCCGACTTGAACGTTCGCGAGAAGGTCGCGATCGCTCCGGTAGTCGCAGTGATCGTGTTTCTGGGCTTCTACCCATCGCCGCTTCTGCAGGTCATCAACCCCGGCGCTGCGCATTCAATTGCCCAGGCTGGATTTAGCGATCCGCTCTCTTCCATTGATAAGGCTGGTAAGTAAATGACTTCCTTTATCGCACCAGCGCTTTCATACTCCCTCCTTGGACCGATCCTGATTGTTCTCGGTGGCGCAGTCCTTGGCGTCATTGTTGAGGCATTCATATCCCGCGCGTACCGGTCGACTGTCCAACTCAGCATCACTCTCGGAACTCTTGTTCTCTCTCTCGCCCAGGTTTGGCGAATCCGCCATGCATCCTCACTGACTGCGGCCATGGGATCGGTTGCTGTCGATGGCCCGGCGATCTTGCTGCAAGGGTCAATCCTTATCATCGCGATACTGGGCGTCTTCCTTATCGCCGACCAAGATCACTTCACTACTTTGGCTGCTGCACTGCCTGGTTCATCAGAGGAGCGGGAGGCTCAGAAGAGCGGCGAGAAGCTAACTGAGGTCTATCCGCTTACCCTTTTTGCAGTAGCAGGCATGCTTCTTTTCCCCATCGCCACCGACCTCATCACCCTCTTTGTGGCCCTCGAGGTCCTCTCCCTCCCTCTCTATCTGATGGCGGGCCTGTCACGCAGGCGTCGGCTTCTCTCGCAGGAAGCTGCCCTCAAGTACTTCCTTCTCGGAGCGTTCTCATCGGCGTTCTTCCTCTTTGGTTCAGCTTTCCTTTATGGATATTCAGGAACTGTTTCGCTAGCAGGAATTCATGACGCGGTTGAAGCAAGCCCAGGCAATCAAGTCTTCCTTCTCATTGGACTTGCTTTCCTCTCTGTTGGCTTGCTGTTCAAGGTGAGCGCTGTTCCATTCCACGCTTGGACGCCAGATGTTTATCAAGGTGCCCCAACACCGGTCACCGCCTTCATGGCAGCGGCAACGAAGATGGCTGCCTTCGGCGCAATGCTTCGTATCTTTTACACATCCTTCGCCAACGCTTACTGGGATTGGCGCCCGTTATTGACGGTCATCGCAATCATCACAATGCTTTTCGGTGCAGTTGTGGCGATTGCGCAAAGAGATGTAAAGCGGATGCTTGCTTACTCCTCAATTGCGCATGCAGGTTTCTTGATCACCGGCATTCTGGCACTCACGAAATCTGGTCTTGATGCCACTATCTTCTATTTGTTCGCGTATGGCATCGCCACTATTGGTGCCTTCGGCATCGTGACCTTGGTCCGAGACTCATCAGGCGAAGTCACCGACCTTAATCGTTGGACTGGTTTAGGCAAGCGCTCGCCGTTTATTGCAACGGTCTTCGCAACATTGCTGCTGGCGTTTGCGGGCATCCCACTCACAAGCGGGTTCATCGGGAAATTCACGATCTTCTCGGCGGCCTACGAAGGCGGCAACAAGGCAGTCGTGGTTGTCGGTGTGCTCTCTAGCGCAATCGCCGCTTTCTTCTACATCCGAGTCATTGTCCTGATGTTCTTTACGGACCCGGTCGAAGATGGCACGAGCGTTGTCATTCCTTCCATCCTTACGCGGGCAACTGTAATCATTTCCTTTGTTGCCACTATCTTCCTCGGCGTCTTCCCAGCGCCATTACTGAATTTCATTCATTCGACGGCCACCTTCATTCGCTGATGACTGCCTTTGGAATACCTGATCTCTCGCCCTCCCTTGAAAAAGATCTCCTAGAGGGATTGGTGAAGGTCGAGGATCTTCTCCGCAGTCATATCAAAGGCAAGTACCCACTCGTCGAGGAGACGGCCAGTCACCTTGCCTCTGCCGGTGGCAAGAGACTTCGACCATTGTTGACGCTTATCTCTTCGCAGTTTGGCGATCCGACTCGTTATGAAGTCATTCAGGCAGCTGTGGCGGCAGAACTTACACACTTGGCAACCCTCTATCACGACGATGTTATGGACGATGCACTTTTGCGACGCGGAGTCGAGAGCGCCAATTCGCGCTGGGGGAATACGGTCGCGATCTTGACTGGCGATTACCTCTTCGCTAAATGCTCTGCCCTTCTGGCAATTCTTGGACCAGAGGCTGTCCGCCTGCAAGCACAGACGTTCGAACGCCTCGTCATCGGCCAGATCATGGAGACACAAGGCCCTGATGCTGATCAGGATCCGCTCGAGCACTACCTGCAAGTTGTTGCAGATAAGACCGGTTCCCTCATCGCAACCAGTGCACGTTACGGTGCATTGTTTTCTGGTGCCAGCACGGAAGTTATTGAGACAGTGACAACATTCGGCGAGAGAATCGGCATCGCGTTTCAGCTGGCCGATGACGTTATTGATATCTCCAGCGAATCCAAAGACTCGGGCAAGACACCGGGCACGGACTTGCGAGAAGGAATTCCAACGCTTGTGACATTGCGGGTAATGGCATCAGATAATCCTGCCGACCGAGATTTACAGGAGCTGCTCAAGGGTCCTATTGAGTCCGAGACCCTGGTGGCTGAAGTGCTGGTGGCCCTTCGGTCCCACTCGGCACTTGAGGAGTCGCGCGAACAATTGTTGAAGGTAGCCGGTGAGGCACGTTCGGCTTTGAGACCGTTACCAATTTGTGATGCAACTGCGGCACTTTTCTCACTATGTGACGCGGTTATTGATCGATCTCACTAAATAGTAGTTTGGGGCGGGTTGCCAATCCGCTACGCTATTTGCAGTATTCACCCACAGAAATGGACCGCTATGGCAGCGCCGCTTATCCACCCATTTACTTTCGGGGATCGCACCCAATCAGACTTATTAGGCGGCAAAGGCGCAAACCTTGCTGAGATGGTACGCATCGGACTTCCTGTTCCACCGGGCTTCACAATCACAACCGAGGCATGCAGAGAATTTCTTTCCACCGGAAAGATGCCTGCCACACTTCCCGCTGAAATTCTCGAATCGCTGAAGTCTTTAGAAAAATCTCTGGATAAAGAATTTGGAAATCCTGATAAGCCGCTTCTAGTGTCGGTGCGGTCAGGTGCAAAGTTTTCGATGCCGGGCATGATGGAGACAGTGCTCAATGTCGGAATCACACCTGAAGTCGCTGCGAGTTTGGCGAAACAAACCGGCAACCCTCGATTCGCTTGGGACTCATATCGTCGATTCATTGATATGTACGGGCGTACAGTCTGCGACGTTCCGCCGATGGAATTTCAGCGGGTCGAAGCGCGCATACTCTCGACACATGGCGTGCAGAGCATCCAAGAACTCGACGTTGAAGGTTTGCAGGCACTGGCCGACGCGTATGTAAAAGAAATTGAGGCGATAACTGGAAAGGCCTTTCCAACTGATCCGCACGAGCATCTGCTGGAATCTGTTGAAGCGGTCTTCCACTCCTGGAATTCAGAGCGCGCGCATCTATACCGTCGCCGGGAGCGTATTCCTTCTGATCTCGGCACCGCAGTAAATATCCAGTGCATGGTCTTTGGAAACCTCAGCGATGACTCGGGCACGGGCGTTGCATTCACGCGCGATCCCGCAACGGGTGCAACCGGGAGTTACGGCGATTATCTTGAGCGAGCACAAGGGGAGGATGTCGTAGCCGGAATTCGCAACACGATGTCCCTTGCCGAATTCGGTGAAAAGGCACCCGAGGTAGCGTCCGAGCTCGATCGAGTAATGGCGATTCTGGAAGACCATTACCGCGACCTCTGCGATATCGAGTTCACAGTCGAAAAAGGAAAACTCTGGATTCTGCAAACCCGCGTAGGAAAACGGACTGCTGAAGCGGCCTTCAGGATCGCAACCCAATTGGTTGACGAGGGAAAGATCTCGATGGATGA
>DASXUM010000018.1:0-4860 GCA_036504835.1 Candidatus Nanopelagicaceae bacterium
CGATTCACTTCTGTCGGAGTTTGCTGCGATGGGCTTTGAATACGGTTATTCGGTTGTACGCAGTGAAGCCCTCGTAATGTGGGAAGGCCAGTTCGGAGACTTCAGCAACGGCGCGCAGACCATCATCGATGAGTTCATCTCGTCTTCCTTGCAGAAATGGGGCGAGCGCTCTGGCGTTGTTCTCCTTCTTCCGCATGGCTATGAAGGTCAAGGTCCCGATCACTCTTCCGCACGAATCGAACGATTCCTTTCACTGTGCGCCGAGTCGAACATGACCGTCGCGCAACCTTCGACTCCTGCTTCGTATTTCCACTTGCTACGTTGGCATTCCAAGAACCCGACTCCACGTCCGCTCATCGTCTTCACCCCGAAGTCGATGCTCCGTTTGCGTGCCGCGGCATCCTCGCTTGCCGAATTCACGCAGGGACATTTCCAACCGGTGATCACCGATACGACGGTGACAAATGCGACGCGCGTTATCTTCTGCTCGGGTCGCGTCTACTACGACCTACTTGCAGAACGTGCCAAATTGGGCGAGGAAAGTACCGCCATTGTCCGCGTCGAACAGTTCTATCCGTTGCCGATGGATGAACTTGCAGCCGAGGCCGCCAAGCATCCACGTGCCAACTTGCTTTGGGTGCAAGATGAGCCGGCCAACCAAGGCCCATGGCCATTTATCGCGCTCAACACTCTTGGTGTCTTCGGTGATCGCTCTCTCCGTCGCGTTTCACGTCGCGCTACTGCAAGTCCAGCGACTGGAAACCACTACGTGCATGAAGAAGAAGCTAAGGCATTGATGATTGAGGCATTCAACCGTTAGTCCTTGCTCTGTCTCCGTCTCGCTCTGCGAGATCCCGATTTCATGAAACGAAAGAGCACGGTCGCGACGATTTCGTCCTGACTTATGGCGCCCCATTGTCGAGAGTCAGTGCTGGCTTCCTTGTTGTCGCCTTCGACCCAGATCTTGCCCTCAATTGGGCCAATTACCCGCTTGAGAAGGAAGACCCCGGGTTGATCTTCTCGCTCCACCAGTACTACCTGCCCCCGCCGAAATACCCCGCCCCACATAACCACCAGCCAATCACCGGCCATAAAGGTAGGTGCCATGGAGTCCCCCGCCACGGCCACGGTTCCGATTCGACGTCTTTTCCTCGGTGTGTCAAAAGGTGTCATGAGGGGTAGTCTCACATCAGAAGAGTCTTTATGCACGCACACACAGGGCGTGCTCGTTCGAGAGAAATATTGGAGAGATACATGTTTACCCCAAAAATAACGGTTTACGCCCACTGCGATCTTCCATGCGGAATCTACGATCCCGCACAAGCCAAGATCGAGGCGCAATCAGTGAAGGCATGCATGCAGAAGTACGCAGCAAGCACAGATCCAGATTTCAAAGCCCGCGCCGTAGCAATCAAAGAACAGCGTTCGAACATGGTCAAAGAGCACCTCTGGGTTCTCTGGACTGACTACTTCAAGCCAAACCACTTCGAGGCATATCCAAACCTCAACTCGCTATTTAACGAGGCCACCAAGCTTGCCGGGGCCGGCGGAACCAAGGGCAGCAACGATGTTGAAGTTGCCGATAAGTTGCTCGCAAAGATCGATGAAATCTCAGAGATCTTCTGGGCAACCAAGAAATAATTAGTTGTGGGGCGTTTGCCCCACGATAGATTGAGCGGCGGTTCGGGCGAGGAATGAAACTCGCTCGACCACCGCTCTTTTCATTGTGGCTCGAGATACCAGACGTTCGCCGTCATAAATGTCGCATTCAAAGACGATTTCGCGCCCCGTAAATTCTGTACAGGTCGCCGTTGCGCGAATCTCCGCGCCGATGCCCACTGCCTCCGGTGCTTCCAGATCCAACGTAAGTAGTCGCGTCGTCTCGCCTATCTCGAGAAATTCGGCAACAGCCGTCAATGCCGCGCTCTCAATTACATTGACGAAGTGGGAGGTTGAAGCAATAGGCAAGTCACCAAGACCCATTGCCACTGCGCAATCACCCGGTCGTATCAGCATCGATGAGAAGCCAACCGCTCCGATGATTTCGTTAGTGCGACGCATCTCTAGTCTTCTCGCTGAATGCGATATTCCTGAGTGCTCTCGATGGTGATCTCGTGGTGTTCGACGTTTCCGAATTCATCCACCTGGATAGAAATTTCAGTCCTTCGATACTCGGTTACAAAATCCGGAGCACCCTGCTTCAGCATGGCAATTTGTCGTGCGATCTGATCGTGCAATTCCTGGGGTGCGCTCTCGTGACATGAGCGAGTGAGCATCTCGTGCAACATCTGATGCATGAGCTTCTCGTGCTCCATTTCCTCGCGGCACGGCGGGCACTCCTCGAAGTGAACTTCAATGGAATGTATCTGTGAGACTTCGTGAATTTCTCCGTCAATGAGAAGCCCAACTGAGTTGAGTACCTCGTTGCAAGGAATCTCGTGCTGATTACCGCAACTCATGAGCTCACCTCCTTGCCGTATCCGCGTTCTTTCGCGTAATCGGCCAGGAGCGAGCGCAAGGCTTTGCGCCCCCGATGAAGACGTGACATGACGGTGCCAGTTGGAACGCCGACAATGTCGGCAATTTCTTTGTACGCGAATCCCTCGACATCGGCGAGGTACACGGCGATTCGAAATTCTTCGGGGATCTCCTGAAGCGCACGCTTCACGTCGCTGTCCGGCATGTTCTCAAGGGCTTGGATCTCAGCAGACTTACCTTGATCGCTGGTGTGTGAAGCCGATTCGGCCAATTGCCAGTCTTCGATCTCGGCCCCGCCGGAAATCATCGGCTGGCGTTGCGCCTTACGGTAGGAATTAATGAAGGTAGTCGTGAGCACGCGATAGAGCCATGCCTTCAAATTGGTGCCGGGCTCGAATTGGTGAAAAGAGGTGAAGGCCTTCAAGTACGTGTCCTGGACCAGATCCTTGGCATCATGCGGGTTCTTTGTGTAGCGAAGGGCAGCCGAATAGAGCTGGTCGGTGAAGGCGAGCGCGTCGCGCTCGAAGCGGAGAGTCCGCTCTTGCGCGCTCTCTTTTACTAACTCCGTGGATGTCATTGTCCTCAAGGTTACCGCTAGAAGAGGGTCTGGGGCTCGCCCAGGGTGATTGGCTTGATCAATTCGGGCCCGTCGTGCGCCACGGAATTAACGGAAGTTGAGACGGCATGCACGCTTAAACCCTCGTAGAGGTCAGAATATTCCATCACTTTCCGCAAATGATCCGCATCTTGGATTGACGGGTCCAACCAGAACTCCCAGCGATCTTTAGGCAAGATGACCGGCATCCGGCTATGAATCGTGGCCAACTCTCCTACTGAATCACAAGTAATGATTGCCACGCTCTCGATCAACTGCCCCTTCGGCGAGACCCATTCGTTCCAGATACCTGCAAAGGAGAGCGAATGATCATCGGGACTAGAAATATAGAACGGCTGCTTTGGTCGGTACGGACCGAGGGCAGTAGCCCATTCGTAATATCCATCTGCCGGAACCAGACATCGGCGTTTGCGCACTGCATCTCGAAAAGTAGGTTTCTCGAAAACGGATTCGCGTCGTGCGTTTATTGCATGCGATTGCGATGCGCGCGCCGATGTCAGATCTTTCTGCCACGAACCGATCAGACCCCACGATGCCGTCGCGAGTTCACGCGCTTGTGAAAGTGGGTCTTCGCGAACAATATAAATATCTCGTGTTGGTGCGATGTTCCAACTAGCAGGCAAGGGTGAGGTTGGCACGGCCCCAGTGATTCCATATTCCTCAACTAGGGCGTCTTCCATTTTGGATTGCGCAAATCTGCCGCACATGTACCTAGCCTAGAAGGTCACCTCGTCTCCTGGAGGCCGACGGCGACGGTAGGCTCGTACTGTGAGTGAAAAGAGCAAGCCCGCAGAGGCTCCTTCGCTGGGCAAACTATGGCCCGCGCCCTTTAGGGGGACCAACCCCGTCAATGCCACCGTCGTAATCCCTGGTTCCAAATCAGTGACCAACCGTGCCCTCGTTCTCGCCGCCCTTGCCGATTCACCATCAGTACTCCGCCGACCACTTATCTCTCGAGACACCACCCTCATGAAGAACGGCCTTATCGCCATGGGGACGGTAATCGCCGACGCACATGAAGAAGGCGAGCATCAGTGGCGTGTCTCCCCGCAGGAGTTGGTTGGCCCGGCACTGGTAGATGTTGGAAACGCCGGAACCGTGATGCGCTTTCTTCCACCAGTTGCGGCACTGGCAGACGGGTCCATCTCCTTCGACGGCGATGCCCGTTCACACGAGCGCCCGCTTGCCCCGGTAATCCGCGCCCTCGAAGAACTGGGGGTGCAGATCGAGCACGAGGGACGCTACTCACTTCCCATGGTTGTCAATGGAACAGGCGAATTACGAGGTGGCGAAATAGATATCGATGCATCGGCATCGAGCCAATTCCTCTCCGCACTTTTGATGATCGGTCCGGCGACCCTCAAAGGAATTTCCGCGCGTCACATCGGTACCTCACTTCCGTCTATGCCGCACATTGAAATGACCGTGGCAATGCTCCGTGACTTCGGAGCGAAACTGGATATAGATCACAAGCGCAATGTTTGGCGAGTGCACTCCTCACGCCTGCACGGCCAAGACATGGTGATCGAACCCGACCTCTCGAACGCCGCTCCATTCCTTTCTATTGCGATGATCTGTGGCGGCAGCATCACCATCGCCGACTGGCCCGCAAGTACCACCCAACCCGGTGATCAACTCAAGAAGATTCTGGCGCGCATGGGCGCGGATATCTCTATGGGCCATGACGGATTGACGATCAATGGAACTGGATCCATTCACGGAATTGATATCGACCTGCACGACGTTGGAGAACTCACACCATCAAT
>DASXUM010000019.1:0-5218 GCA_036504835.1 Candidatus Nanopelagicaceae bacterium
ACGCTTAAAAGAGCACTATGCCATCAGGTCTACCAAAGGAGGCGTGATGAAGATCAGTGCATTGATCGCCGGGAAAAGAGTCGAAACAATTTCGCCGAGCGCCAGTGTCCACGACTTGGTGAACGCCCTAAACGTGCATCACGTCGGAGCCCTTGTAGTTTCCCCCGACGGACGAAAGATCGAAGGAATCGTCTCTGAGAGAGATGTCGTGCGTGCGATGCCGGGCAAACTCGACCAACTCATTGGAATGCACGTTCGGGATCTGATGACGGTCGACGTTGTCACATGCGATAGCAATGCGACCGTCGCCGAGCTCATGGCCATCATGACCGAACGCCGCATTCGCCACATCCCAGTCGTGGATGGGGATCAAAATGTCATCTCCATAATTTCTATCGGAGACGTCGTCAAGGCGCATATCAGCGAACTCGACGACGAACGGAAGGCGCTAAACGACTACGTTCATTCGTAAAACCTGATCGATCTAGATATTCACATTCGACATGTTGGCGTAGCGATCTCCGGCTGTGACTCCTTTAGGTGCCGCTGCATCAATTAGTTGAAGGTCCGCTGGGGTCAAGACAACATCCAGGGCGTCAATGTTCTCATCCAGATACTTTATTTTCTTGGTTCCGGGGATGGGTACAACATCGTTGCCCTGCGCCAGAACCCAGGCAAGAGCCAATTGACTTGGCGTGATGCCCTTCTTCTCCGCAATTTCTTTGACACGGTCCACCAATTCCAGGTTCTTGACGAAGTTATCTCCCTGGAAGCGCGGGTGCGTGCGGCGGACATCGCCCGGATCAAGATCGTCGATGCTGCGGATTTCACCCGAAAGGAATCCACGCCCTAAGGGCGAGTAGGCGACGAAACCGATCCCAAGTTCACGCACGGTTTCAAGAATGCCGTTCTCCTCGACGTCCCTCGTCCAGAGCGACCATTCGGTCTGTACCGCGGTGATTGGGTGGACCGCATTTGCTTTTCGGATGGTCTCCGATGAGGCTTCCGAAATTCCAAGATGTCGTACCTTGCCACTTTCAACGAGACCTTTCATCGCACCCCATGTTTCTTCTATGGGCACCTTCTTATCGACGCGGTGCTGGTAGTAAAGGTCGATGAAATCGACGCCGAGTCTTTTCAAGGAAGCATCACATGCTTTTCGAACGTACTCGGGAGTTCCGTTTATGCCGATATAGCGGCCCGTCTCATCCCTTTCATTCCCAAACTTCGTTGCGAGGATGACACTGTCTCTACGGGACTTGATTGCACGTCCGACAAGGATTTCGTTGGTGAACGGTCCGTACATGTCTGCGGTGTCTAGGAAATTTATTCCGCGATCAAGGGCGTGGTGAATCGTCGCGATAGCCGATTCTTCATCCCTCACTCCGTAGAAATCACTCATGCCCATGCACCCAAGACCCTCTGCTGAGACTTCAAGGCCTTGACCCAATTTTCTTTTCTGCATCAGTCTTCCTCCTCTTGCTTTCTACGAATATTTCGAGATTACTTCGTTTTTCTGCGGGCGCGCTCAAATCTGAACCAGATTCCTATTGAAAGCATCCCCAAGAGAGCCAACATAACTCGGGTGCCATAACGAGCCCAAAAACTATCACCGGGCACTGGTGCGACCGGTTTCGCAGATGCGCTAGGCGTAGGAGTCGCCGATGCTTCTATCTTCCCCACCGTAAAGAGGTAAGAACCTTCTTCTGGATGGCCATCACTTGATACAACGCGCCAACTCACTTCAAATCGGCCCGTTGTCGAAACCGACTGTAGGCCCACGGTGAGACTGGCACCGGATACATGCGAATTGCCCGTATCAATCCGAGTACCTTGCGAGTCCTTAACCATTAATACATTGGGGTTGGATCCGCCAATGGCTAGTAGGTTCCCGTCGAAGGTGACCTCGACCTGCGTTGGCAAGGTATCTAGATGCGAACCCGCGGCTGGTGTCGACGAAACAAGTTCGGCGTGAGCCTGGGCCAAAGGTGAGGGTAGGAAAAAGAGAGCGGTCAGAATAGTCAAGGGAAGAAGTCGCCTTAATCTCATGCAGGCAAGATACTCCTAACTCGCCCAGGGAATTTATCTGCGTTTCCCGAGGTTAAACTTACGACGAGTTTCATATCTATCTCAAGGAGTCCATTCCGCATGACCACCGCGCTCTTTCAAGAATTCAAAATCCGCGATCTCACGATTCCCAATAGAGCATGGGTAAGCCCTATGTGCCAATACTCGGCGGAGAACGGGCTTGTTGGCGAATGGCATCGGGTTCACCTTGGCGCTTTTGCAACAGGTGGTGCAGGTTTGATTTTTGTTGAGGCCACGGGTGTCGTTCCGGAGGGCAGAATCTCGATCGGCTGCCCAGGAATATGGAATGACGATCTCGCAGAGGCGTTTAGACCGATCGTTGATTTCACCCATTCAATGGGTTCGACCATTGGCATTCAGATTGCCCACGCAGGTCGCAAAGGTTCCACCATGCGTCCTTGGGATGACCACTTAGTAGCAAGCAGCGATGAAGGGGGCTGGCAGACAGTCTCTGCCAGTGAGATTGCCTTCACGGGAATGCCGACTCCCAAAGCACTCTCAACCGCAGAGATTGCCGACCTCGTTGCAGATTTCGCGAAAGCGGCAGATCGTGCGGTCAAGGTTGGATTCGACGTCATAGAAATTCACGCAGCTCACGGATATCTGCTGCACCAATTCCTCTCCCCATTGACGAATAAGCGAACCGATGAATACGGCGGCGATCTCGACGGACGGATGCGCTTCCTCCTCGAAGTGGCACAGAAGGTTCGCGCCACGATTCCGGCAGGGATGCCGCTCTTTGTCCGAATTTCAGCAACCGATTGGGTTGATGGTGGATGGGATATTGACCAAGCCGTGATTCTTTGCGCGAAACTAAAAGAAATCGGAGTCGATCTCATCGATGTTTCATCAGGAGGTCTGGTCTCCAATGCGGTCATACCTGTTGGGCCTGGATACCAAGTCCCGTTTGCCGAGACCATTCGCAAGAATGCCGGAATCGCAACCTCGGCAGTTGGGGTAATTACCGATGCGCATCAAGCAGAGGAGATAATTTCTTCAGGCAAAGCTGACGCGGTGATGCTCGCACGCGAGATGCTCCGCAACCCACGATGGGCCATTGCCGCTTCGGAAGAACTCGGGGTGCGGGGCAAATGGCCCAAGCAATTCACAAGGGCATCGAAAATCCCTCACTAAAGTTCAGGCGATTTCAGGTTGTCGGCGAGTAACCTTCAAGCATGCCAACGGCGGTTCGAATTTCAGATGTGAAGATCATTCGTGACAAAAAGACGATCATTCCAGAACTGACAATGGAGATTGAGCAGGGGCAGATTGTTGGTCTACTAGGTCCCAGCGGCAGCGGCAAGACAACAATCATGCGCAGCATCGTCGGCGTTCAAGCCTTTCAGGGTGGAACTATCGAGGTCCTTGGGCTGGCGGCAGGTTCAAGCGCCTTGCGTACAAAGATTGGGTATTTCACGCAGAGCGCCAGTATCTATACCGATCTCACCTGCCTTGAGAATCTGCGCTATTTCGCACAAGTATTGGGCCAATCGGAGATCTCAGTCCAAGAAGTTCTTGAGCTTGTCGATTTAATCAAGAATCAGAAGCAGCTCGCCTCGTCGTTATCAGGTGGTGAGAGAGCCCGACTCGCACTTGCCACCGCCCTACTGGGCAAACCTGAACTCCTTGTACTTGACGAACCAACAGTGGGACTTGATCCGGTGCTTAGGCGTGATCTATGGAATCTCTTTCACACCCTCGCAGATCAGGGAAAAACGCTTCTGATAAGCAGCCACGTAATGGATGAAGCCGACCGTTGTGATTCGCTCTTCCTCCTTCGAGATGGTCACGTGCTCGCCAGCGGTGCGCCCGATGTCCTCAAAGCCAATGCGAACACCCATGAGATGGAAGAAGTCTTTATCTCTCTGGTGGAGAAGCGATGAGCACCCGACGAATTTGGGGAACTGCGCGCAGAATTCTTTCGCAGTTACGTCACGACCCGCGCACCATCGCACTCATGATTCTTGCTCCGTGCCTCTTGATGACGATTCTCAAGTACGTCTACCAGGGTCAGCCACAAGTGTTTCAGCAGGTTGCGGCCGCGTTGCTTGGGATCTTCCCGATGCTGGTCATGTTCCTCATTACCAGCGTCGGCACACTTCGTGAACGCTCATCCGGGACCCTTGAAAGATTACTGATCCTCCCCATAACCAAACTCGAATTCATTCTTGGCTATGCGATGGCATTTGGTATTGCGGCGTTTTTCCAAGCGGTGGTGGTTTCATCAGTGGCCCTTGGACCTCTTGGGTTGAAAATCGCTGGATCTCAAATCATGTTGATCTTCGTAGCGATTATTGATGCCCTCCTTGGAATGTCCATCGGCATTTTCGTGAGTTCCTTCGCGAAGACTGAATTCCAAGCAGTGCAGTTCCTACCCGCCATTTTGTTTCCCCAACTCCTTCTGAGTGGGCTATTAGCGCCGCGCAACAGCATGCCTTCCATACTGCGAATTGCCTCCGATTACCTACCGCTTACTTACGCAGTCGATGCAACCCAAAAAGTGGTTGCGGGACAAGGTTCAATCGCGCGGGATTTCCTGCTCCTCGCCCTATTTCTGATCGGGCTGCTTGGAGCGGGTGCGCTGACGCTTAGACGCCAGACAAAATAGTTCCTAGAAAACGCCTACTTACCGGTTTCCTTAAAGGCGCGTGCGATCGTGCTTACTGTTCCAGAAAGCTCGGCCGGTATTACCCAGACTTTGCTGGCTGTCCCGTTTGCGATAACAGAGAGTTGATCAAGATATTTGTACGCCAAAACCTTGTCATCTGCATCCCCGTCGTGGATGGCTTTGAAAACCTTGGCAATGGCAGTGGCTTCACCTTCTGCACGGATGACAGCGGCTTGCGCCTCACCCTCTGCTCGAAGAATATCCGCGGCTCGTGCACCTTCGGCTTTGAG
This sequence comes from Candidatus Nanopelagicaceae bacterium, assembly GCA_036504835.1. Lineage (GTDB taxonomy): Bacteria > Actinomycetota > Actinomycetes > Nanopelagicales > Nanopelagicaceae > QYPT01. The sequence goes on from DASXUM010000019.1 coordinate 4,987, forward strand.
AATCTGACTCTGCTTCTCACCCTCTGCGGTGAGGATGGCCGCACGCTTATCGCGATCAGCCCTCATCTGCTTTTCCATCGACTCTTGCACGCTTGGTGGTGGCTCAATGGCCTTAATCTCAACACGGTTTACCCGCACACCCCACTTGCTAGTCGCCTCATCTAGAACGCCGCGCAGTATCGCGTTGATGTGATCGCGTGAAGTGAGAGCCTTCTCCAGGTCCAATCCTCCG
>DASXUM010000020.1:0-28566 GCA_036504835.1 Candidatus Nanopelagicaceae bacterium
AGTGGGGCATCAGAGCGGATGAAGACAGGAATTCTAGAGACGGGGGTTTCAACCTCAATCCACTGTTGACCAGGAATTGATTCTTTGCTCCAGAAATCGATCCAATCACCTTCTGGTAGGTAGACCCTCGAACTCTTGGCATCGGGCTCGGTGATGGGGCAGACAAGGAGGTATCGGCCCAGCATATATTCGTATTTGGCATTCCAAATTTCAGAATCCTTCGGATAGTCGAAGAAGAGTCCGGCCATCAGAGGACGTCCTGATTCGATTGCCTCCGCCCCTTCCATTTCAAGATAGGGAATGAGCGCCGTACGAATCTTTGTGAAATTGCGGAATATCGGAATGACATTTGCATCTCCGCTTTGCTCCGCGATGTTCCACGGCGAGCGATCATTAGAAGGGGTGCGATGATGGTTGAACTCCGAATGGAATTGCATAATGGGGCAGAAAGTTGCCATCGCAGTTCCACGTAGGTACAACTCGCTTGTGGGGAGTTCTCCACTGAAGCCGCCGATATCCCAACCCCAGAAGAAGATGCCGCTTGCAGATGCCGTGATGCCTGCGCGGATTGATGCGCGGTATGCCTCCCACGTGGAGTCCTCATCACCTGCCCAGAATGTCGGATACGAACTGCTGCCGGCAAAGCCAGCGCGAGAGAATGTGATTCCTTCACTGCCGGAAGATCTGAACAACTCGTGGAAAGTCTGCGCGTAGGCGACTGGGAATAGATTGTTCTTCTCCAGACCGGAGTGGCCGTCTAAGTACTGAAGGTCGCTTCCCCAAGCATGCTCGCCGCCATCTGTCTTGAACCCGTCAACTCCCATATCGGTTACCAAGTACTTGTGCAGATCTGCCCACCATTGCCGTACTTTCGCGTCGGTCAGATCCGGCATGAGTGCATCGCGGAACCAGAAACCGCGCACTTTGTAGGGATCCCCCTGCCCATCCTTGATAACCAGATTATTCTCGATCGCGTAATTCCACATGGCGCCGACTTGGCTACCTGGCTCACCCTGATCCTTAATAACGGGAATCTGCCAAAGAACGAGTTTCATTTCTTTGGCATGCAGATCGTCGATCATCTTCTGCGGATCTGGCCAGGCGCCGTCTGCGGGATATTGGATATCAGTAGCTCGGAGTCCGCGAGATCCATCATTCGGCGTGTACTGAGCATCTCTGAAGACGGTGAATGTGGACTCGTCAGCCCAGGCTTCAATTACAACGACACCAATTTCGATGTCATGTTCGATGCTGGCAGCAATTTCTCTCTCAACGCGGGACTGCGTGTTCCATTCATTACTACTGGCCCACAACTTGTAGATCCATTGCGGGGGAGTCTTCGGTAACGCGAATTCTGAAATGTATTGCTTGAGGATCTCGGCTGGGTTTCCCACGTATCCCTTTATCTCGCAGGTGGTTTGAGACAGGGCGATGTCCACTTCGATCTGGAGGCGGTTTGGATCGGTCACGCCGACGTCGTAGCGACTCGGGGTGGATGTCTTCACATAAAAACCGAAGTTGCTTCCTATAACCGTTGCAAACGGGGCCGAAAGGTATGTCCTATGGCCTTGACCTTTATATTCCTCGTAGACAACGGCATCGACATACTCGCCGCGTTGGTCGACGGAGTGAAAACGCTCGCCAAATCCGACAACCCGATCCTCCGGTTGAAGTGGAAGCGAGACTCTTGCACGGAATATTTGGCCACTCGCATCCTTGAGTACTTTTGCGTCGAATAGTTCAGCTCCGGCGGGAAACGATCCAGTAGGGCTTATGAATCCTTGATCGTCCCTCGTCCAAACGAGGGCAGAAACCGAAAAGGGATCAGTGTGCTCGCCGCGATCGCTTTCCAGCCAATAAATGACCTCTTCGTAATTGTGAAGAGCAGGGAGCGATATCTCCCACTCGATTTGGCCCGGATAGTCTCCTGATCGTGCTGCAGCATCTGCCAAGTGAGTGCTTGCGCCGACAAATTTATCTGTTGCCCCATAAGGCCCGAAGTCGTTCGATTGCGCTCTGCCCAGGTTTGCGAGTTCGTAGATGTGAGTTTTCGATTCTCGCCTGAGGTGGAGAGTGACCTTTTGCGTCTCTTCATCGGTCCTGGCTCTCACCTTCCATGCCTCATCGGCTATTGGATAAACCGGAATTCGCTGATCGGGCTCATGCCGATACGGATGGCCGAGCCCTAGGGGAGCGTGGTGTAACAAAGGTCTATTCCTTTCCGAGGGCTGCGTAGAGCGAGAGATACATCGCGTGGCTCCAGAGCAACGGTATGGCGGGCTCTCCCCACTGCTCAATCCATTGAGCGCGCTTTTCCGGCTGAAGGAGGGGCTCCTCTAGTTGTTCGGGAAGTTCGAGATCTTCATTGGTTTTTGAACTGACCCAGTCAAGAATTTCGTGAGCTTTCTCTTGCTGGCCCAAGGATATGTAGGCCAATCCGAGGAAGCAGGAGAGGAGGGGCCATTTACCGCCTCCGAAATACCAATCGTCGGCATGTCGGTAGGTGCCAAAAACGCCGAGGACTGAGGCGACTGCATCGACGGTTCCGCGAGCAATGTTCTCGTCGTCTTTGAGAAGGTTGAATGGCGCAACAAGGGCGATGAGGCTGGCATCTAGGCCGTTGCCATCAATCCATTTTGCCAGGCGGCCGTTGAATAGCCCGCGCGCTTTGACTAAATCCATTACGCGCTTGGCGGTCTCTGCTGCAGAGATTCTGGATTCCTCTGAAATGTTCTGCCATGTGCTGCATCTTTTCAAGCCGGCAGCGATGCTTCCCAAATTTGCCACGTGCTGATGGCCGTAGCTTTCTTCCCACCAGTCGTAAGTGTCGATAGCCCAGAATGTACCTAGGTAGCCAATGAGGGTCTCGACTGCTCGGTAGGTAGCCAGCGGAAGTACGTTTCCCCGATTAAGGAATTCATCGAGCGACCACATCCAAGTCCCGAACCCATCAAGTTGCAGGTTGGTCCATTGTTCGCTGGATTCTTGGCCGTCGACGGTATACCGACAGTGCAAATGCTCGTCATTGGCTATCTTCTCGCCCTGTTTTCCGCGGCGGATCAATGAGGCGATCTTCTCCTCGCGTTCGATGATGATTCGCGTTGCCCACTTGTGAAAGTTAAGGGCACTCTCATTCTCGCCAACGGCGCTCATTGCATCGGCAATGAATGCACCATCTCGAAACCAACTGTAGTTATAAACCCGGAAATTTGGTGAAGCGATGTAAGCACCGGAGCCTGCTTGATTCGCCTTGATGATGCGAATGCTTGCGTCTCGTAACGGTGTATGTGTTTCAGTAATGATCTCTTTTACCATCTTTTCTCGTAGCCCTCTTGATTTGGGAAATGAAAGTTGAATGGAGTTGCGGCCCCGGGAGGCCGCAACTCCATTACCCCCTAGTTATTCTTTTGCGAGAATTGCGTTTACATCACTTGCAGCAGAGTTCAATGCTTCAGTTACAGAAACTGATCCATTGAGTGCCTTTTCCAACCATGCGTTAACAGTGTCTTGCATTTCATTCTGTTGACGAATGACTGGAGGAGTTACAGGGTTCTTCAGTGCTTCAAATACCGCCTGACGGTTGGCAGGTGGATTCTGATCCAAGTAGCTAGCAAGAGCTGCCTTGTTTGAGATGGCCGGAATTTCCCAACCAGCGGCAAGGCGGATCTTCACTGCAGCAGGATCGCTGGTCATGAATTGTGCCCATTTCCAAGCGGCATATGGGTACTTGGTTTTTGCAGACGCAACAACTGCGTTGGCAAAGAAGTGATTGCCAGGTGTTACTCCGCCTGGTTCAACGGCGATATCCCAACTAAATGGGGCGTCCTTGAATGCAGAGAATAGCCAGATGCCGGAGTGGTACATGGCGATCTTGCCAGCCTTGAACATCGCATCGTCAGCCTGTGTTCCCATTTGAGCCTTGGTAGGAGTCCAGCCATTCTGAGTCTTGCTTACGAGCCAGTTAAGGGCATTGATGCCTGGTTGCTTGTTGAACAGTGCGGTCTTCTTGTCTGCACTGAGGAACTGACCACCAGCCTGACCCAGAACCTTGTAGAACTCCCAGAATTGAGTTGGCTGGAAGTCGGCGTATGTTCCGGCAGGAAGGTTCGCCTTCAACTTCGCTGCAGCGGCAGCCTCATCGCTCCAGTCCCACTTAGAAGTAGGAAGGGCTACGCCTGCCTGCTTGAAGAGGTCCTTGTTGTAGTAGAGAACTACAGTTGAGAATGAGGATGGGACTCCGAATTGCTTTCCACCGAGGTTGAAAACATCGTAGGCCTTGCCGTAGTAGACACTCTTCTTGAACGAGTGATCTTTCTTATTGGCCTTGTTTAGGTCTAGCAAGGTACCAGCAGCTGCATACGTGACGAAGTTCTCGTAGTTGAGTTCGAAGGTGTCCGGTGTCTGATTTCCGGCAACGCGGGTCTTCAACTTGGTGAAGTAATCTGCGTAAGCAGCAGACTGGATGTTGATGTGGATGGTTGGGTTCTTCTTTTCGAAGGCAGCAACCATGGCTTGCAAATCCTTCATGTGGTCAGGGACCGCAGTGAAGGTGAAGAAGTTGATGGTTGTCTTGGAAGCAGCAACAACAGGATTGCTGACTAGCCCAACACTCGCCACCAAAATGCCGACAATGCCGGCGGCCCAGATTTTTCTTTTAGTGCCTTTCATTTCTTTCCCCCCTAGTAAGTGGTGAAGCTAGCCCGTAAAGGCCTTTCTCACGGCGGATAGGTAACCCAAGAGACAATTTCATCCCTTGAGTCCGGCCGTGAGAAAACTTTGTGCGATCTGCTTCTGCAGAATCAGGTACGTGATTGCAATAGGAATGACTGCAATAGTTGTCCCCGCCATGACCATTGGCCAGTCGGTGAGGTTCTCGCCGTGGAGATTCGATAACGCAAGTGGAAGCGTCATCTTCTCGGGACTGAATATCACGACAAGCGGCCACAGATAGGCGTTCCAGACTGACATGAAAGAAAGAATCGCGAGGGCCGCGAGAGTCGGGGTACACAGAGGGAGTGCAATTGAGAAGAACATCCTGAAGTGGCTCGCCCCATCCAGGATGGCCGCTTCCTCGAGTTCACGGGGGATGGCAAACATCGCCTGGCGCATAAGAAAGACTCCGAATGCAGTCACGATTGAAGGCAATCCCAAGCCGACAAGGCTGTCGATGAGGTTTAACTGCCGCATCTCGATGAAGAGCGGAACGATGATTACCTGCAGCGGAATCATCATCGTGGCTAAATAGATCATGAAAATTGTGTTCTTGAATCGGAAGTTCAACCGTGCAAAGGCATAGCCGGCAAGCGCCGAGGTGAATAGTTGAAGGAAGACACATATGACGGTCACAGAAATACTGTTGAGAAAGAGTCGTGGCCAATCCATAGCCTGGAAGACGTGACGGTAGTTCTCGAGGGTTGGATGCTTTGGAAAAAGCGTTGGCGGAGTAGCGAATGCCTCGACGCTGTTCTTCAATGAAGAACTGATCATCCAGAAGAAGGGGAAGAGCATAAGTAATCCGAAGAAGGTGGTGAAGATTTTTGGTCGGGCAATTCGTCTTGCCATAGTTGCTTTACTCATAGTTCACCCACCGCTTCTGCAGACGAACTTGGACGACCGTTACGACCATGATGATGAGGAAGAGAACCATGCTCAAAGCCGACGCGTAGCCCATATGCCCGTAGTTAAAGGAGTTTTTCACGATCTCTCCGACCACCACGTTAGTTGAACCTTCTGGGCCCCCTGCGGTCATAACCCAGATCTGATCGAATACTTGGAAGTTATTGATGAGGCTGATAACTAGCACGAAGAAAGTTGCCGGCGTTAGTAAAGGAAGGGTGATGCGGAAAAGGATCTGTCGTTTGGACGCACCATCAATCGCGGCGGCCTCTTGGTACTCAGGCGGGATCGCTTGCAGACCAGCCAGCAGAAGTAGCATGACGTAACCAAGGTCTTTCCAGGCGGAAGGGATAATGACCGAGACCATCGACCACGACTTACTTGTCCACCAACCAGGTCCCTGGATTCCAATTACGTGTAAAGCAGAGTTAACCAACCCGCCGCTGGGATTGAGGATCCACTTCCAAAGAAGTGCCACGATGACCCAGCTGGTAATGACGGGCAAGAAGTACATTGCGCGGAGGGCGCCCGAACCTTTGAATTTGCGGTTGAGGGCAAGGGCTGCGGACAATCCCAATACATAGACGATCGGCAGATATCCGGCGATAAATATCAACGTATTGATGAGTGAGTGCAGAAATTCTTTGTCATGGATAAGTTGCTTGAAATTCGCAAAGCCGATCCAGTGAGGAGGGGAAAGCAGATCCCAGCTGGTGAAGCTCAGCACGGCAGCAGCAATCATCGGAAGAACAAAGAACGCCAGCAGAGGAATGAAACTTGGCGCAATAAAGAGGGCGGCCGCGACTCCGTTGCTTCGTTTCCTAGATGCGCGCGTCATGACACGTTGCTCTCTAGTTTGGTGGCAATTCGCAGACGGTTCTTGACCTCTGCAAAACTTGCGTTGGTGCGGTTGTTTCTGCTGAGAGAGGCCTGTAACACGATTGCAGTGGCACCGAGTGCCCACTTTGCGTCATCCCATGGATCGACTTCAATTTCATATTTATTCATCGTGGGTACGACATGAGAGTCCAATGCCTTTTTGAACGATGATTCCCAGAGATCCCAGCCTTCGACCCCTTCACCGCTGATGAAGACCAACTCGGGACCAAAGACGTTGATGACATTTGCGAGAGCGATTCCCAGAAGCTCGGCTGGCTTGCCAAAGAGTTCCCTTGCAATCTTCTTGTCTTTGCGGGCGACCTCCCACAGTGTGGACATGGGCGCCGACTTGGAGATGTACCCCGCGGCGACAGCCGCTTCGTGAATGGCAGGGCTGGAAGCCACTGTCTCCAGACATCCGATCTTTCCGCACTCGCATGGGCGCCCGTTTGGCACGGCATGGACGTGTCCGAATTCGCCTGCTCCGTAAGATCCTGCGAAGAGTTCACCGTGAATGACAATTCCCATGCCGATTCCGCGACCGAGGGTGATCGTCAGGAAGTTGCTGACATCGCGGCCGTGACCGTAGAGACTCTCGGTTACGGCAAGGGTATTGACGTCGTTTTCTAGAAGAACGGGTGTCCCGAGTGCATCTGATATCTGCTTGCCGACATTGGCCCTATCCCAGCCCAGCATCGCCGAGTCGGCGGTTCCCGAGTCAACGGGGGAGACTACGCCCGGAATGCCGATTCCGATTCCGAGCAACTGTCCCTTGATCTTCTTGGATTGTTTCTTGAGGATGGCGATGAGTTCTTTGACCGCCGCATCGCCGCGAGAACTAAACGGCTCCTCAAAATTCCACATGATCTCGGAGTGGAGATTGACGCAGACTCCGACCGCGTGATTCTCGGTCAACTTGAGGCCAAGTACCTGTCCCGCATTGGCCACCAGCCCCAACAAGGTGGCCGGCCGACCACCTGTCGAAGGAGACTGCTTTACTTCCGCGATAAGGCCGCGATCGAAGAGGTATTTCGTGGCCTGGGTAAGGGTGGGTCCGCTCAGGCCCAAATCTCGCGCCAATTGGGCGCGGGAGACGGGTCCGTAGGTGGCGATGGCCCGGAGGACCTCGTTGGTACTGTCTCTCATCGCCTCGCCCCCTTAGCGTGATACTTACTTTCTTTACTTACTTTAGTAAGTCGTTGGGGGGAACAGTAGATTGCCACCACGGCAAAGCGCAAGAGATTTGCAGATTTTTTTATCACGGTTTTGTAACGTTCAATTCCAAGTCGTCGCTGGGCGTGTCGTGCATTTCGAACAGGTGTTCGGATACTCTTCTTCTACCCAACCAGAGCGGTTTCCACGATGCCGGCCCATGAGCCGATCCCTCGTCAGTGGCCTTCCGTACCTTCTGGACCGTAACTCGTCGCAAACGACGTTTAGTTGAAAGGAAAGAAAAGTGGCTGCTGCAGCAGATAAAGCAAATAACGACCGCACCAAAGCCCTAGATACAGCCCTTGCCCAGATTGAACGTCAATTCGGCAAAGGAGCGGTCATGAAGATGGGAGAACGCGGCAACGTTCTCGTAGAAGTTATTCCCACTGGCTCTATTAGTTTGGATATCGCCCTCGGTATTGGCGGCCTTCCACGTGGACGTATCGTGGAGATTTACGGCCCAGAATCATCGGGAAAGACAACCCTGGCTCTGCACGCGATTGCCAATGCGCAAAAAGCTGGTGGTATCGCAGCTTTCATCGATGCGGAGCACGCTTTTGATTCTGAGTACGCCAAGAAGCTCGGCGTCGATATTGATGCACTCTTGGTCTCTCAACCGGATACGGGCGAGCAGGCCCTTGAAATTATGGACATGTTGATCCGCTCTGGTGCACTCGACATTGTTGTTGTCGACTCTGTTGCAGCCCTTGTTCCACGCGCTGAAATTGAAGGCGAGATGGGCGATTCCCACATGGGTCTGCAAGCTCGTCTGATGTCCCAGGCTCTGCGAAAGATCACCGGCGCCCTGCACCAATCCAAGACAACGGCAATCTTTATCAACCAGTTGCGCGAGAAAATCGGTGTCTTCTTCGGTTCTCCAGAGACAACCACCGGTGGTAAGGCGTTGAAGTTCTACGCCTCAATCCGCATGGATATCCGTCGCATCGAAACCTTGAAAGACGGTCAAGAAGCAGTCGGTAACCGGACCCGCGTAAAGGTTGTTAAAAACAAGATGGCTCCGCCCTTCAAGCAAGCAGAATTCGACATCCTCTACGGCGTCGGAATTTCTCGCGAAGGCTCTCTGCTTGATCTAGGTGTAGAAATCGGCATCGTGAAGAAGTCCGGTTCGTGGTACACCTACGAAGGAGATCAACTGGGTCAAGGAAAAGAGAATTCTCGTAACTTCCTTCTTGATAACCCAGATCTTGCCAACGATATTGAGACCAAGATTCGCGCGCATTACGCACCAACGCCAATTGATCCCGATCTTGTTGCCGCGGTAAACGAGGCAACAGCTGAGGTTGACTTCTAATTTCCACCACGCACATGGACGAAAGCTCTGACCCTTACTCCGCCGCTCAGACGATCGCGCTTATTGCGCTGGCGCCTCGAGCCAAGAGTAGGGGCGAGCTTTTTGCCCATCTGAAAAAGCGCGGTATTGCCGAGGACATCGCCAACGCCGTTCTCTACCGGTTGCAGGAACAAGGGTTGATCAACGATGAGGAGTTCGCGAGAAGTTGGAGCGAGTCACGCCAGCGGACCAAAAAACTCTCCAAGCGGATGATCATGAACGAGTTGCGGGCCAAAGGAGTCGAAGGCGACATCATCGAGATTGTGGCCTGCGAGATCGATGAGAACCGTGAGCATGACCTAGCCCTCGAGTTAGCGACTCGAAAATACCGTCCCATCGCCCATCTGGATCGCGACCTTATTCAACGGCGAATTCAGGGCGCCCTGGCGCGACGCGGCTTCTCCTCAGGCTTGATCAACTCTGTAATGCGCGAATTGGGGATTTAGCCCCGCCACTACAATTGCCCAATGACGCGCACCTACACAGTCGAGACATACGGCTGCCAGATGAATGTGCACGATTCCGAGCGAATTTCCGGGCTCCTAGACGAGGCAGGCTACATTCCGGCCGCTAAGGGGGAGACAGCTGACATCGTTGTTTTCAACACCTGCGCAGTCCGCGAGAACGCCGACAATAAGCTCTACGGAAATTTGAGTTTTCTCGCACCCTTAAAGAAAGCCAATCCGGCGATGCAGATTGCGGTTGGCGGATGTTTGGCGCAGAAGGATCAAGCTCTGATTCTGAAGAAGGCGCCGTATGTCGACGTGGTCTTTGGCACTCACAACGTCGGGTCACTTCCTATCTTGCTAGAGCGCGCCCGCATTGAAGAAGAATCTCAGATCGAGATCCTGGAGTCCCTCGAACATTTTCCCTCGACTCTTCCAGCGCGACGGTTCTCGGCATTCTCTGCATGGGTCTCGGTTTCAGTGGGATGCAATAACACGTGCACCTTCTGCATCGTCCCCACCCTTCGCGGTATCGAGAAGGACCGCGACGCCGCCGACATCATGAAGGAAGTTCGCACTCTGGTCGAACAAGGCGTCATTGAAATCACTCTGCTTGGTCAGAACGTCAATGCCTACGGGGTTGATTTTGGCGATCGAGAAGCCTTTGCCAAGTTAATCCGCGATTGCGGCAAGGTCGAGGGTCTCGAACGAGTTCGATTTATGTCTCCGCACCCTCGCGATTTCACTGATGATGTCATCGAGGCAATGGCGCAGACCCCGAATGCGATGCCCCATCTTCACATGCCACTCCAATCCGGTTCCAACAAGGTCTTGCAGCAGATGCGCCGCTCTTATCGAACCGACCGTTATTTGGGGATCATCGAAAGAGTGCGCAAGGCTCTTCCCGAATCTCAGATTACGACCGACATCATCGTTGGCTTCCCGGGGGAGACGGAAGAAGATTTCCAGGCGACCTTGGATCTGTGCACACAGGCTCGTTTCAGCGCGGCCTACACCTACCAATATTCCAAGCGCCCCGGAACCCCCGCCGCCACCATGCCGGATCAGGTTCCCGCAGATGTGGTCGGCGAGCGTTATACGCGATTGCACGCTCACCAAGAGGCACTCTCATTGTCGGTGAACAAAGAAGCTATCGATCGCTCGATGCATGTACTCGTAACCGAGCACGAAGGACGCAGAGATGCCGAACGCGGGAGGATGTCGGGTCGAACCGAAGATTTCCGCCTGGCGCATTTCACTTTCGACAATGTGGATGTGCCCAGACCGGGTGATGTCGTCGAAGTTCGGATTACCGATGCGGCTCCTCACTTCCTCTCGGGCGATGCTCTGAGTGTGCGTCGTACCCGCGGTGGGGATGCATTTGAATTACTCACTGCTGAAGGCAAACGCGAGCCTCTGCTATTAGGAATGCCTTCTTCTCGTTCATGAGTGTCATCGTTATTTGCGGGGCGACCGCAACAGGCAAGAGCGATCTGGCGATTTCGTTAGCCACCGAAATCAATGGCGAGATCATCAACGCCGACTCCATGCAGTTGTACAGAGGTATGGATATAGGTACGGCGAAATTATCCCTGGAAGAAAGAAAGGGAATACCCCATCACCTTCTGGATGTCCTCAATGTCACCGAAGACGCCAGCGTTGCCTGGTACCAGCAGAGTGCACGCGAATTGATTTCTGCAATTGAATCCCGCGGAAAGAACGCGATCATCGTCGGCGGCACAGGTCTTTACATTAAGGCGATATTAGATGATTTGAATTTCCCGGATACGGATCCTGAAGTACGCAATCGTTTGAACCAATTGGCCGAGAAGATCGGCGGGGCGGCAATGCATGAGAAATTGGCAAAGCTTGATCCTGCGGCTGCTCTGGCGATTGATGCACAGAACATTCGGCGGGTCATTCGTGCCCTTGAGGTTATTGAGATCACCGGCAAACCGTTTACTGCAAACCTCCCACGTGTGGAGAGCACGCGTTATCCGGAAGCGCGTCAGTTTGGCCTGGTTATGGATCGTGAAAGCTTGGCGACCCGCATCGATGATCGAGTGGAGCGAATGTGGGAGAAAGGACTGGTCGCCGAGACGCAAGCGCTGATCGAGGCCGGAATTCGACAAGGGCGCACGGCACAGTTGGCCCTTGGGTATGCGCAGGTGTTGAAGTACTTGGCCGGAGAAATTACCGAAGATGAAGCCAAAGAAGATACGAAGCGCGCCACCCGTCAATATGCACGCAGACAAGAGACCTGGTTCTCTCGCGATCGTCGAATTCAATGGATATCACCGAAACAACCCCGCCTGGAGACCATTCGGGCTCATTTGGCCAAGCCCGCTATCGGAATAAACGGTTAAACTCGTCGCAGATATGAATACGACGCAGCAGGTAATGGCCACGTACGGCCATGGCACCGAGAATGACTTCGTCCTTGTCTTTGACCCCGACGAGAAGATCTCCATTTCATCATCCCAAGTAGCGGCGATTTGCAATCGCACCACCGGCATCGGCGCGGACGGATTGATCCGCATCGCAAAGCGCGCCGGTCGCTGGTTTATGGATTACCGCAATGCGGACGGCTCTATCGCGGAGATGTGCGGCAATGGCATCCGAGTCATGGCTCGCTACCTCGTCGAACGCGGTCATCAAGCCGAGGGAATCTTCGCCATCGACACCCGCGCTGGCCTGAAACATCTACGGGTTCCAGCTGTCGGTGATATCACCGTCAACATGGGACAAATCTCCGCCGATGAAGACGAGGTCACCGTGAAAGTGGGCGAGAAGGTCTGGCAGGGATACAACATCGATATGGGCAACCCGCATGCCGTGGTCTTTGTTGACTCACTCGATGAAGCAGGAGACCTCAAGGTTTCACCCACTGTTACCCCGAAGGATGCTTACCCCGAGGGCGTGAACGTCGAGTTCGTCGAATTTGGAGAAGGTCGCGACTTGAAGATGCGCGTCTTCGAACGCGGTGTTGGCGAGACGAGGTCGTGCGGAACTGGCACATGCGCGGTTGCACTGGCCGCCTCGCTTTCTCGCAAAGAGAGATTGCCGGCCCGATGGGTGATCTATCCTCCCGGTGGCAGGTTGGAAGTCGAAATCGATGGCCACTCAAATGCCACACTCACAGGCCCCGCAGTTCTTATCAGCGAGCACGACATCACTTCACTGATTTCTTAGGGTGGTGAATTAATGACAAAGCGCGATGAAGCCGAAGATCAATTCGAAGCACTGCTGCGCGAAAGCGCCCGAGTTGCAGAGGATTACGATGCAGGCGAAGAAGAATCACAGCCTGAGTTAGAGCAACGACAAGGCCTTCGTCGTGTACAAGGATTCTCCACCGAACTTCAAGATATTTCCTCTGCTGAATACCGCCAACTGCAACTGGAACGCGTTGTCTTGGTAGGCGTATGGACCGAAGGCACCGCCCAGATGGCAGAAAATTCACTTGCAGAGCTGAAAGCCCTAGCCGAAACGGCCGGTTCGCAGGTTCTAGAGGGACTGATTCAGCGAAGAGATAAACCAGATCCTTCGACCTATATCGGGTCGGGAAAAGTCGAAGAGCTTCGCAAGGTGGTTGTTGCAACAGGCGCTGACACCGTCATCTGTGATGGTGAGTTATCTCCGTCGCAGCTTCGAACTTTGGAGGAGAAGGTGAAGGTCAAGGTCGTCGACCGAACCGCTTTGATTCTGGACATCTTTGCCCAGCATGCAAAAAGCAAAGAAGGAAAGGCGCAGGTCGAACTGGCCCAGATGTCATATTTGCTTCCGCGCTTGCGTGGTTGGGGTGGCTCGCTATCGCGCCAAGTTGGTGGACGTGCCGCTGGCGGCGCGGGTATCGGAGGTCGTGGACCTGGTGAGACCAAGATCGAGACCGATCGACGCCGTATTCGCGACAAGATGTCAAAACTGAAAGACGAGATCAAGGAGATGAAGGTGTCGCGTGATACCAAGCGACAAGAGCGCCGTCGTCATCGCGTCCCATCAGTTGCAATCGCGGGTTACACCAACGCCGGAAAGTCATCACTCCTCAACGCTCTGACCAACGCGGGAGTTCTCGTTGAGAATGCGCTTTTTGCAACCCTTGATCCCACGGTGCGGCAGACTCGCACAAGCGATGGTCGCATCTACACCCTCACCGACACCGTTGGATTCGTACGACACTTGCCTCATCAACTTGTCGACGCTTTTAGATCCACGCTGGAAGAAGTCAAGGACGCAGATTTAATCGTTCACGTGGTAGATGGTTCTCACCCCGATCCCTTCGAGCAGATCAGGGCGGTGCGCGAGGTCATTGCCGAAATTGGCGGCGCAGACATCCCTGAAATCATCGCGATCAACAAAGTGGATGTGGCCGATCCCGCAATCGTTATGCAGATACTCAGGACTGAGAAGAATAGCTACGCATTCTCGGCCCGCACGGGCTTCGGGATCGAGGGTCTGCTTCTTGCCATTGAGAAGTCTCTGCCTCTACTTCTCATTGAGATCGATGTGACGATTCCCTACGGTCGGGGCGATCTTGTCAGTGCGATTCACCAGCGGGGTGAGATCATCAGCGAAGAGTATGTCCCAGAGGGCACTGCAATTCATGCGCGGGTGGACGCGGCCCTGGCCCAACAAGTAAACGAGGCCACCTAATCTCAGATTGAACCTTTTGAGCCGTGGTCTCGTTTTAGCGGTATGGAAAGAAAATTGATTGGCAAGACACTTATTCCGCTTCTTTTGTTAACTATATTCGCAAGCACGACTAGTGCGGCGGCGACAAATGCTGTGTTGAAAATTGGTTCCTCATCTCTGGGCAAGATTGTGGTGAACGGCAAAGGCATGAGCGCCTATTTCTTTGACATGGACAAGGCCAATTCCGGTGTCAGTGCATGCACAGGTGAGTGCGCTGCAAATTGGCCCGCGATCACGACGTCGACCAAGAAACCCAAGGTCGTGGGTATTAAAGGAAAAGTGGGCACGATTGCGATCAAAGGCGGGCGACAAGTGACAATTAACGGCCGACCCATCTATACCTTTGCCTTTGATACCTCCCCAGGCCAGGTCAGGGGACAGGGTGCGCAGGGTGTCTGGTATGTGATCTCGCCTACGGGCAAGGAGATAAAAGTCCTCAAATTGGCTACAAAATCGAGCCCTGCCCCGACCAAGCCCAGCGCCTACGGACGGTCAAATTACTAAAAACCAGTGAAAATTGGTCTTTTCGGTCTTTGCCCCCTATCTTTACCCCAGTTGAGACCAATCTCCTAGTCATTTACGGGGAATATTCGCGACACGCCGAGGGTTATACCAGCCGATTGGTGTTAAATGCGCGAATATGCGCGCGCTGCGGTAATTCGCCCTGGCGAGGTTCTACACACTTAAGAAGGCGAGGGAAGTAGTGGCTACTGACTACGACACCCCCAGAAAAACCGACGAAGAACTCCACGAAGAGTCTCTTGAAGAACTCAAGGCTCGGCGCGTTGACGCCCAATCAGGACAGGTAGATGTCGACGAGGCTGAGGCTGCCGAGACTCTGGAATTGCCGGGAGCCGATCTTTCGGGTGAGGAACTCTCTGTCCGCGTGGTTCCCAAGCAAGTAGACGAGTTCACCTGCTCGCGATGCTTCTTAGTCCACCACATCACTCAGTTGGCCAAGGGCGAAGGCCCTACGGCTGTCTGTAAGGAATGCTTCTAACTCTTAGGCTTCTTTTTTCTGATTATTCAAAACTTGCGCTAGATCGTTGGCTTTCTTCGAGCTGATCAACCAATACGGCGTTGCATCTCGTTGATCTCGCACACCGATTTTCACGCCTCGCGGTTGCCAGAATCGCAGCGCCAGGTAGGCCGCCGGGTCTGCGTCGCGACCTCTCGTCAGGCGCATCTGGTCAATCGTGAGGGCCACAGCCCCGTCTAGGTATTGGCGTTCGATGTGCGCTCGCCCGACTCGCAACTCCATGGCGTCCACCCGGATGTGAAGAAGCATCGCGTTGTTGATCACCGGCAATGCTATGACCGCCAGGATGAGGGCGATCAATCCCGAGCGGTTGTCGAAGGCGGCCCAGATCGAGAGCGCCACCGATGCCAGCAGGAAGAAGATGAAGGCCAAGAGCCAGAGGGGAGGCCGCACCGTCTCCTTATAGAGGATTCTCTCGTCTTTGACAGGTGGCACAGGACTGAAGGTATCGGATTTTCAAGTAACCTTGAGCGTATGAGCAGGATCGCAAGCACCATCCCCCCGGAAGGGGCGCAAATTCCACAGCGACACCCAAAGGCGCCAGCAATTGGTTCCAAGATTCCCTCCCATTTTGGCCACTGCTTCGGGTGCGGAGACCTTCACCCCACGGGTCTGCACCTGGTCGCTCATGCTGGCGAGGCGGCCAATCTCACCGCGGAATTCACCGTGACGGAGAATCACCAAGGAGCCCCCGGTTTGGCCCACGGTGGGTTGCTCTCCTTGGCCTTTGATGAAGCTCTCGGAAAATTGATGTGGCTGCTGCGCTCACCGGCTGTGACGGCACGATTAGAGACAGATTTTCTTCTGCCTGTTCCGATTGGGACAACCCTTCACATTACCGCCGATATCACGGGCCAGGTCAATCGCAAGGTCTATTGCAGCGCCGAAGGTCGTTTGGATTCTCCCGAAGGTCCATTGGCGGTCAAAGCTTCGGCCCTCTATGTAATTGTCACTATGAATCACTTCCTCACCAACGCACCCAAGGAATATCTGGAGTACGTGAAGAAACATCCAGAGATGCTTGCTTTTGCTGATCCAGACTTCGAGATCAATCCGTGATCGAGCAAAGAACTAGCGAGATCAATCCTTAATGGTCGCGGTGCTAATCAAGCGACTTGATGATGGAGTTCCGCTTCCGACATATGCAAAGGGCGGAGACGCAGGTGCCGACCTTGTCACGCGTATTGATGTGAGCCTTGCACCGGGTGAGCGGAAGTTGATACCAACTGGCATTGCGATTGCATTGCCGGATGGTTACGCAGCCTTCGTCCATCCACGTTCCGGCCTGGCAATCAAACATGGTGTCTCTATGGTCAATGCACCAGGAACCGTTGATGCGGGGTACCGTGGCGAACTTCAAGTGATTTTGATCAACCATGATCCAAAGGAGACCGTGACTTTTACTCGAGGAGATCGAATCGCGCAGTTGGTGATTCAGAAAGTCGAACGTGCAGAATTCATTGAAGTTGCGGATCTGCCAGGTTCTGGACGTGGCACCGATGGCTTTGGATCAACGGGGAGAACATGATGGAGAGCGACAAGAGCAAGATAATCAACGCATTAGGCGGCAAGAGGGGACTGCTCGATTCGGGTCTGCCATCTCTTGTCTTTCTGATCGCTTACAACATTGGCCATGGACTTAAAGGCGCTGTGATCGCGGCGTTGATAACATCGGCGCTTCTAACTGTCATTCGGTTGATGCGACGTGACACTCTGCAGCACGTACTTTCTGGTTTCGTCGGTGTTGCGTTCTGCGCCTTGCTTGCGCGCAAGACCGGGCACGCTGTTGACTTCTATCTCCCTGGGCTGATCATCAACGTGGTCTACGGCGCCGCCTATGCGATTTTCAACCTCATTGGCCTGCCGATTCTGGGCTTGTTGCTGGGACCGATTCTGGGTGAGAACCTCGCATGGCGCAAAGTTCCAGAACGAAAACGGGCATACACACGAGCTGGATGGCTCTGGGTTGCCCTCTTTATTTCTCGATTGATCGTTCAGTATCCACTCTACAAAGCCGGAAATATCAATGCACTCGGCACTGCGCGGCTGGTGATGGGTTACCCGCTCTTTCTCTTAGCCGCTTGGGGATCATGGGTAGTTCTGCGCGCAGTTCCAAGTGTAAAGCCCGAACAAGAACAAGCGTGAAGTTTCCACCACAACACGGGGCGTGGGCCTTTCTTATAGTGCCCGCGATCATTGTTTCGTTTCTGGGTGCCGGCAACGCGACGGGTTTGATCTTCTTCCTAGCGTGGGTGAGCGGATACCCAGTTTCGTATTTCTTGGGTCGCGCTTTGGTTATGCGAATCCGTCGCGGAAAATGGAGTTCCAAGGCAAAAGCAGAATTGCGATTCGCAACTCCGTGGCTTGTCATTACCTTGGTAGGGATTGCACTCCTTCTGGTGCTTCGACCCTGGCTGATCGTGTACGGACTCTTTGTCGCTGCAATCTGGGCCATAAGCATCTACTTGTCGTGGGCCGGACGTGAGCGTGGGATAACCAATGATTTGCTCCTAGTCGGGCTTGCGTCCATGGAGCCGGTGTTGATGTATCAGGTCGCCAAGAACCATTCGTCCCTGCATGGACTCCCGCATGGAATATGGATTGCTGCCCTGATGTCGATGATCTTCTTTGCCGGCTCGGTTATCCATGTGAAGTCGTTAATCAGGGAAGTGAAGAATCGAAATTGGCACAGAGCCAGTCTGGTTTACCACTTGGTCGTATTGGTTTTGCTGATGGTTTATGCCAAACCCTGGTATCTGGCGATTCCGTTTGCTCTGGCGCTGGTGCGGACAATCCTCGTGAAACCCGGACTGCGCCCTGGCACCCTAGGTGTCGTAGAACTTGGGGTGTCGATCGCTCTTATTACATGCACCGTGATCGCGACGGTCTAGCGCGGCCTGTTAGGGAGTTTGAATAAAGCAGGACTTCAACTTGTTCTCAGCATCGGCTGAGGCAACGAAGAGGAGTTCATCCCCAGAGCTAAAGACATCGTGTGGTCGCGCGGTGATAACCCGTCCATCTCTCACTATGGCGGCAAGTGTGGAGTTCTCGGGCAGTGGCACTTCTTCAACCGTCTTGCCGATGCAGAGAGAGTCATCCGGCAAAGTTAGTTCGACGAGGTTTGCCTGACCCTTCTTGAATGAGAAGAGACGCACAACATCTCCGACACTGACCGCCTCTTCGACGAGAGCGGAGATGATTCGGGGGGTTGATACTGCGACGTCGACACCCCAGGACGCATCAAAGAGCCATTCATTTTTCGGATGGTTTACGCGCGCCACAACGCGAGGAACGCCGTACTCGGTTTTGCCGAGCAGCGAGGCAACAAGGTTGACCTTGTCATCGCCAGTTGCCGCAATGAGAACCTGGCAGGTGTTGAGCTTGGCATTGTCTAGCGACGTTACTTCGCATGCGTCAGCCAACAGCCATTCGCCATCTGGGACGCTCTCCAACTTCAAAGCCTTTGGATCTCGGTCGATAAGAAGTACCTGATGACCGTTATCCAACAATTCGCGGGCGATGGCCCGACCAACATTTCCCGCACCTGCTATGGCAACTCTCATGATGCATCCTCAGGTGAGTGGGCGAGTGCGGCTTCGACTATGGCAATGTCTTGTTCGCGGACCATGACATGAATGAGATCCCCATCTTGCAGAACTGTGTGTTCGTCAGGGATAAGACCTTCACCTAGACGCGTAATGAAAGCGACGCGTGCAGGAGTGACGTTTTCAATTCGGGTAACCGGGCTGCCGTACCACGTTGTGTCGATGTGCATCTCGCACAGTTGGATTGCACCACTGGCATCGCGCCACTCGGAGCGCGAGCCTTCTGGAAGGAGGCGGCGCATAATCTGGTCAGATGTCCAGAGCACAGTGGCTACGGTCGGAATTCCCAGACGCTGGTAGATCTCAGCTCGACCTGGATCGTAGATACGGGCGACTACATTCTTGACGCCGTAGGTCTCTCTCGCTACTCGTGCGGCGAGGATATTTGAGTTATCTCCATTGCTGACCGCCGCGAATGCTTCGGCTCTTTCGATACCGGCCTCAAGCAGGGTGTCTCGGTCGAAGCCGATGCCGGCGACGGTATGCCCATTGAAATTGGCGCCGAGACGGCGAAATGCCTCGCGGGACTGATCGATGATGGCTACTGAATGTCCGGCCGCTTCAAGTTCATTCGCGAGCGAAGAACCGACGCGCCCGCATCCCATGATTACGACGTGCACGGGGAAAACCTACACCCCAGATGCGCATAGGCTTACTACTTATGGAGGGACAACGCGCTAAATCCTTTGTAATGGGGGAGCATCTCTCTGTCTCCATCGAAAAGGTGGCCCATGGGGGTCATTTCATAGCCCGCCACGAAGGCCAGGTCATTTTCGTCCGGGATGCGATACCTGGCGAACAGGTCGAAGTCGTGATAACAAGCACCGGTTCAAGTTTCTACCGGGCCGACGTGGTCACAGTGATAACACCCTCCGCAGATCGCGTCACCCCACCATGCGAATACTCGCATGCAGGTGGTTGCGGCGGATGCGACTTCCAACATATCAATGTGGCCCGTCAGCGCCAGTTGAAAGCTGACGTGATCGTCGAGCAATTTGCACGCATTGCCAAGCGAGAAGTGAGTGTTGTCGTGGAGGAAGTCGGCGAGCCACTCCATTGGCGGACGAGGATTTCAAGTGCCACTGACGATGATGGTCGCATTGGATTCTATGCGTCACGTAGCCATACCGTGATCCCTGTTAAGGATTGCCTCATTGCAACTACGGGCGTCAATTATCCAGAGCTGGCAACTCGCAAATGGCCCAAGAAGTCTCGTGTTGAAATCTCGGTGAGTTCGTCAGGAGAGCGTTCAATAGCAATTGCGCCAGCAATTCGTGGATCCAAAGCAAGACTGACGCAAGGTCCGCAGGCGCAGCAGGAGAATATTCACGGCCACGATCTGGAAGTGAGCCATACGAGTTTCTGGCAGAGCCACGAGTTTGCCCCCGAGATATTGACCGCCGCTGTGCGGGAGCATGTAGCGGAAAATGATTTTGTTCTCGATCTCTATGGGGGTGTGGGTCTTTTCACGGCAGCCGTAATCGACATCATTGGCGAAGGCGGGCACGTAGATCTCATTGAATCGAGTTCATCTGCCACCGCTGATGCTCGACGCAATTTCGCTCAGATGCCCAATGTGGCTGTTCATGTTGGAGATGTTGAGAAGAAGTTGGACGCGGTCGAGCGCGCCGATGTAGTGGTTCTAGATCCTCCTCGAGAAGGGGCCGGTCGAAACGTGCTGGCCAAGATCGTGGACTTGCACCCTCGCACGGTCGTCTACGTGGCCTGTGACCCGGCTGCGCTCGCGCGGGACTGCCGCTTCCTTGAGGAGATGGGTTGGACCATGCTGAGCCTGCGCGCCTTTGACCTTTTCCCTATGACCCACCATGTTGAGTGTGTCGCTGTCTTTAAACCTTCCCAAAACCAATGAAATGAGGTATCTTGATATCAAGATACTTTTAGCGAGGTGGATATGAGCATCAATTCCTTCACATCAAAGAGTCAGTTGAGCGTTTCTGGCCAGAATTTCGAGTACTTCGATATCTCGACAATCGAGGGAGCAGGCGATCTTCCTTTCAGCCTAAAAGTCTTGTTGGAGAACCTCCTTCGCACTGAAGACGGGGCGAATATCACCGCCGCGCAGATCCGTGCGCTCGCAGCATGGAATCCAGATGCGCAGCCCGACACTGAAATTCAATTCACGCCGGCCCGCGTCATCATGCAGGACTTCACTGGAGTTCCTTGCATTGTCGACCTTGCCACCATGCGCGAGGCAATCGTCGAACTCGGGGGAGATCCCGCGAAAGTAAATCCATTGGCCCCGGCAGAACTCGTCATTGACCATTCGGTGATCGCCGATGTTTTTGGAACCAAGGATTCGTTCGAGAAGAACACCGACATTGAGTACGAGCGGAATATGGAGCGGTATCGCTTCTTGCGATGGGGGCAGGGCGCCTTCGATGAGTTCAAGGTTGTTCCACCTGGAACCGGAATCGTTCACCAAGTCAACATCGAGTACTTGGCGCGCGTTGTCATGACGCGAAAAGTGAATGGCGTGCTTCAGGCATATCCAGACACGGTAGTCGGAACCGACTCTCACACAACGATGGTTAACGGTCTTGGCGTGCTCGGATGGGGAGTCGGCGGAATTGAAGCCGAAGCGGCCCTTCTTGGACAGCCCGTCTCGATGCTGATTCCTCGCGTGGTTGGCTTCAAGCTCAACGGACAACTTCCGATCGGAACCACGGCAACGGACCTGGCGCTCACAATTACAGAGATGCTCCGCAAGCATGGAGTTGTCGGCAAGTTCGTCGAATTCTACGGACCCGGTGTCGTCTCGGTTCCCATGGCAAATCGCGCAACCATCGGCAACATGAGCCCCGAGTACGGTTCCACATGTGCGATCTTCCCGATTGATGAGGAGACCCTTCGCTACTTGAAACTCACGGGACGTACCGAAGAGCAGATTGCACTCGTTGAGAGTTACTCCAAGAAGCAGGGCCTATGGCACGATCCTTCGCATACCCCGCGCTTCTCCGAGCACATCGAGTTGGACCTCTCCACCGTTGTTCCTTCTATTGCTGGGCCAAAACGCCCACAAGATCGCATTTCGCTGACAAATTCCAAAGCAGCCCTCGAGAAGATCCTTCCGAGCTACCTGTCAGATAAGACCAGCAGGCAAGCCATCGACATCAAGGTCAACCAGACTCCGACCACCATCAAGAACGGCGATGTTGTCATTGCGTCGATTACCTCGTGCACCAACACCTCCAACCCTTCTGTAATGATTGGCGCAGCCCTTCTTGCAAAGAAGGCAGTTGAAAAGGGTTTGACGTCGAAGCCATGGGTTAAGACAACTCTTGCTCCCGGCTCCAAGGTCGTCACCGATTATTACGATCGAGCTGGTCTGACTCCTTTCCTGGAGAAACTTGGATTCAACTTGGTCGGCTACGGGTGCGTTACCTGTATCGGCAACTCCGGACCGCTGCCAGTTGAAGTCAGCAAGGCCGTCAACGAGAACGACTTGGCAGTCACTGCTGTTCTATCAGGTAACAGAAACTTCGAAGGTCGTATCAGCCCTGATGTAAAAATGAACTACTTGGCATCACCTCCGCTAGTTATTGCATACGCAATTGCTGGCACTATGGATCATGACTTCGACCATGATTCACTTGGCAAGGACTTAGAGGGCAAGGATGTTTTCCTGAAAGATATCTGGCCTACCGCTGAAGAAATCTCCTCAGTTATTGAGTCTTCAATTTCGTCATCGATGTTCACCAAGGACTATTCAAGTGTCTTCGACGGAGATCATCGTTGGAAGTCACTGGCAACTCCTACAGGTAATACTTTCGAGTGGGACGCCAAGTCCACATACGTCAGGAAGCCTCCTTACTTTGACGGGATGCCTGCCCAGCCCCAACCAGTGAAGGACATCAAGGGTGCGCGAGTGCTCGCAATCCTCGGGGATTCGGTGACAACAGATCACATCTCTCCAGCCGGAAACATCCGGGGGGATTCGCCAGCCGGCAAGTATCTGACCGAGCACGGCGTGGACCGGAAGGACTTCAACTCCTACGGCTCTCGCCGCGGAAATCACGAAGTAATGATCCGTGGCACCTTCGCAAACATTCGGTTGAAGAACCTTCTCCTTGATGGCGTCGAAGGTGGATTCACCCGCAACTTCCTCGATGGAGGAGCGCAGTCCACAATTTACGACGCATCCATGGCATACCAGGAAGCTGGAATTCCACTCGTCATTCTGGCGGGCAAAGAATACGGTTCTGGATCATCACGCGACTGGGCTGCCAAGGGCACCGCACTTCTTGGAGTACGTGCAGTGATTGCTGAATCATTCGAGCGAATCCACCGTTCCAACCTGATTGGCATGGGCGTTCTGCCGCTGCAATTCAATGAGGGCGATACCGCCGCTTCGTTGGGACTGGACGGGAGCGAGACTTTCTCGATCTCAGGAATTGAGGCGTTGAACACAGGAGCGACCCCGCAACAGGTGAGCGTGACCGCGAATGGCAAGACCTTCACAGCCAAGGTGCGCATTGACACACCAGGTGAGGCTGATTACTACAGGCATGGCGGGATCATGCAGTACGTGCTGCGTTCCCTCATCTAACCTAGAATGTGTCGGTGATCAAATCGATTAACGGCCCTGCCGACCTTGCCCAGCTAACCCATGCGCAGTTGGACGAGCTTGCCGTCGAAATTCGTCGATTCCTGATCGACAAGGTCTCCAAGACTGGCGGACATCTCGGTCCCAACCTAGGCGTAGTCGAACTCACCATCGCGGTTCATAGGACCTTCGATTCGCCCAAGGATGTCGTGCTTTTCGACACTGGGCATCAATCGTATGTTCACAAGATCCTAACTGGCAGGGCAGCAGGTTTTGATAATTTGCGACAGCGCGGAGGGCTCTCGGGCTATCCAAGCCGCAAGGAGAGTCCGCACGATGTCATCGAGAATTCTCATGCATCCACTGCGCTTTCCTGGGGAGATGGAATCTCTCGGGGCTTCTCTCTCACGGGTCAGAACGATCGTTATGTCGTAGTCGTCGTTGGGGATGGGGCGCTCACAGGCGGAATGTCGTGGGAAGCACTTAACAACATTGCCACCGCGAAAGATAGAAACCTGATCATCATTGTCAATGACAACGCTCGTTCGTATTCGCCAACCATTGGCGGCCTGGCCCAACATCTTTCAACCTTGCGTGTGACGCAAGGATACGAGCGTTTTCTTGACTGGGGCAAAGAGATCCTTCATCGGACTCCAGTTGTAGGCATGCCGATTTACGAAACCCTCCACGGAATGAAAAAGGGAATTAAGGACATCGTGGCGCCGCAAGGCATGTTTGAAGACCTCGGCTTGAAATACATGGGTCCATTCGACGGCCATGACATCGCGGCAATGGAGAAAGCGCTCTCAATCGCGAAACACTTCGGTGGCCCGGTATTGGTACATGCGATTACAGAGAAGGGGCGCGGTTACAGCCCCGCCATTGCCGATGAGGCAGAAAAATTCCACGCAGTCGGCATTGTCGATCCCGAGACGGGCATTCCGGTCACCAACGGCGGAACATCGTGGACAAATGTGTTTTCCGAAGAATTGGTCGCCGTCGGCAAGGAACGTTTGGACATTGTTGCCATCACTGCGGCGATGATGGGCCCAACCGGGCTTGATGAATTTCAGAATCTTTTCCCGCATCGAACCATCGATGTCGGAATCGCCGAGCAGCATGCACTCACGAGTGCTGCGGGCCTTGCCTTCACCGGCCTCCACCCGGTCGTCGCCCTGTATTCGACATTCCTGAACCGTGCTTTCGATCAACTCTTGCTCGATGTCGCCCTCCACAAAGCTGGCGTCACAATTGTGCTTGATCGTTCTGGCATTACCGGTGATGACGGACCTTCGCATCATGGGATCTGGGATCTCGCCCTGGCCGGAATCATTCCAACGATCCACGTGGCCGCTCCACGCGATGGGGCGCGTTTGCGCGAGACCTTCAGAGAGGCCGTCGATATCCACGATGCGCCTTCGCTGGTTCGCTTTCCAAAGGGCGCCGTGGTCAAGGACATAGATGCACTCGAGCGCGTCGAAGGAATCGATGTCTTGTATCAAGACAAGAACTGCGATGTGCTCTTAGTCAGCGTTGGTGCACTTGCCAACCTCGCACTTGATGTTGCGGTGCAAGTTGGCCGCGAAGGTATTGGGATGACAGTGGTTGACCCGCGCTGGGTCAAGCCGATTCCAAAGGCGTTGCTTACGATGGCTTCCCGGTACCGCAGTGTCGTAGTGCTGGAAAACGGAATTCGCCACGGCGGTATTGCCAGCACCATCTCCGAGGAATTCCGGGATGCAGGGATCACTATTCCGATTCATTCCATTGGGGTGCCACTGGAATTCATCGAGCATTCAAAACCCGCCGAGATTTTTCAAGACCTCGGAATCAACGTGCAGGATCTTTCACGTTCGATCGTGGAGTGGCATAGCTCTAAGGAAGAGATGCAACCCCGCGAGGATGAAAGCGTTTTCCGCAGACCGCTTCACTGATTCCCGAAGAATCCAAGTAGGGCAGGATTCCGCCGAGAACCAACGGCCATCCGCCTCCCAAGATCATGCAGAGATCGATTTCGGCCGCAGTAGCAACCACTCCTTCGTCCAACATCATGCGGGCCTCTTCAGCCATCGCGCGAAGAGCACGGTCGCGAACTTGTTCGGCCGTTGACGGCTTGTTCCCCTTTTCAATAAGTGCGACTGCATCGGGGTTGGGAACGTATTTTCCGTTCTCATCCTTGATGTAGAAGTATCGAACTCCCTCTTTGACCATTCGCTGAATTGTTGGCGAGATGCGGTAGCGCGGTCCGAGATTGGCGTTGAAAGTCTCTGAAACGTGGAGCATGACAGCTGGGCCGACAAGTCCGAAGAGCTCGAATGGAGACATCGGGAAGCCGAGTGGTCGCAGCGAATTGTCTGCTACTTCGACAGGAGTTCCTTCATCGATTGCATCGGTGACTTCACCCATGAATCGAGTAAGCAGGCGGTTCATCGCAAAACCGGGTGTATCTGTCGTGATGACCATCGTCTTCTTGAGTTCCTTGCCGACAGCGACAGCCGTAGCGGTTGTTTCGTCATCTGTCTTGCTGGTACGCGCAATCTCAAGCAGAGGCATGACGGCAACCGGGTTGAAGAAGTGGAAACCGATGACGCGCTCGGGGTGTTTGAGACCTTCTGCCATTGACTCCACATGAAGTGAGGAAGTATTGGACGCAAGAATGCACTCGGGGGAGACGATCTTCTCAAGATTCTTGAACAATTGCTGCTTGAGAGAAAGTTCCTCAAAGATGGCTTCAACAACGAAATCGCAACCTGCATAGATGCCCTGATCAGTGGAGCCCGTGACTAGACCTATCAGTCTGCCCGCTTCCTCTGGTTTCATCCGCTTCTTCTCAACGAGTTTATTGATCTCTGCGTGAACCCAACCGACGCCCTTGTTGACCCTCTCTTGATCGAGGTCTGTCATCACCACGGGGCATTTGAGGTTTCGCACCATTACGAGAGCAAGTTGCGAGGCCATGAGACCTGCACCAACAACTCCGACTTTGGCGACCTTGCGTGCCAAGTTGGCCTTTGGTGCGCCTTCAACTTTCTTCCGCTTCTTCTGAATGAGGTTGAAGGCATAGAGAGAGGCACGAAGCGAGTCGGTCATGACTAAATCAGCCAGCGTCACATCTTCGGCGTCAAAGCCGCTGCTACGGGTGGCTGTGCGCGCGCTTCCGATAAGTTCGAGTGCTCTGCGCGGCGCATCTATATCGGCGCCCCCGTATTTCTTGAGGGCGGCGGCTTTACCCGTGGCAAGGGCCGAATCCCAGTTAGGGTCATCTGTGTAATCTTTTCGTTCGATCTTCTTCACGCCCTTGAGAATGCTTGCGGCAAATGCGACTGAATGCTCGAGGAAGTCGGCCGGCTCGAAGACGGCATCTACGACGCCAAGTTCCAATGCATCCTTGGCTTTCATCATCGTGTTGTTGTTAAGCGGATTGAGAATGATCACCTTTACGGCGCGTTCTGGACCAATGAGTTTGGGAAGCAGAGTCGTGCCGCCCCATCCAGGGACAAGCCCCAAGAAGACTTCAGGCAGACCTGTCATCGCGGTGGAGGCAAGAGTCCGATACGTGCAGTGCAGTCCGACCTCGAGTCCGCCACCTAGTGCCAGGCCATTGATAAAGGCGAAAGTTGGAACTTCCAATTCGCCGAGTCGACGGAAGACGGCATGGCCCATCTTCCCGATCGCAAGTGCCTGCTGGTGGGTAGAGATATGCGCCAAGCCAGTTAAGTCGGCGCCAGCTGCGAAGATGAATGGCTTGCCAGTAACTGCAATTGCAGAAGGCTTGCGTGAAACTGCTTCGGAAATTGCCTCATCAAGTGCCTGCAAAGATTTCAAACCGAAAGTATTCGGACGATTGAAATCCAAGCCGTTGTCCAAAGTGATCAGGGCCAGCGTGCCGCTGAATCCGAACGGAGTGAGATCGACATCGCGAACAAAGGCGTTGGTGACTACTTCTTCTGGGGCACCTTCAAGTTGCGTGGTCATTCTTATTCCTCTCCGTTCCAGTGTGGGTTTTCCCAGATGACAGTGCCGCCCATACCAAGGCCAATGCACATTGTGGTGAGACCGAAACGAACTTCGGGATGTTCTTCAAATCCACGCGCGAGATTGAGCATCAAGCGAACCCCCGATGAAGCAAGAGGGTGCCCCACTGCAATCGCGCCTCCGTAAAGATTGACACGCGAATCATCATCGGCCAATCCGAAATGATCGAGGAAGGAAAGAACTTGAATAGCGAAGGCTTCATTGATCTCGATGAGACCGATATCTGACATTTCCAGTCCAGCTTTTTTCAGCGCCTTGATTGTGGAGGGGACGGGACCGTATCCCATGATCTCTGGTTGCACACCGGCAAAAGCGAAGGTGACGAGGCGGGCCTTGATCGTCATGCCAAGTTCGAGG
The DNA here is from genome assembly GCA_036504835.1 of Candidatus Nanopelagicaceae bacterium. Taxonomy (GTDB): domain Bacteria; phylum Actinomycetota; class Actinomycetes; order Nanopelagicales; family Nanopelagicaceae; genus QYPT01. Next base: position 27,794 of record DASXUM010000020.1, read on the forward strand.
GCGCGATCTTCGCTAGCAAGTAGGGCCGCCGTTGCTCCGTCGTTGAGCCCTGCCGAGTTTCCTGCTGTTACGCGACCAGCAGGTCTAAAGGGAGTCTTGAGCGCAGCGAGCGCCTCGAGTGTGGTGGTCGGACGAGGGGGTTCATCCACCGTCGCGATTCCCCAACCGAGTGTGGAACTGCGGGTAGCGACGGGGATTAGGTCGCGTTGAATTCCGCCGTTTTTGTAAGCCTGCGCGGTTTTGAGTTGAGAGTTGAGTGCGTATTTGTCGGCGCGTTCGCGGGTGAGGTGGGGGAAGAGATCGTGAAGGCGCTCGGCCGTATTTCCCATGGCCAATGCATCTGTCTCGACGATCTTCTCCGCGAGGTAGCGTGGGTTGGGATCGAATAGGTGGCCGATGGGATGGTTGCCCATATGTTCAACACCGCCGGCAATCGCCAGGTCATACGCACCCATGGCGATTGCGCCAGAGATCGTTGTCACCGCCGTCATGGCGCCGGCGCACCAGCGGTCAATGGAATATCCCGGAACAGTGTTGGGTAGTCCTGCAAGAAGGGCCACACTGCGACCGATGTTCATGCCCTGATCGCCAGTCTGCGTGGCGGCGGCGATGGCGACGTCATCAATCTCGCTTAACGACAATTTGGGATTTCTCTCGATCAGCCCGCGCAGGACTCGGACCATCAAGTCATCAGCGCGCAGTTCCGCGTAGAGACTTCCGGCTTTTCCAAAAGGGGATCGAACAGCATCAACGAGGACCACGGAACGCGACAT
>DASXUM010000021.1:0-16856 GCA_036504835.1 Candidatus Nanopelagicaceae bacterium
GAAATTACGATGATGCCAAGTCCGTCCTTGGCCAAGTCGGTAAGCAGGTCGTAGATTGCTCGCTTGGAGCCGACATCGACGCCACGAGTCGGCTCGTCGGCGATCAGGACTCGTGGGCTGTTAAGCAGCATGCGGGCAAAGAGAACCTTCTGCTGGTTGCCGCCAGAGAGTGCCGAGACTTTCTGCCTAACGCCGGCTGACTTCACTTTCACGAGTTCTAGTGCCTGCTTAGTGACTTTGGATTCTCTCGATCGAAGAATCCAACCCCACTTGCTCAAATTCTCAAGGCTGGAAAGCGTGATGTTCTCTTGTATGGATCGCTCCAGGAGAAGACCGGAATCTTTACGTGATTCGGGGATCATCACGACTCTGCTCCGAAGCGCCGTTCGGGGAGATTTGCCCGACAGTGGTGTTCCGTTGACTGTAATTGAGCCGCTATATCTTGCGGAATCTTGATAGATCGCCCGTGCGAGTTCGCTCCGCCCAGACCCAACTAAACCTGCAATACCCAGAATCTCCCCCGCTCTCAACGAGAGCCACGCATTGGACGCTCCAGGGGCGGAAAGATTGTTCACAAACATCACCGTCGGCGAATCAAATTTCGCCGGGACTTTCGTTGGGTACAGTGCGCCAAGTGAACGACCAAGCATCAATTCAATGAGGCCATCTTCGGTCGCATCTGATGCCGCCAACGTTTTGATCAAATGACCGTCGCGGAGAACAGTGATCGTGTCTGAAAGTGAGAGGACCTCGGAGAGGAAGTGGGATATGAGAATTACGGTCTTTCCCTCTGCGGCCAACGAGCGAATTACTTGATGCAAGGCATGGGATTCAATACGAGACAGTGCCGCCGTAGGCTCATCCATAATGATGATCGATGCATTTCGCGACAGTGCACGAAGAATCTCAACCTTCTGCTGGTCGGCGATGCTCAATGAGCCCGCAATTGTGTCGGCGGAGAATTTGAAACCAACTTTCTCAGCCAAATCATTGAATTGCTTACGTAATTGACGTCGCCTTATGAAACCGCGAGCGCGCGGTTCATCTCCCAAAAGAACGTTCTCGGCCACGGTGAGGGCGGGAACGATTGCTAGCTCCTGAGCGATGGTGACGATTCCATGTGCCAGAGCATCGCGCGGAGAACCAAAGGACATCTCCTGATCGCCCAGATTGAGCGAGCCCGAATCTTGGGCAATAATCCCGGAGATGATCTTTCCTAGCGTTGATTTTCCAGCGCCGTTCTCTCCAACCAAGGAATGTATCTCCCCCGGTCTTATGACAAGTGAGACATCATTTAAAGCAACTACCCCACCGAAACTTTTTGAGACCCCGAGAAGACGTATCTCCTGAGTATCTGCATCTAAGTTCCGGTGGGGAGCGCTCTTCATAATTTGTTTAACCAGGCCACTCGGCGGTGAACAATTTGGCCGATGACTTAGTCACCAAGCCCCCATTAGGAAGTTGTCCTACTGGGTTGACTGCACCACTGGATTTACCTGTCTTGATTGCCTTGATCAAGGCGATCATTCCAAGAGAACCTTCGGACGCTGGTGCTTGTGCGACATCGGAAAACCATGTCCCGGCCTTTACGCCCGCAACTCCGACTGCGCTTGCACCAAAGCCAACGAGTAGAACTTGGCCGGTCAATTTCGCGCCGTCGACTGCCTGGATGGCGCCTTGGATGCCCTGATCAGATGCAACGATGACGTTCAAGTCAGGTTGTGCCTGAAGCATGTTCTGTACTGCACCAAGAGCAATGCTCGGAGTGAAGTATGACTGACCCTCTGCAACGATCTGCACTGCGGAATTCTTGGCGATTGCGTCAGAGAATCCCTTGTAGATCGCAACGTCCAAGGTCGAAGCCTTGATGCTGTAGATGTAGCCAACCTTGCATGGATTGAGATTCTTCGAGGCGCATGCCGCGATTGTCTGCTGTCCAAGTTGGGTACCGATCTTGGAGGGGATGAATGTCACGTTTGCGGACAAGCCCTTTACCTGCGGCTTATCGGTTGTGAAGTTCGCTCCCAAAATCTGGTCGATATTGACGACCTTGATTCCCTTGGCAATCGCCTTGGCAACCAGTGGCGCAAGTCCTGCGCCGAAGATCGGCTGGGTGATGATTCCCTGGTACTTGCCAGAACTGATGACGTTCTGAAGCTGGGTGTATTGGACCTTGGGATCATTTCCGGCATCGAAAACAGTTACCTTCACCCCAGATGCCGTAGCTACGGCACGGGCAGCGGCAAGCATCGGTGCGTCGTAGCTGTTGGTTATCGCGAACGAGAGGTACGCGACGTTGATCTGCTTTGACTTCTGGGCCGCCATGGCCACAGTGCTGTTAACCAAGAGTGAACCCGCAATCGCAAATACTGCGAAGGCAATTCTCCCTTTGGACCTTCTGCTCTTTAGAACCACTTCTCCTCCTCAATCTTCCTGCGCATTTACGCAAGAGGCTCCTTCGGGCTGGGTGACACCGCGACGTACAGTGTGATCCGGGTCATTTTTGCCTGAGTGGATAGTGCTCTGTGACAGCGAACGTGTCAAGTGTTGCTGAACACCAATTTCATAACGATTTTGTTTTAATCAGCCCTCTTCGACTGCCAACTTCTGCTCGAGGTACTCCCAATCGCGGCTGAAGCGGTACGAATGCTGGCTGGGAGGCTGCGGGGCCTGGGTCTCAATCCAGCGCACGACCCCCTCGCCACGGTGCTCGAAACCATGATCTGACCCGGCGGCACACCAGAGAACATCGCCTGGGCCAAAGACGTACTCCTTGCCCTCGATGAGCCCATGCACCTGTCCATGGGTGAAGGTGTAGGTCTCTTCAAAAGGGTGATCATGGGGGTGGGCAATCGCCGATGGCTGATAATCGACGATAAACATCGTGTGGAGCTTGGCGCCAACCCGTTGATCAATGAGCATCCGAACGCCGATTCCACTGTATGCAAGCAACGCGGTCGCCATACTCGCTGACACCGCAGGAGCATCTTTCTTTGCACCGACAGCCAGATTATTGAGATTCATGGAAGCCGGGTCGAAACGGAAAGCATGTTGATTTCGCGGATCTCTCAGATCAAACTCACGCGCATCCGCCGAATCGACGTTCATCTTGTTTTCGCGAGTGAAATACGTGTCTTTTCTACGAGGTCGCTCAATCTCGCCGGGAGCATTTACTTGCAACCAATGGACGCCTTCTGAAGATGCCTTGATTGCATACGAGACACCCACCGGGATGACTAAACATTCATCCTTCTTCAGTGGAATTCGCTCGCCGAGCATGAAGACAGATGCACTCCCCTCGAGGATGTACAAGCTGAATTCATACGAGTGAACTACCGAATCAATGAAACCGTCTGGGGCAATCCAGTTCGCCGTCAACATCGTGTGCGGAGAACCCACTGCACGACCAATCAACAACTGACGAGTAAAACCTTGCGAATGCGGAACGTAATCCTCGATCGACGTGGCCGCGCTCTTATCGATTCGTGTGATGTGGTACATCAGAACCCCAAACTCTCTATTTGACGAGCCAGCCACCGTCAACGGGAAGGTTGACGGCGTTGATTCCATGATTGTCGAGCAGAAATGCGACTGCATCAACAATCTCTCTCATTGTGACTAGTCGACCAAGCGGTGTTCGCTCAACAACGCGAGAGTTGTCTTTATCTGCCCAATATGGACTGTCCCCGATGATCCCTGGGTGAATCGCGTTAACTCTTATAGGCGCCAACTCCGTGGCCAGAGAACGGACCAAACCCGTGACGCCACCATTGACGGTGGAGACCGTGGTTGATCCTGGATATGGCCGCTCCATAGCAAGCCCGCCAAATAGAACAATTGACGCATCTGTTGTGTAGCGATCGATCAATGTGTGAACTACTTCGGTGTAGCCCACTAATTTCAAGGTGATGAGTCGCAACGCCTTATCAATGTCATAGGACTTGATGGTGTTGGAATCGCGCTCGATAGCGCTGATGATGAGATGGTCGACGGGCCCCACAGCAGAAAGGGCGGCGGCAATCTTCTTGGGCTCCGATAGATCCAACCCGATGCCAGTTGTGCCCATACCTATCTCGGCAGCCGCCCGCGATGCTGACTCGTCAGTTCGCCCGGTGAGGTAAACCTTCTCGCCGCGACCTGCCAGGAATTCGACTAGTTCGCGACCAATGCCCTGCGTGCCGCCGAGCACGAGAGCGGTCTTCGGTGCTGCCATTGAGATTCCCCCTCGCACATGACAATACGCATCATGAAGTGGTGCGTTGGCGGGCACTGTAACCGACTTTCGCAGAAACAACAATTGTCACTTAACAAAATCGTTAAGTGACTCTTGACACAAGCCAGCCGTGGACCCATAATCGCTGTTCTTACGAACACCAGTCGTATTCCTTCCAAGCTAAAGAGGACCCATGAGCACACACAACAGACCCGTACTTTTCAAGAATGGTCTCGTTCTTACGATGGATAACAGCCACAAGTTGTTGCACAACGGTGATGTGCTGGTCGTCGATGGACTGATCAAGGAAGTCGGGTACAACCTGAGCGCCCCCGCCGATGCAATCGAGATCGATGCGACTGGCGGAATCATCATGCCGGGAATGATCGACACTCACCGGCACATGTGGCAGACCGCCATGCGGGGATACGGAGCAGATTGGACTCTCTCCCAGTATTTCGTCTGGTACTACCTCCAACATGGAAAGACTTTTAGACCACAAGATGTCTATGCCGGAAACTTACTCGGCGCAATCGAAGCAATCGACGCCGGAGTAACAACAACAGTGGACTGGTCGCATGGTTTGCAGACCACCGATCATGCCGATGCGGCCGTTGACGCATTAGAAGAAGTGCCCGGCCGCTTCATTCTTGCGTATGGAAATATCCAGGCCGGACCGTGGGAGTGGTCAGCCAAGCCTGAGTTCAGAGATTTCATCAAGCGACGTATCGACGGCAAGGGCGACATGCTCGGCTTCCAGATGGCTTTCGACGTTCCTGGTGATCCAACATTCCCGGAGAAGGCTGCCTTTGAAGTGGCACGCGAACTCGGTGTACCCGTTACGACTCACGCTGGCGTATGGGGCGCGACCAACGACGATGGAATCCGACTCATGTACGAGAACGGCTTCATGAACGAGGACACCGTCTATGTACACGCCGCCACACTCACCGACGATTCATACAATCGAATCGCTGCAACCGGGGGCAATGTCTCCGTCTCAACGGAAAGCGAGCAGAGCGCGGGTCAGGGATATCCATCAACGTGGAAACTGCGTCAACACGACATTCAAGTTTCACTCTCGATGGATACCAGCGTCTGGTGGAGCGCAGATTTGTTCACCGCCATGCGCACCACAGTCGGAGCAGATCGAGCACGAGAGCATTTTGAGGCCCACGCAAAGAAAGAGACGGTTAGCGCCCTTCACATGCGCTGTGAAGAAGCAGTTGACTGGGCAACTCGTGGTGGAAGTCGAGCTTTGAAGCTGGACAGCAAGATCGGAAGCCTAGAAGTTGGCAAAAAGGGTGATGTTGTTCTGATAAAGAATGACAACTCCCCTGTCATGTTCCCGATCTTGAATCCATATGGGCACGTTGTTATGCAGGCTCAGCGCGGCGATGTTCATACGGTCGTCATCGATGGACGTATCGTCAAGCAGAATCACCAGCTCGTTGACTCGAAACTGGAGAAGGCGAAGAAGGCTGTCCAAGAGACCGTTGACTACTTGCGCGAGCAGATGGGTGAGGAGACCTGGCAGGCCGGGATGTACCCAGAGATCCCAGACACCAAGTTGAACGAGAACCCATACACCTACACAACATTCGATTCAGGAACCGCGGACTGGAAGAAGAAGTAATTACTTCTGACACGATGAAACTCGTTGCTGTCCTCGGCGTTGGCCGAATGGGTGCTGCTGTTGCTACCGAGCTGAGCAAAGCCGGTCATCCCGTGATTCTCTGGAATCGATCCAGAGAAGCGGCTGACTCGCTTGCATCCAACTTTGCCAACATGGTCGTGGTGGCCACCCCAGAGGAGGCACTAAGAGATGCCGACGTGGCGATCTCGTTCTTCGTCAGCGGGCCAGTCACTGAATCTGCCTTGCTTGCAGATCCAGCCGTGTTGGAGAAGAGCAACGAATCAATCGTGATCGTCGACATGGGAACGAGCGGGGTCGAGACGGCTAAGAAACTCGGACGCGCTGCGACCAAAGCTGGACGAAGATTCGTCGACGCACCCGTGTCAGGAAGCGTCAGCACGATCCAGAATCACCAACTGCTGGTCATGGCAAGTGGCGATGAGAAGGACATCGACGAGATTCACGATGTTCTCATGGTCTTCGCGAAAAAGATTGTGCGGGTGGGAGAAATTGGGGCCGGCCAGGTCATGAAATTGGTCGTAAACTCCATAGTCCACGCCCTCAATGTCGCAGTGGCAGAGGGATTAACCCTGGCCTCGGAATTCGATTTGAATCTGGAATCGGTCTACGACGTCCTCGAGGAGAGCGTCATTGCCGCTCCGTATATTAAATACAAGAGAGGGACTTTTCTTGGCACCAATCCAGTCGTTGCGATGAACATCGACACCGTTAGCAAAGACATGGGGCTCATCTTGGAGTTGGCACAATCTCAAGGTCTCACGTTGCCGCTCGCCGAAAGTGTAAGCAATGCCTATACCAAAGCTTCTCGGGCGGGATTAGGTGATCGGGATATGGGATCGATTGCGGATTCCTTCAAAAATAAATGACAATCCTCGACGACCCCTTTGTGAGATTGGGTGCGCGGCTTAAAGCCACACGCCAAGAATCAGGGAAGACCCTGCGGGAGATGGCGTTGGAATTCAACGTCTCTGCCACATTTCTTTCGCAACTGGAGAATGGAAAATCCAAGCCTTCAGTGGCAACCCTGTATTCCCTCGCCCGCGTCCTCAACGTGGATATGGACTCATTGCTCTGTCAGGAGGAGAGCCTCGACTCCGCAGATGCCCTGCCGCAGGGCGTAGGCGAGCAAGTAAAGAATCTGCGCGATATTTGGGCAGATTCACAGGGACGAATTTCTACTACCACCGCAACAAATCGGAAGGTACTAACGCTGGATTCTGGCGTGACTTGGGGCCGCCTTGCTGCGGTCACCGAATCGGGCGGCCACTTTGTCGAGGTCGTTTATCACCCGGGTGCCGAAACAAGCGCTGATGGGGGCTTTATAACCCACGAGGGATACGAGTATGGCTACGCCCTCGAAGGTGATCTGGAAATGACGATCGGAGACTTCCTTTTCACACTAGCCCCGACGCATTCTTTTGGGTTCGATAGCTCGATTCCACACAAATTCAAAAACACCGGGAGCGTTGACTTCAGAGGAATCTGGTTTGTGCACGACTGCAAAGGTAGAAACCCAAAGTAACAACTATTGGGTCATCCTTGGCAGCCAAGCGGCCCGGGACTTTGCGAATGCTTCTATCTCCTGCGCATGCGAGAGAGTGATTCCGACGTCATCTAGACCTTCGAGATAGCGCCAGCGGGTGTAATCATCGATCTGGAAGTCAACTGACAGAGGACCGCAATGTATCTTCCGCTCCCTCAGATCAACACTTACGGGAGTATTTGGATCGCCTTCAACAACATTCCATAGTTGTTCGATTACGTCCTGATCAACTTGTATGGTCAACAGGCCCGCTTTCCCCGAATTTCCGCGAAAAATATCGCCGAACCGCGAAGAGATCACTACTTTGAAGCCATAATCCATTAATGCCCAAACCGCATGCTCACGCGAAGAGCCAATTCCGAAGTTTGCACCTGCTATCAAAATAGTGGCTCCCGAATACGCAGGTGAGTTCAGAATGAAATCTGGATCCTTCCGCCATTCCTCAAAGAGAGCATCTTCGTATCCGCTTCGTGTTATCCGCTTCAAGTGAGCAGAGGAAATTATTTGATCAGTGTCGATGTTGCTTATCCGCATCGGGATTGCTCTGCCAGTGTGGGTAGTAAATTTCTCCATCAGGATCTACCTCCCAATTCTGCGGACAAATCACTGGGCGCGCCAAGATGGCCCAACACTGCTGTCGCTGCCGCAACCAATGGGGACACCAAGTGGGTACGCCCACCTTTTCCCTGACGTCCCTCGAAATTTCTATTCGACGTAGAAGCACTTCGCTCGCCTGGCTTCAATTTGTCGGGGTTCATTCCAAGACACATGGAGCAGCCGGCTCCGCGCCATTCACCCCCAGCATCGGTAAATATCTTGTCCAACCCCTCTGCTTCAGCTTCCAATCTCACTCGGACTGACCCTGGAACCACCAATAAACGAGTATTTTTCGCTACTTTTTGGCCTTTAATGACCTGCGCTGCCGCTCGAAAATCCTCGATACGACTGTTCGTGCAAGAACCGATGAAGACAGTGTCCACCTTGATGTCGCGCATGCGCATTCCGGGTGTTAGGCCCATGTATTCGAGGGCCTTGGTCGCGTCAATCTGCTCAGCAACGTTTGAGAAATCCTGCGGGCTCGGCACTGTCGAACCCAGGGGAACCCCTTGACTTGGATTTGTCCCCCACGTGACAAAGGGAGTGACGAGACTGGCATCAATAGAAATCTCTTTATCGAAAACCGCGTCCGGGTCTGTCGCAAGACTCTTCCAGTGCTCTACCGCGTTCTCCCAGTCGGAATCTTTCGGCGCAAACTTCCTTCCCTTCAGATAATCGAAAGTTTTTTGATCCGGTGCGACTAGTCCGACTTTGGCGCCCCATTCGATCGACATATTGCACAGTGTCATGCGAGATTCCATAGACATATTTTCTATGGCAGTGCCGCGATATTCGACGGCAAAACCTTGCCCACCACCAGTACCAGTTTGGGCAATAAGTGCAAGCGCTAAATCCTTTGAAGTAACTCCTGGTGCAAGTGAACCTTTGACGTTCACCGCCATGGTCTTCAAGCGAGCCTGCGAGAGAGTCTGCGTCGCAAGGACGTGCTCGACTTCACTAGTGCCGATTCCAAATGCAATTGCGCCGAAGGCGCCATGAGTCGAGGTATGTGAGTCACCACAGACAATTGTCATTCCGGGTTGAGTCAGTCCCAACTCCGGTCCGATCACATGGACAATCCCCTGATCTTTGCTGCCAAGTGGGTAAAGGTGAATGTCGAATTCCTCGCAGTTTTTGCGCAGCGTCTCGATCTGTATTCGCGAAATCGGATCAGCGATGGGTTTATCGATATCAAGAGTCGGAACATTGTGATCCTCAGTTGCCAGCGTTAAATCGGGGCGACTTACCTTCCGACCGGCTATACGAAGGCCGTCGAATGCTTGCGGAGAGGAGACTTCATGAACTAGGTGAAGGTCAATAAAGAGCAGATCTGGCTCATTTTCGGCACTGCGGATAACGTGCTCTGACCAAACTTTCTCTGCCAGCGTTTTGCCCATATCTAGCGTGCTCCCTCTGCGTGTGGAAAAGATCCTGCCCTGAGAAGGGCGCCTGGCAGTCTCTTGTCGAGTTTGCCTTCAAGCCATTGCGTTGTCTCGAGAATGTGGTCGAAGTCCACACCCGTTTCGACATCCATTCGATTGAATAGGTAGAGAAGGTCCTCGGTAGCGACATTGCCAGTCGCCTTTGGGGCAAATGGGCAACCCCCCATGCCTCCGATGCTCGAATCGAGAACGCTCACGCCAGCCGACAAGGCGGCAACTGCATCTGCCACCGCGGTATGGCGAGTGTCGTGAAGGTGCAGGCGGATGGGCACATGCGATGACGCATACTCGCGGGCGATTCCCACCCGGGCGCTGATATCACCAGGCACTGCCACGCCTATGGTGTCAGCAAGAGCTAATTCATCTGGTCCTGCGTCGACGACTTGAGAAATGACACTCTTGATGCGTTCGATCGAGACCTCGCCCTCAAATGGGCATCCGAATGCTGCACCGATGGTGATCGTTGAGGCGACACCTGCATCGCGAGCCATGGACACCAGACCCGTAGCAACTTCAACTGATTGTTGCGTTGTCATTCCTTGGTTCTTTCCGCAGAAAGTATCCGTGGCAACGACGACAATATTGACTTCGTGAACCTTTGCCAGGAGAGCGCGCTCTAAGCCGCGCGCATTCATAACCAGCCCGATATAGCTCACGCCTTCTGGCCTTGGCAGGCCCGCCATCACCTCGGCAGCATCGGCCATCTGTGGAACCCTTGTTGGATTTACAAAACTTGTTACTTCAATTCGACGAATCCCGGCACCGATTATTCGGTTTACCAGTGAGATTTTATCTTCCGTCGAAAAAGGCACTGCCTCATTTTGAAGTCCATCGCGAGGAGACACCTCGCAGATCTCAATGCTCGTCATTTGAGTCCTCCTTTAATAAGGCAGAAAGTATTCACATTGAGAAGGTGAGACCGCCTCGACTCATTGGGCCGAGGCGGTCCACCATGCAATTGCTATAGAAGAGGTACCGGCTTTGTTGGAGCATGTAGGCCAGTCTCTTCAAAGGCGCGCTCCAAAATGGTCGCCAACGGTGGTCCCATGTTGAAGGTCGGAAGCGGGTAAACCCGCTCGGCAGCCATCTTCTCGCGAAGAGTCTTTGTTGCAGTGGCGTCAATGACTCCGTTCTCGTCGCATACGACTCCGTAGTGCAACGCTCCCTCGGGAGTGACAAGTCCCCGACGAATTTCCAGCGAGATCAACTCCGGATCGCGAAGCAGTGGGTCGCCCCAGCCGCCTCCACCCCAGGTGACATAGTGCAGAACATCTCCAGGGTAAACCGGAACATCGATGAGCTTGCTGGGGAGAATCTCCTTTGTGCCATCGGCACGTTGGATCCATTTGCGCCCGCGCGCACCTGGTTCTCCACCGTTAACACCCCACGGATATGTCAGCCAACGATCGTCATGGATCGCGATGGTGCCAGGCTCGAGGAAGTAGTACTCGGTCTCTACGCCGTTGCCGCCGCGATGAAGGCCGGCGCCACCCGAATCCGAAACGGTTTCCAACCGCTCGATTCGCATTGGGTAGTACGACTCCAGATATTCGCAAGGAATATTGACGAATGATGGCCAGAGTGAATGGCCGTCTGGTCCATCTCCGACTGGGCGTCCCGGAATTCCGCCGAATGAAACAGAGTAGAGCTGGAACCACTCGCCCTTACGTGGGCCAGTTGTGTAGTTACCCGAATACATGAAGTGCGGGGATGAGGAGAAGCCAGCCGCGTTAAGTAGATCGGGATTGTTCTGGCCAAGTAGTCCGCCGAAGAGATCGAAGATTCGACCGACGCCGTGGTTACGGGCGTTGAGTGCGGCTGGGTACTTAGGTTGCCAGAATGAGTCCTTCGGGATCTCTACGTCGACCAATGGATAGAACCCGTCATTCCAAAGAATTTGAGGATCTGCCACGGTGATCATGTAGATACCAAAGAACATTCGAACGAGATTTTCATTGATGTAGTAGTTGATCGGTCCCTCGGCTTGAGGTGAACTTCCAGTGAAGTCCAGCAGCACCTTTTCGCCCGTGCGAGTCAGGCTCAGCTTGAGCTCGTACGGACCGTGCCCTCGGCCATCATCATCGATGTAATCCGTGAAGGAAATCGTCTCGCCATCCTTGAACACCATCGCGAGCAACACCTTCATTGCCTCGTAGTTGCGATCGAGGAGAGCAGTAAGAGCCGAATCGAACGTATCTACGCCAAATCGCGCGCACATTTCTTGAACTCGACGACCTGCGGTACGGCAAGCCGCGACAAGTCCATTCAGGTCAGCCCTGTTCCAATCTGGCTTACGAACCTGATTGAGGATGATTTTCAAGGCATCGTGGTCAAGTTCGCCCTTCTTGTACAACCTGAATGGAGGAATCACGATTCCCTCTTCGAAGATTGTCTTCGCATCGGTTGGCATAGACGCCGGCGTCTTTCCGCCGACATCGGACATATGCCCGAACATCGCAGCCCACGAAATGATTCGTCCCTCGAAGTAGATTGGCATTACGACAAGCCAGTCGTTCGCGTGGCTGATTGATCCACCACAGGAATATGGATCTGAAGTAAGTAGCACGTCACCTTCCTCGATGGTTCCCTCGAAGTTCTCGAGGAAGTCAGGAACGGAGAGACCAAACTGACCAACAACCATTTTGCCTTCGCGGTTGGCAATCAGCGGGAATTCATCGTGCTGCTCACGGATGCCGGGAGAGAGCGCCGTTCGGAAAAGAACCTCGTCCATTTCATAACGCGCGTTACGAAGAGCATTCTCGACTAGGTCGAGGGTGACAACGTCCACCTCTACCGAACGCAGTGGCGTTGTTGCTGTTTCAATTAATTTAGCCATGGGTCAGCCTTCCAGTGTTTCGTTGGTGCCAAATGGTTCGATAAGGATGCTTCCACTGCGATGTACGGTCGCAGTGTGGCCGGGTAACACGAGTGTGGTTGAGTCCATTTCGGTAACAATTGCGGGACCGTGAATCACGTTTCGTGCCTTGAGTTTTCCGCGATCGTAGATATTTGCCTTCACCAAGCCGCCTTCGGCCCAGATCTCGGTTGTATTCACCAATGCTTCGGAAGGATCGGAACTGCCTTCTGGCAGAACCGGTGCAGTTACCTCAGGTCGTGGTCCACTTGCAGTGGCGCGAATTGTCACCAATTCATGTTCGGTGTCGAGCAAGAAGGAGAAGAGTCTCTCGTGCTCTGCGTCGAACGCAGCCCGGAGGGCGTTGAGCCCACCACCTTTGCCATCAAAGGCGTCGATATCGATGGTCACGGGAATTTCAAATCCCTGACCGTGGTAGCGAAGGTCGCCTGAGTACGTAATCTGTTGTTCAGATTCCGGAATATCCCCAACTGTAAGAGGAACTCGTGCACTCTTTGCTAACTCAAGAAGCATCTCTTTCAGTCGATCATCGGTTATGTCGCTGAACTGTCGGATCAATGTCCTAACCGACTCATTTCGCAAGTTGGTCGTCGCATCCCCGTATGCACAAAGCACACCAGGTGATGGCGGAATGATTACCGGCCAGGCTCCCGTGAGCACTCCGAGCGCGTTTGCGTGAAGTGGACCGGCACCGCCGAATGCGACGAGAGCAAACTCGCGGGGATCAAATCCTTGCTGAACTGAGACCAGGCGAAGGGCTCCCAACATGTTCTCGTTGACGATGTCGATGATTCCCGCTGCTGCGGCCTCGACGGTCTCAAGACTGGTTGCATCAACGATCCGCTGGACCGCGGTACGGGATGCTTCTTTATCGAGAGAAATCTCGCCACCTGCAAGCACTGTTGGAAGGTAGCCGAGTACAACGTTGGCATCTGTCACAGTTGGTTCGACTCCACCGGCGCCATAAGCGGCTGGTCCTGGTACTGCACCAGCACTCTGAGGTCCGACGCGTAGTGCCTTCGTAAGTGGGGGCACGTGAGCAATTGATCCGCCACCTGCACCAACAGTTCGAACGTCAATAGAGGTCGCGCGAACTTTGAGGTCACCAACGGTTGTCTCGCGACCGACTCTAGGAGTCAGGTCTTGAACAAGGGCAACATCGGTGGATGTTCCTCCAATGTCGATTGTCAGGAAGTCGCGGTATCCGGTCTGTTCTGCAACCCAGACAGCACCAGCAACTCCACCAGCAGGACCCGATAGGAGCAAGGAAACGGGGTTCTGTCCGGCAGTTTCACCAGAGACCAGACCACCGTCGCTTCGCAGAATAAAGAGCTTGCCCTGAACCCCGGCGCCTTTGAGCTGTGCCTCTAGATTTGCCACGTATTTTGAAACCTGTGGCTGCACATATGCGTTGGCCACAGTCGTAATAGTTCTTTCGTACTCTCGCAGTTCAGGAAGAACCGATGATGAGACGGAGATCTTGATACCTGGAAGCTCTTCGGCGGCGATCTCGGCAATCCTAAGTTCGTGTGCCGAGTTAGTGAAAGAGTTGATGAGGCTGATACTGAGCGCTTCGATGCCGCGAGTGGAAAGTTTCTTCAACTGCTTGCGAACATCGGCTTCATCCAATGGCGTCACGATCTCGCCCGTGCTGCCAATACGCTCAATTACCTCAACGGTGTCTTCGAGTGAGGCAAGTGGCTCTGGTTTTGGCCAGATAATCCAGCCAGCCAGTCCACCTGGCACGAAGGATCGTGCAATTTGCAGAACCTGCCTGTAACCGCGTGTGGTAACTAGGCCAACTTTTGCACCTTTGCCTTCCAAGATCGCGTTTGTGGCCACTGTGGTTCCGTGTAGTACTTCTCCAATTTCGTGAAGTCCAATTCCAGCTTGCTGACAGGCACGCTCCATGCCACGCAACACTCCAATGGATTGGTCTTCTGGGGTTGAAGACGTCTTAGCCCGAAAAGTCTCTCCAGTTTCTTCGTTCATAAGCAATATGTCGGTGAAGGTTCCACCAACATCGACGCCGATGCGATAAGTCATGTGATCTCCTTAAATGACGCCGGCTGCGGTCAACGAAGACAGTTCGTCATCATTGAGTCCCAACAAGGCTTGGTATATTTCTTGGTTGTGTTGACCCAGTGTCGGACCGACATGTCGGACCTCCCCTGGGCTTTCTGACAAACGGGGGAAAACATTCTGCATAGCAAAATCACCAAAATCAGGATGTTGCAGTTTTACTATTGCTTCCCGTGCCGCGAAATGCGGGTCATTCATCATGTCTTTGGCACGGAATATTCGTCCACATGGCACTCCCGCTGAATGTAAAGATTCAAGGAGATCGTCGGCCTTTAGCGTGGTGGTCCATCTTGCGATAATTCCATCCAACTCTTCCATGTTGCTTCCGCGCGCACTGTGGGTTGAATATCGAACATCATCGGCAAGTTCAGGTTGATTCATCGCGCCGGTAAGTCGACGAAACACGCCATCTTGATTTGCCGCGATCAGAATCATTTCGCCATCAAGCGTGGGGTAAACATTGCTTGGTGCCACATTTGGCAACGTTGCACCAGTGCGTTCGCGTTGATATCCAGCTATCTGCCACTCAGGGATGAGTGATTCAGTAAGAGCTAGGACTGCTTCGTAGATTGCAGAGTCGACAACTTGTCCGCGCCCCGTGCGGCCGCGATAGTGGAGCGCGACAAGCGTGCCGAGAGTTGCAAATGTTGCAGCAAGCGAATCACCTAGTGACACACCAGTTCGCGCGGGCGGTCGGTCCGGATCTCCAGTGATGTAACGGATTCCACCCATTGCTTCACCAATTGATCCAAACCCTGCTCGCTCTGAGTACGGGCCAGTCTGACCAAAACCGGTCACTCGGGTAACGATCAATCCAGGATTGAGCTTCCAAAGCTCTTCCGGTCCCAATCCCCACTTCTCGAGAGTTCCCGGTCGGAAGTTCTCAAGCAAAACATCTGCCTTAGCAACAAGTCTTCGGATTAGGTCTTGTCCTTCTTTGGTCCGAAGGTTGGCAGTCACGGACTTCTTGTTGCGCGCCACAACTGGCCACCAGAGTGAAGTCCCATAAGGCTTCTCTCGTCCCCATTGGCGCATTGGATCGCCGACACCGGGATCTTCAACTTTGATTACTTCCGCGCCGAAATCGCCGAGCAATTGCCCGCAGAAGGGACCGGCAAGAAGCGAACCGAGTTCGACAACTCGCAGATCATCTAGTGGAAGATTATGTGGCGTGTTCATCGGGCTCACTTATAAAGTCCGCTTGTCGATGGCGAGGTACTGATCAATATTGACGAGTTTGTTGAGGTCGGCGAGGGTCAACATGCGATCCATCCACTGCCTTGTATCTTCCTTGACTTTCAAATCCGCATAGAGCTTATTTATGGAGTCGGCGGCAACTCGTAACGCTGCCGTAGGAAAGGCCACAATGCCAAAACCCAAGGCGTGGAATTCTGGCGCCGACATCGCCGGAGTCAATCCCGCTTCACTCATGTTGACCATGAGTTTGCCCTTGACTTCTTTGCCGATTCGGGTGAGATGGTCCATGGATTCTGGGGCATCGATAAAGAGGATGTCTGCTCCGGCATCGCTGAACATGCGAGCTCTCTTGATTGCTTCGTCTAAACCAAGTGGACCAATGGCATCTGTTCTTGCAATGATCACGGTATCCGGGTTGCTACGAGCGGCCACTGCAGCGGCGACTTTCAATGTTGCCTCATCTGCGCTAATTACTTCCTTGTTAGCCATGTGACCGCACTTCTTTGGCCAAGATTGGTCTTCGATCTGAATGGCAGCGGCGCCAGCGGCTTCAAGAAGCCGAACATTGGCGTGGACAGAAGCTGGACCGCCATATCCGGTATCTGCATCGACAAGAAGTGGTACCGAAATAACACGAGTAATTGCTTCGACTGCGTCTGCTGTATCGCGTGCTCCTAAGAGTCCAATATCTGGCAGGCCATGTCGCCATGCGGCCACGGCGTAACCACTCATGTAAATGGCGCTGAAGCCAGCAGCCTGAGCACTCACCGCTTCCAATGGTGTGCCAACTCCCGGAATTACGAGTGGTTTGGCTTGCGTCCCAGCCAATAACGTTCGCAGTGTCTTCGCGGTACTCATATCAATTCGTCCCCTTTTCATAATCGTCATTCCAGATCATCATGATCACTGCTGCGGCGTTCGTATTGCGTCTCGGCCGATTGCTGCTGAGCAATTTCATCTTCATTTGAATACAATCAACTGGCGAATCGCATTGCCATCGGCAAGTTGATCCATAGCTTGATTTATTTCGGCAAGATCGATTTCTGAAGAGATCAATTTCTCGACTGGGAATTTCCCGTCTCGCCACAAGTTGATAAAGATGGGAATATCTCGGGCGGGCACTGATGCGCCCATATAACTTCCGATGACTGAACGACCTTCTGCAACCAAGCCAAGCGGCGAAATAGTTGCGAGATCGCTAGCAGGGGGAAGCCCCACGGTTACAGTGCGCCCTCCTGGCGCTGTGAGAT
>DASXUM010000022.1:0-4075 GCA_036504835.1 Candidatus Nanopelagicaceae bacterium
CGTGCTGGATGAAGCCGATCAGATGGCAGACATGGGCTTCTTGCCTGTTGTAAAGGAAATTCTTGATCAGGCACGACCAAACGGTCAGCGCTTGCTCTTCAGTGCAACCCTTGACCGCGGTGTTGATTCACTCGTCAAGAAGTACCTCAACAACCCAAAGACTCACTCGCTGCAAAATGACCGCGCATCGGTAAGCACCATGGAACACCACGTTCTCGTAATGCTTCCTGGTGACAAAGATGAGATCACTGCGCAAATCGCATCACGCGAAGGTCGCACCATTCTCTTTGTTAAGACCCAGCGCGGCGCAGATCGTCTAGCCGACAAACTTGCCAGCGTTGGTGTTCCAGTTGGAGCGCTGCACGGCGGCAAATCACAGGCTGTTCGTACGCGCACACTTGCTCACTTCAAGGAGAATCCAAACTCCGCTCTAGTTGCCACAGATGTTGCTGCTCGAGGAATCCACGTTGACGATGTTTCCCTTGTTGTCCACGTCGATGCTCCGACAGATCACAAGGACTACCTTCACCGCGCCGGCCGTACCGCCCGTGCTGGCGAGGCAGGAGTTGTTGTCACGCTGGCAACGTCTAAGCAGCAAAGTGCAGTCCGTGGGCTTACTTCACGCGCTGGGGTATACCCCAAGTTCGTTGATGTTCGTCCGCATCACGATGAATTGGTTTCCATCACCGGCTCAAAGCAGCCCAGCGGAATCCCCTACATCGCACCGGTTGTTGAGAAGCCCAGCTTCGGCGGACGTCGTCCACGCCCGAACTCTGATCAGAGACGTCGCCGACCTAGATAGTGCCCATCTAGGCATCAATTTAGTTCTCGTTCTTCAATAGTTCATCGCAAATATATTCCGCGATGGCCAAACTCGACGTCGCACCCGGAGAAGGTGCATTTCGAACTGCCAAGATTTTTCCAAGTCGATGAATTCGAAAATCATCGACCAATGTTCCGTCGCGATCCACCGCCTGCGCGCGTACACCTGGACTCCCTCGGACA
This sequence comes from Candidatus Nanopelagicaceae bacterium, assembly GCA_036504835.1. GTDB lineage: Bacteria > Actinomycetota > Actinomycetes > Nanopelagicales > Nanopelagicaceae > QYPT01. The sequence goes on from DASXUM010000022.1 coordinate 1,006, forward strand.
ACGTCTACGTCTTGGAGTTCGGGAACATAAACGCGCGCGCGATCTAGGAACTGATGCTTGCTGATTGACCCGACCATCTCGGATACACCCATCTTCCAATGCTTTCTTGCCAATCTTTGGAAACCAGACCAACGCCATGTCTCCCACATATCCCGTGGCGAGAAATCACGTCGTCGGTATCCCTCTCTTGCAAATGCCAGAACTGCATTCGGTCCAACGTCCACGGAACCATCGACTCGTCGCGTGAAGTGAACGCCGAGAAATGGGTAGTTTGGATCTGGCACGGGGTAGATAAGACCCTTAACAAGATCTTTTTTGGCAGGAACCAATCGGTAGTACTCACCACGAAACGGAACAATGGCAGGTTCGGCATCATCACCGGCCTCTTTGGCGACGGAATCCGATTGAAGACCTGCACAAATAACAACTCGGTCAAATAGTAATTCCTCGTCACCAACTCGAACCGCAACTCCATTGGGTCGTGAAGTTATTGAGGTGGCAGGTTTACCCAACAACAACCGACCACCTGTTGCCACGACATCTCCCGCTAATGCCCTTGCAACGGCGGCATAATCAGTGATGGCGGTCTTAGGCGAATACAGCCCAGCAACTCCACGGGCGTGCGGTTCGATTTCACGTATCTCTTGCGTTCCGACCCGCCTTATCCCCTCGACACCATTGCGTTCTGCGCGTTCTTGTATGTGAAGAAGGGCTTCGATCTCAGAGTTGTTCGAGGCGATGACGAGTTTGCCGCATTCGTCGTAGGCAATGTTTTTTTCCGCACAATATTCTCGAAGCAGCATTGACCCACGCCGGCACAAAGTGGCCTTCAATGAGTTGGGGGCGTAATAGACGCCGGCATGGACAACACCGCTGTTGTGAGAAGTTTGATGAGCGCCAACTGCGGGCTCCTTATCGATGACTGAGATTTCAGAACCTGGCTGCACCTCATTCAAACGACGTGCGACCGCAAGACCAATGATCCCGGCACCAATCACGGCAATCTTTTCAGAGGCCATGGCCGATTACTTCGCCTATCTGAGTGAGTACTCGACGGCTCAATTCAGGATCGTTCACGCAGTTGGAATCAAATTGGTCTAGTGCGTAGACCTTGGAGAATCCAGCAATTAAGAGTTCATCTTCGCTCAACCGACATGTTCCGGCGACACCCACCACCGGGATACCTTTCTTCCGGGCTCGCTCCGCCAGAACAACAGGTAGTTTGCCTGCCAGGGACTGATGGTCCAGCGATCCCTCGCCCGTTATAACCACATTGCAGCCCGCCAGAACCTCATCGATGTTCAGCAAATCAAGGATGTAATCAGCCCCCGAGACGCGAGTTGCGCCGATGAAAAGCGCGGCAAATCCCAAACCTCCACCAGCACCGGCCCCGGGGGTTTCCAAAGCCACTCGGGTTCGTTCGGCCCACAACCTCGATCCTTTCGCCATGACTTTGACGAGACGACCAAGACCAAGCTCCAACACTTCGGTCTGCAACGGGTCCGCCCCTTTTTGCGGGGCGAATAATTTGGCAGCGCCCAGTGGTCCTAGCAATGGGCTATCTACATCTGAGGCAAGCACAATCTTGGTCTGTGCAATTCGCGGATCGAGATCAGAGAAATCTGCCGCTGAAATTACGAAAAGGCCACCGCCACCGGGTGGAACCGTTTCCCCCGCCTCAGTAGTGAATTTCGCACCTAATCCCGTGAGGAACCCAACGCCACCATCAGTACTTGCGGTTCCTCCAACCCCCAGGACAATGGTGCGAGCTCCCAAGTCCAACGCGGCCCGCACCGCTAGTCCTACACCAAGTGAATGAGCGTTCAACGGTTCGAGTGGACCAACGACTCGACTCAAGCCGCAGAATTCCGCGGATTCGATAAAGAAGACGTCACCCCGGCGCGCCATCCGAGCCGGCTCGGCATTGTGGGTTGGAACCGAATTTTCAAGTGAAACTATTTCGAAACCGGCTCTTGCCACCGCCTCGATGCTTCCATCTCCGCCATCGGCCAGAGGCATTAATGTGACAGTTGCCAGAGAAGAAAGGTCAGCACCCAGTGCGACTGCAACCTCTGAGGCCGAAAGAGTCCCTTTGAACTTGTCAGGGGCAATTAGCACTGTTGATTTCAACCAATAACCCCTTCCGCTAGTAGAACCATCCTGACACACGCGAACACGGTTCGGAATTGGCGCCAAACTCTATTCAGGTGTTCGCACCATCGGAAAGGAATGGACAGGTCTAGATACCACGCATAACATTCCATCTGACTCCTATCCATGACGTGGACGGCTAGTCAACCTGGTAAGGGGGCTTTCGTGTCGAAGGTGTACGGAAATATCGCCGAATCACTGGATGGAATTATGAAAGACGGCATGGTTTTGGCCGTCGGCGGATTCGGACTCTGTGGAATACCTTCAGATCTCATCGATGTGGTTAAGGCATCCGGAGTGAAGGACCTGGTGGTCGTCTCCAACAATATGGGCGTCGACGGCAAGGGGCTTGGACTGCTACTTGAAAACGGTCAGGTTCGAAAAGTCATCGCATCCTATGTTGGTGAGAACAAACTTTTCGCAGAGCAGTTTCTGGATGGCAAACTAGAAGTTGAATTCAGCCCCCAAGGCACCTTGGCCGAACGTTTGCGTTGTGGCGGTGCCGGGATTCCAGCGTTCTATACCAAGACTGGCGTCGGCACCCTCGTTGCTGAAGGAAAACCTCACGCAGAATTTGACGGAGAAACATACGTGCAGGAGAGGGCCATTGTTGCCGATGTGGCGCTAGTACATGCCTACCAAGCCGACACTGAAGGCAACCTCGTCTACAGATACACCGCGCGCAATTTCAATCCTTTGGTAGCAACGGCGGGGATTGTGACCGTCGCCGAAGCCGAACACATCGTTCAACCAGGAGTGATCGATCCAAATCACATCATTACTCCGGGAGTATTTGTGCAGAGACTGATTCACACCACGAACCGACCAAAAGATATTGAACAGCGCACGGTACGCCCCGTCGCAGAAAAGCAGGGATAAAGACCATGGCATGGACACGAGATGAAATGGCCGCGATCGC
>DASXUM010000023.1:0-41095 GCA_036504835.1 Candidatus Nanopelagicaceae bacterium
CATGATCTTCTGCTGTTGCAACATCATGTTGTTACTTGAGTCCATTTTCGGCATGCCTTTTACCATCAACTGACGTTGAGTTGTGAAGGTTGTCGCCGACATAAACACAATCAAAATTACCGTAACAAGTTTTACCGCACCTGCTGTCGATCCAAGGAAGGTGGCCGAAATCGGTGCACCGAAAATAGTCGCGTGTGCCGCGTTAACAACATCGGCTTGAGTTAAAACCCCGTGCGCTACTGGTGGTTTCTTCCCAATTCCGTTTAGAACGGTAAAGAGCGCGAAGAAGATCGGTGCCTGGGCAAGGATCGGGAAACAAGAAGCCAAAGGATTTGTCTTGTGCTCTTTGTAGAGCTTCATCATCTCTTCGGATTGCTTCTGGCGATCATCTTTGTGCTTCTTCTGAATCTCTTTTAGGTGTGGTTGAAGCGCCGTCAACGCGCGCTGGCTTTTAATCTGTTTCACAAAAAGAGGGATGAGAAGAATTCGAATTAGGACTACAAGTCCAATGATCGACAGCGCCCATGACAGTCCGCTGTCGGCGCCAAACATCGGAGAGACTAGTTTGTGAATAGAGACGATGACCCAAGAAACAGCGATATATAAGGGTTTTAGGATAGAACTCATTGAGCAACGCCCCCGCTAACATGTGATTCATCAATTGAATGTGACTTGGTTTTTGCAACCTTCTCCGGAACATAATCGACGCCGCCGTAGGACCAGGGGTTGCATCGCACCAATCGCCAGACGGCCATAGCTAGACCCTTCAGCCCGTACCTTGAAATTGCAGTTGCCGCATATGACGAGCACGATGGGTAGTACTTGCATCTGGGTGGAAACATCGGTGAGATCCATTTTTGATACGTTTTGATGAGTTGGATGGCCACGAATCTCATTTTGCCGCCATCGCTTTCTCTACAACTTTCGGAATTAAAGCGTGAAGGTCCTTCTTCAAGTCTTCTCCGGCCGATCCAGGAAGAGCTCGTACCACCACACGCGCACCTGTTGGCAATAGGGATAGAAGTTCTTTGAGCGCGTGCCGCAGTTGGCGGGCCACTCGATGGCGTACCACTGACCCACCCACGCTCTTACTAATGATGAGTCCGGCTTGGGCAGGTGTACTCGTCATGGTTGGGTAGAGATACACAACAAGAAATTTGCTCGACACTCGAAAACCACTTTTTGTTGTTCGCGCGAAATCATTCGGCGAGGTAAGCCGTGCATGACGTGGTAGCACGAGAGGTAGTTACGCGGAAAGGCGTGCGCGACCCTTTGCGCGGCGAGCTCCGAGAATTGCTCGACCTGCTCGAGTAGCCATACGAGCGCGGAAACCGTGCTTCTTCGCTCGCCGACGTACGTTCGGCTGGTAGGTGCGCTTGGTCGACATGAGAGGACTCCTTGAAAATTCTTGTACTTCGATTAATTAGAATGAGGAGGTAACGGTAGAGGTCTGGGGATAAGAGGGTCAAACTGGGGCCAAAGGAGGAGGTGGCACCCCTTAGATCGGTCAGAGTTGTGGATAACTACTTGCTTTTATTGGGCAACCCCTCTATTTTTTCATCCTCCCTACAGGGCGCTTGAGCCTCAACCTTTGGTTTAGACCACAGCCTGTGGATAACTTTGTGGATTAATCTCGAGAGGTACGGTTCATGACCCTAGTTGAGAATGACCTAGCCGCACTCTGGACCCGGGTCATCACGGACGTCAATATCGATACACCCCAGCACCGCGCCTTCCTCTCCCTCACCAAGCCTTTGGGCCTACTTAAAGGCAATGGAGTCACCAACCTCCTGGTGGCCGCCCCTAATGCCTTTGCCAAGGACGTTCTGGAAACGCGCCTTCGCAACGTTGTGAGCGAAGTCCTCTCCCGCGAACTCGGAGAGAAGACCAATATCGCAGTGACGATAGATGAGGGTCTAGAGCTGCCTAGTCCGCCGCAACCCGAAATTGAAATTGAATTTATCGCGCCTAAGGTCGGCACTGGACGAGATGACCGCGCTTCACACAAAAGCAGCGAAGTCTCGCAATTAAACCCTCGTTATGTTTTTGAAACTTTCGTCATCGGCGCTTCCAACCGATTTGCGCATGCCGCTGCGGTTGCGGTTGCGGAGGCGCCGGCCAAGGCCTACAACCCTTTGTTTATTTATGGCGAGTCTGGCCTTGGCAAAACACATCTCCTTCACGCGATCGGCGCATACGCAAAAGAGTTATATAGCGGAGTTCGTGTTCGGTATGTTTCTAGCGAGGAATTCACCAACGACTTCATTAACTCGATTCGCGACGACAAAGCCTCTGTATTCCAGAGAAGGTACCGAGATTTGGACGTATTGTTAGTTGATGACATACAGTTTTTAGAGAACAAAGAACGCACCCAGGAAGAGTTTTTTCACACTTTTAACACGTTATACAATGCAAATAAGCAGATTGTTATCTCGAGTGATCGTCCTCCTAAACAGCTCACCACCTTGGAAGACCGGCTCCGCTCTCGTTTTGAGTGGGGTTTGATTACCGACATCCAGCCACCTGAACTTGAAACCCGTATTGCGATTCTTCGTAAGAAGGCCGCCCAAGATAAGTTGAATGCGCCCGATGATGTCCTTGAGTACATCGCAAGCAAGATCTCCACAAATATCCGCGAGCTTGAAGGCGCCCTTATCCGTGTCACCGCTTTCGCCAGCCTTAATCGGCAGGGTGTAGACCTTGGGCTTGCCGAGATTGTTTTAAAGGATCTCATCCCTAACGAATCGTCGTTGGAGATAACCAGCGCCACGATTATGGCCCAGACAGCGGCCTACTTCAGTTTGACCTTGGATGATCTCTGCGGAACTTCGCGATCGAGGGTCCTTGTTAATGCACGTCAGATCGCGATGTATTTATGCCGCGAGTTGACCGAGCTCTCCCTGCCTAAAATCGGCCAACTTTTTGGCGGCCGTGACCACACCACCGTTATGCATGCTGACCGGAAGATCCGCCAGTTGATGGCCGAACGCCGCTCGATCTATAACCAGGTCACAGAGCTCACCAACCGGATTAAGCAACAGGCAAAGAATGGGTGATATAGCCACAATGTCCTTTTTGCGGGTATTTACCCCCAGGGTGTGCAAAAGTTGTGGATAACTGTGGATGAAAGGGTATTTCTTGTGGGTTTAGCGCGGTTTTATTCGGAAATAAGCGAAGTACGTCTATTAAATGGAGTCGCCAAGTAGAGGTTGTCCCAAGGAAGGGCATGGTTATTAACAGGTTAAAAAAGAGGAAACACTGGCGCGATAAGGAGTTTTACCTTTTTCCCACAGGTAGAGGCTCTGGTTACTACGACTATATATAACTATTTAAAGGTTGAGGGTGGAGAACTTTATGAAAGACTTGAAAGCACACGCACCTCAGGTAGAGGGTAGCGACGAACTACATGTGACGAGAGGTGCGGCGTGAAATTTACCGTCGAGCAACAAACCCTGGCCGACGCCGTTAATTGGGTATCCCGAAGCCTTTCTAGCAGACCCATCATGACTGCCCTGCTTGGAATTGTGATTGATGTAGAGAAGGACGAAGTCTTCTTATCAGGATCAGATTTAGAAACGTCAAGCAAAGTACATTTTTCCGCCGACGTAAATCAAACCGGCAAAGTGCTTGTACCCGGAAAATTATTAGCAGAGATTTCTCGGTCCCTCCCAAACAAACCTGTAACAGTTCAACTAGATGGCTCCCGCGTTCTTGTTACATCAGGGACGGCGAAGTTCACACTTCCAACCCTGTCGTTAAATGATTACCCGAGCCTTCCGGAAATACCAGAAACTACCGGGATTATTCCAAGTGATGTATTTGCAACAGCTGTAGCGCAAGTAGCCGTAGCTGCAGGAAGGGATGATTCACTCCCTACCCTTACTGGTATTCATGTTGAGATCAATCACGACACAATCACTTTGGCTGCGACCGACCGTTATCGCTTGGCTGTGCGAGAAGTTCAATGGCAGGCCACCCAACCAGATTTGGAGACATCAGCGCTTCTTCGTGCCAGGACTCTAGCCGAGGCCACCAAGTCGCTAACCGGAAACAAGAGCCTTTCAATATCTCTTACACCGGCAGCATCGCACGATCGCCTTGTTGGATTTATCAGCGACGGCAAGTCCATGACCTCGCGGATGTTGGATGGCACCTTCCCTCCGTATCGCCATTTACTTCCACAGAACATCACAACCACAGCAGTTGTGGAGGTTGCGACATTTTTAGATTCTGTGCGCCGGGTGGCACTTGTTACAGATAAAACCGTCCCATTGAGACTTTCGTTTTCTGGCTCAACTCTTGAGTTGGAAGCGGGAGCAGGCGAGGAAGCGCAAGCAACAGAAGCATTGGAAATCTCCCTAACAGGTGAGCCAATATCAATCGCTTTCAACCCGACTTTCCTAGGCGATGGTTTGCAGGCGGTTGGCACTCCTTATGTGCAGATTTCATTTACGGGATCCAATAAACCAGCCATCCTCACCGGAAAGCAGGAAAAAGATGGCGAGCCAATCGAGAACTACCGCTATCTATTAATGCCGATGCGCTACGCCTCGTAAATGAATGCGCATAAACCAACTCTCGCTCACTAACTTTAGGTCTTATCCAAAACTAGACCTAACTTTCCATACTGGCGCTACAACCTTTATTGGCGACAATGGATCTGGCAAGACAAATATCGCAGAAGCGATTATTTACCTCTCATTTCTAGCCTCTCATCGGGTTTCGCAAAACCAACCACTTATAACCTTGGGCGCTGAACAAGCAGTCATAAGGGCCGAGATAGCAAGAGAGGATCGAACTCTCCAAGTTGACCTAGAGATCAATTCGAACAAAGCAAACAGGGCCCGGCTTAATCAGAATCCAGTAAGAAGCCAGAGAGAGATTTTGGGTGCTTGTCAGAGTGTCTACTTTTCGCCAGAGGATTTGGATTTAGTTAGGGGTGAACCTACAACACGACGAGATTTCCTGGACAAACTTCTCATCACAAGATCGCCGAGGCTAGCCGGGGTGATGAGCGACTACGAGAGAATTCTCAAGCAGAGAAATGCGCTTCTAAAAACCCGCTCGCCACAAAGTTCGCTCATACCTTGGAATGAACAGTTGATCTCCGTTGGATCAGTCCTAACGACCGAACGGATAAGGCTTTGCGAGGAGCTAAACCCTTGGGCCTCCGAGAATTACGCAAATTTAAATGAAGTTAGGAAACTAGATATTTCTTATAAATCTTCCACCAAAGATTTGACGAGCGATCTGGCAGAAAACAAAACCATTCTCGAGAGACGTATAGAGGAAGTTCAATATCAAGAAGTAGAGCGCGGTGTGACCTTGGTTGGACCGCATCGTGACGACTTACATCTCCAACTCGGGCAATTTCCCGCCAAAGGTTATGCAAGCCACGGAGAATCGTGGTCGGTCGCAATTTCCTTGCGGTTGGGTGCGTTCAACCTCTTGAAAAGCGAAGGCGCCGAACCAATACTTATCTTGGATGACATCTTCTCTGAATTGGATACCTACCGGCGGATGCAATTGATGAAGGCGACTCAGATAGCGGAGCAAACAATCATTACCGCTGCCGTGGAGAGCGATCTGCCGCCAGGACTCGAGACGGAACGTCGCTATGTTCAGCCTGGCCGCGTTTCCACTGCGAGGCCATAATGGCTAAACGGGATTTGGCTCTAGACCTCTATCACTCGTTTCAAAACGGGAAGAAAAATAAAAAAAGAGCAAAGAGCAACGACGTTCAAGCCGCGACCAATTCACACGATCCGCAACTTCTTAAAGACGTGCTCGCCCAGATCATCCACGAGCGAGATTGGAAAGGCGGGATTGCTGAAGGAACTCTCTTCTCAACCTGGGCCGATGTTGTTGGACCCGAGATATCCCTGCATGCCACACCGATCTCACTCCTTGACGGGGTCCTCACCATCCAGACCTCATCCACAGCCTGGGCGGTTCAACTCCAAATGGTCGCCCCCGACGTTCTGGCAACAATCCGGGCCAGCTCCCCCGGGGCACTGGTTGAATCTCTCTCCATTATTGGGCCACATGGGCCAACCTGGAAAAAGGGAGTTCGGACAATCCGAGGGGCAAAAGGGCCGCGCGATACCTACGGATAAAGCCCTATCACAGAGGCTACCCAATAGGAACCTTCACCCCTAGCGACTTCTCGCCCCTACGGCCACCTCCAAGGCTTACTGTGGCTACAAGGAATCCATTTTCACGATAGGATCACGGGGTGCCACTAGGGATATTCTCCCTAGAAGGCCGCTAGGACCCCTTTCCTCATATGAGGATGGGAGAATGTAAGGCTAGTAAGGAGTCCCGTGCCGGCAAAAACAGGCAATTACGACGCCAGTTCCATCACAGTCCTTGAGGGCCTAGCCGCCGTCCGTAAGCGCCCCGGCATGTACATCGGCTCCACCGGTGAGCGGGGTCTGCACCACCTGGTCACTGAAGTGGTCGATAACTCCATCGACGAGGCACTGGCTGGCTACTGCGACGAGATCAATGTGACCCTGATGGCCGATGGCAGCCTCCAGGTGGTCGACAACGGACGAGGTATCCCAGTGGATATCCACCCGGTCGAGAAGAAGCCCGCCCTTGAAGTTGTCATGACGGTTTTGCACGCGGGTGGAAAGTTCGGCGACAGCGGGTATTCGGTTTCGGGTGGCCTCCACGGAGTTGGAATTTCAGTGGTTAACGCCCTGAGCACCGACCTGTCGGTCGTCGTGCACCGCGATGGATTCGTGTGGTCGCAGGATTACAAACTCGGAGTTCCGACTGCCCCGGTTGCAAAAGGTGAGCCCTCCACGAAAACCGGCACAACTGTCCGCTTCTGGCCCTCTGAAGAAATCTTCGAAACCACAGACTTCTCGTTTGAAACTCTCGCCACCCGATTCAGAGAGATGGCTTTTCTCAACAGCGGTTTAACAATTACCTTGCGCGATGAGCGCCCTGGCCATGTTGATGAAAAAGGCGAACCACTGCACGTCCGCTACCACTACGAGGACGGAATCGTTGATTTCGTGCGCCACCTCAATTCAACTCGCGGGCAGACACATAAATCGATCATTTCAATCTCATCGGCAGATAAAGCAAACCGGATGTCACTTGAGATTGCTATGCAATGGAATGCCGGATTCTCAGAATCCGTGCACACATTTGCCAACACGATCAACACACAAGAGGGCGGAACCCACGAAGAGGGTTTCCGAACTGCATTGACATCAATTGTGAATAAGTTTGGCGAAGAGTGGGGATTTATCCGTAAGCGAGAAGACCGACTTACAGGCGATGATGTTCGTGAAGGCCTAACCGCGATCGTCTCGGTCAAGTTGGCCGAACCGCAATTTGAAGGACAGACTAAAACCAAACTTGGAAACACCAACGTGAAGTCCTTCACACAAAAGGCAGTCAACGAAGAACTCACCTCATGGTTTGAGAAGAACCCAACAGAGGGCAAAGACATTCTACGAAAGAGCATTGATGCAGCAGCTGCACGTGTTGCAGCAAGGAAAGCTCGCGACCTATCGCGTAATCGAAAGGGACTTCTTGAAGGACGTGGCATGCCAGGAAAGTTGGCGGATTGCCAATGGACCGAGCCAGAGAAATGCGAGCTGTACATTGTCGAGGGTGATTCGGCCGGCGGTTCAACAAAAGGTGGCCGGGATTCGCGATACCAAGCAGTTCTCCCTATTCGAGGCAAGATTCTCAATGTTGAAAAATCCCGTATCGACCGCGTGCTGCAAAACAATGAAGTACAAGCGTTAATTACTGCCCTTGGCACTGGGGTTCATGACGATTTCGATATCGCGAAATTGCGCTACCACAAGATCATTTTGATGGCCGATGCTGACGTGGACGGGCAGCACATTCGTACGTTGTTGCTGACCCTTCTTTTCCGGTTCATGCGTCCGCTTCTCGAGCAAGGCTACGTTTATCTAGCCCAGCCACCTTTGTATAAATTGAAGTGGGGCGGGAAAGAGCCTGTGCAATACGCATTTTCCGACCGCGAACGCGACGGCTTCATAAAGATCGGCCTCGATGCCGGCAAGCGCTTGCCTAAGGAAGACGGAATCCAGCGATTCAAAGGTCTGGGTGAGATGCCAGCTAAAGAATTGTGGGATACAACAATGGATCCGCAACATCGCGTTCTGATCAAAGTCGGTCTCGAGGATGCAGCGGCAGCCGATGACCTTTTCTCAGTCCTGATGGGTGAAGACGTCGAACAAAGGCGACTATTTATTCAACGCAACGCCAAAGATGTTCGCTTCCTAGATATTTGATGAAAAATTCGATGACAAAGGCAGATTGGTAAAAATGGACGAGCTCAGTAAAGATTTCGATCGACAAGAAGTCGTCGATCTCCAAGTGGAGATGGCGCGCTCTTACCTCGATTATGCAATGAGCGTTATCGTCGGCCGTGCTCTGCCCGATGTCCGTGATGGTTTGAAGCCGGTACACCGACGTGTGCTTTACGCGATGTATGACGGTGGTTATCGCCCAGATAAGGGTTACTACAAGTCATCGCGCATCGTCGGAGATGTCATGGGTAACTACCACCCCCACGGTGACACCGCGATTTACGACACCGTTGTTCGACTTGCGCAGCCTTGGTCACTTCGTTACCCACTAGTTGATGGAAACGGAAACTTCGGTTCTCCTGGTAATGACCCCGCTGCTGCGATGCGTTATACCGAAGCGCGGCTTTCTCCAATCGCCATGGAGATGATGCGAGATATCGATGAAAACACCGTTAATTTCTCACCCAACTACGACGGCAGATCTCAAGAGCCAGATGTCTTGCCAAGCCGATTCCCAAACCTGCTGGTAAATGGCAGCGCTGGAATCGCAGTTGGTATGGCCACCAATATTCCCCCTCACAACTTGCGCGAAATCGCTGAAGGCGTGGATTGGGCATTGGCTCACCCGGAGGCGAAATCAGAGGAGCTTCTAGCTCATCTACTCAAGGTCGTAAAAGGCCCCGATTTCCCAACCAGGGCACTAATTGTTGGGCGCACTGGAATTGAAGATGCATATCGCACCGGCCGCGGTTCGATCACCATGCGCGCCGTAGTAAATGTCGAAGAGATCAACAAGCGAACATGTCTTGTAGTTACAGAATTGCCGTACCAAGTCAACCCTGACAACTTGGCATTGAAGATCGCCGAGCTTGTGAAAGACGGAAAGATCAAGGGCATCGCAGATGTTCGCGACGAGGGCAACGAACGTCTCGGCCAGCGCTTGGTTATTGTTTTGCGTAACGACGCTATTCCAAAGGTTGTTCTTAACAACCTGTATAAGCAGACTCAATTGCAAGATACCTTCGGTGCGAACATGCTCGCACTTGTCGACGGAGTTCCTCGCACGTTGCGGCTAGATGAATTCGTCCGGTATTACATCGAACACCAGGTTGAAGTAATTATCCGTCGCACAACTTTCCGCCTGGCGGAGAAAGAACGACGTGCCCACATTCTGCGTGGATACCTAAAGGCCCTTGACGCACTTGATGCTGTCATCGCATTGATTCGGGCTAGCTCAACACCGGAGGAAGCACGTACCGGTTTGATGAAATTGCTTGACGTTGACGAAATTCAAGCCAACGCGATTTTGGACATGCAACTTCGACGTATCGCCGCCCTCGAGCGACAGAAGATTAACGACGAGTACGACGGCCTGATGGCCGACATTATTGAGTTGACTGCCATACTCGGAAGCGAAGCGAAGCAACGCGAAATTATCAAAGCAGAGCTTTCAGATTTGGTTGCGAAGTACGGGGACGAGCGCCGAACCCAGATCGTGGCCAGCGAGGGTGATTTCTCGGCTGAGGATCTGATTCCCGACCAAGACGCGGTTGTCACGATTACGCACACCGGTTATGCCAAACGGACCAAGGCCGATTTGTACCGATCGCAGAAACGCGGCGGCAAAGGCGTTCGCGGTGCAGCATTGAAGCAGGATGATGTTGTGGACCATTTCTTCATTGCTTCAACGCACGACTGGTTGCTCTTCTTCACCAACCAAGGACGGGTGTACCGCTCGAAGGTTCATGAGCTTCCAGATGCCGGTCGCGATGCACGTGGTCAACATGTTGCCAATCTGATGGCCTTCAAGCCCGACGAGCAAATTGCGCAGGTACTCTCCATTAAGAATTATGAGGTCGAGCCATATTTAGTTCTCGCAACCCGAAACGGGTTGGTTAAGAAGACTTCGTTGTCAGAGTACGACTCTCCCCGTGCCGGTGGACTCATTGCGATCTCGCTGCGAAGCGGAGACGAAGTAGTCAGCGCCTCACTTGTCAGCGCAAAAGATGAGTTGCTCCTCGTCTCCAAGAAGGGAATGTCTACCCGTTTCTCCGCCGACGATGAATCACTTCGACCGATGGGTCGCTCGACCAGTGGTGTCATCGGAATGAAATTCCGCGGTGGCGACGAACTCCTGACGATGTCTCGAATCAATGCCCAAGATTCCAATCTCCTGGTATTTACCGCTACTGATGGCGGCTATGGCAAGAAGACGCCTCTCGACGAGTACAGGTTGCAAGGCCGTGGGGGCATCGGTATCAAGGCCGCCAAGATCGACGAGGACTCCCGTGGCGTCTTGGTCAGTGCCCTGGTACTGCGCGAAGAGGATGAGGTTCTGGCGATTACCTCGGCTGGTACTGTCATGCGAACGCCGGCCTCCCAGGTCCGCCAGACAGGGCGAGACTCGATGGGCGTTAGGCTGGTAAATCTTTCAGAAGGCGTTACGGTCGTCTCCGTGACCAAGAGTGCGGAGGTGGAGGGCGAGTAGGAAACTCTCCCAGTTTGGGGTCTGCCTCTAATTACCTGTAGCCTTACGCAGGTTTTCGGGCCTTTAGCTCAGCCTGGTTAGAGCGCTTCCCTGATAAGGAAGAGGTCGGAGGTTCAAGTCCTCCAAGGCCCACTCCCGATGACCACGGGGACTTAGCTCAATTGGTAGAGCACCGCCTTTGCAAGGCGGGGGTTAGGGGTTCGATTCCCCTAGTCTCCACATGATGATAGAAAAGACAACCTCTCAAGCAACCCTGCACACATCCTTAGGCGACATTGTTATCGAACTGTTTCCTAACCACGCCCCTAAGACCGTCGCAAACTTTGTCGAACTGGCAACGGGCGCACGTGAGTGGACAGACCCACGCACCGGCGAGAAGACCACCGCCAACCTCTATGACAACACGATCTTCCACCGCGTTATCGACGGTTTCATGATTCAAGGCGGAGACCCACTAGGTCGCGGCACAGGCGGCCCAGGCTACAAATTTGCCGATGAATTCCACGGCGAGCTCGTCTTCGACCGTCCGTACATTCTTGCCATGGCCAACTCAGGGCCCGGAACCAACGGATCACAGTTCTTTATTACCGTTGCTCCAACCACATGGCTCAACCGCAAGCACACGATTTTCGGCGAGGTAAAGGATCCTGCTAGCCAGGCCGTCGTCGACAAGATCGCCAAAGCAAAGACAGACGGTCAGGATCGTCCAACTACGCCGATAACGATTAACTCCGTCACCATCAGTTAATCAAAGCGATGCGGGTCAAAGCCAACGCTACAACCGGGCTAATAACTTTAATCTGCGGTTTCTACCTTCTTGAATATCTCTTCCCTTCCCTGCAAGAGAGTCTCTTCCTCGTCAATCGCCTCAACTTCAGCGATGGTCTGCATATTGGCGTGGGCTACGGCGAGTGGTGGCGAATTCTGACGGTCGCCCTCGTTCATGGCGGACTCACACATCTGGGATTTAATATGTGGGCGCTCTATGTCCTTGGCACACCCCTTGAACACGCTTTCGGCAAGACGCGCTTTCTCATAATCTTCTTCATCTCACTTGTCGCAGGATCGCTGACATCTCTCGCCCTGGCCGCACAGAATCAGGTGTCGGTGGGAGCCTCGGGTGCAATATTCGGGCTCTTTGGTGCCTTTGCGGTGGTCGGCAAGCGAATCGGCGCAGATGTGCGGAGCATTCTGGTCCTCATCGGAATCAACTTCGCTCTGGATTTCATCTTGCCCAACATCGACTGGCACGCCCACCTGGGAGGCCTGATAGGTGGCGCGTTGGCGGCCCTTGTGATCCTACGGAAGAGACGGGTCTAACTTATCCACAGGAGTTATCCACCATGTGGAGAATTACATGGTTGTTATTCGACTAGCGCCATTTGGTAGCGAGCGAGAAGCCAACCCCGATAAAACCGAAGCCAATAACCATATTCCAGGCGCCAATTCCGGGCACTGGGTAGCTCGTTGAGGTCACGTAGAAGATGACGATCCAGATGAGTCCAGCCAGGAATGCCCCAACCATTACAGGCGCTAGCCAGCGAGGGCTTTCCTTGGGTAGGGCTACTGGGTGAAGGACATCGGCGGGGATGACCTTCTTCGTCTTCTTACGGAGCTTGGATTTGGGCATAGAAGAGGGTAACACGGTGCAAATTTTTTTTCCTCGACCCTTGGTGGTCGCCGGCGCGAGCGGGCTCACCCCACAATAAGAGAGAATTGCGCCCATGTCCTCTCGCAAGATCCTCGTGATCGACAACTACGACTCTTTCGTTTTCAACCTTGTCCAATACTTGGCGCAGTTGGGAGCCGAATGCACTGTCGTTCGCAACGACGAGATTGATGTGAGCGAAGCCTCCAAGTACGACGGGGTGCTTATCTCTCCCGGCCCCGGAACTCCCGAGCGTGCAGGAGTCAGTGTGGCGATGGTCCACTACTGCGCCGAACATAAGATTCCGCTCTTTGGCGTCTGCCTCGGGCACCAGGCGATTTGCGCCGCCTTCGGAGGTACCGTCTCACAGGCACCCGAGTTGCTGCATGGCAAAACATCACTTGTCCATCACGCCGGACTTGGCGTACTTAAAGATGTTCCCAACCCTTTCACTGCAACCAGATACCACTCGTTGGCGTTGGAGAAATCAACGCTTCCGAAAGAACTAGAAATCACAAGTGAGACCGAATCAGGTGTTGTTATGTCGGTGCGACATAAGAGCCTGCCTATTGAGGGTGTTCAGTTCCACCCGGAGTCGGTGCTTACAGAACACGGCCACAAAATGCTGGCGAATTGGCTTACTGAATGCGGAGACAGTGAAGCGCGCGCTAGGGCCGTTGGCCTCTCCCCTGTAGTTGGAAGATAGAGGTAGGTCTCTTCTACTGAATTCGGTTGATGGTGATTGTTACCGTTGAACCGATCGTCTGAGTTGTTCCAGCATCGGGTGCCTGCGCAAGTACAACTCCGTCCACTTGGGTTGGATCAGTGGCTTCAATCTGCTGCACAAGGAATCCTGCCTGCACCAAAATCGTGCGCGCCTGAATCTCATTGAGCCCGACCAACAACGGAACTACAACATCTCCGCTGGCAATTTGCAGCGTCACACCGCTTCCCGCGGTGATTGTTGAACCACCACTCGGTGTAACTCCCAGGACAGTTCCTTGCGGTTTATCGGAAGGAACTGCGTTTGTTTGCGCGATGACAAGTCCCGCCGCTGCAAGGATTGCTCGCGCATCGACGAGAGATTTACCCACCAAGTTCACGGGCACAGTGCTATCGCCTGGTCCATCGGAGAGAGTAAGTATCACACCAGTGGCACGTTGCACTTTGGAGGTAGCAAGTGGAACTTGGCTGGTGATACGGCCGGGAGGAATGTTCGGATCGTGTGCGTGTTTGATTGTGATTGTGAAACCAGTGAGCAGACTCTGGGCATCGGCCTGCGTCAATCCCACAACATTCGGCATCACTACAAGAGTGTTGCTTTGCGTTGTGTTGAGGGCTTGGACTCCAAATACCGCGCCGACTCCCACAAGGAGTAGAGCGAGGGCGACCGCAATTACCTTGCGTCGGTTGATTGGCTTGCGTGCAATTTTCGCAGTGACGGCGCGGCCTTCTCGAAGGTTGCGAACATCAGCCAGCATGTCGGCCGCGCTTTGATAGCGATCTATGGGCTTTTTTGCCAGCGCTACCGTCAGAAGGACATTGAGTCCTTCCGGAATTTCAGGGTTCAACGTGCTTGGTTTGATTAGCTCGCCCGAGACATGTTGGAACGCGATCGACACCGGGGTGTCGCCGGTGTACGGAGGGCGACCTAAAAGAACTTCATAAAGCAGGCATCCGACCGAATAGATATCGCTTCTGTAATCAGCACTCTCACCCATTGCTTGCTCGGGAGAAAGATATTGCGCGGTGCCAACGACATTCCACGTGCTGGTCAATGTCGCACCAACATCATCGAGGGCTCGTGCGATTCCGAAGTCCATCACCTTTACGACGCCTTGATCTGTGATCATTACGTTGGCGGGCTTAATATCCCTATGGACAATTCCTTGTTCGTGCGAGTACTCAAGTGCCGACAAGATTCCTTCTGCGATTTCAAGGACGCGGTCAATAGGAAGATGTTCGCCGTTGTGAATCAATTCGCGAAGTGTGTGACCAGAGACCAATTCCATAACGATGTACGGTGCTGGTTCTTCGCCGGAATCATAAACCGCAACGATGCCTGGGTGGTTCAGTCCTGCTGCCGCAAAGGCTTCTTTCCGAAAACGCGCCACAAAGGATGGATCTCGGGCCAAATCACTGCGCAAAACTTTGACGGCGACTTTGCGGGAGAGGCGTTCGTCATCGGCGATATACACATCGGCCATTCCGCCCGTGCCGATCATCTCGCCTAGTTTGTATCGGTCACCTAGCAACTTCTTCATGATGCCGACCCCATGAAAGTCAACGTCGAGCTTTGCGCACTTGGATCCACATCGGCAAGAAGCACGGTGACGTTGTCCGGTGCGCCTGCAGCGTAGGCAGCATCAATCAAGTACGTGACTGCGTTTTCACGATCCTTGATTTTCATACCGGCTTTTATTTCCTTTTCATCAATTGCACTTGAGAGACCGTCGCTACAGAGCAGGAACCGATCTTTAGCCTTAACGTCGTACACCATGAGCACTGGAGTGAGCGGTCCTTCGCCCATGAGTGCCTGGGTGAGGAAAGATCTCTGCGGGTGCTCTCGAGCTTCTTCTGGGCTAACAGATCCTTGATCAAGGAGTTCCTGCAGAACCGTGTGGTCGTGGCTGAGTTGTGTGAAGCTATTTCCACGTAATCGGTAGCACCGAGAATCCCCAACGTGTAGAAGGGCAACCTTAGGGGCATTGGCCGGTCCATAAAGCATCAGAGCGCTCAGCGTTGTTCCCATCCCGGTGAGATGGATGTTCTCTCCTGCGACGCGGCCGATTTCCGAGTCGATGTCTTGCAAGGCGCTCAATAAGAGGTCCTCGATTGAATCTGGATCAATGCTTCCGCGGTCGAGGACTGAGGTGAGATCAGAGAGAGTCCGAACCGCAATGGATGAGGCAACTTCTCCTCCAGCGTGACCGCCCATTCCGTCGGCGACTGCAATGAGGTTTGGATGCAGAAGAGCGGAATCTTCGTTGTCGGATCGGACCAGACCAACCACCGAGCGCGCAGCAGTGGCGAAACGTGAAGTAGTCATCTCGCCTCCACAACTCGACAAATTCCTAGGTGCCAGCCTAATGGTGCTAATCTGCCTGTCATCAGGCGTGAGTGGCGGAACGGCAGACGCGCACGGTTCAGGTCCGTGTACTCGCAAGGGTGTGGGGGTTCAAATCCCCTCTCGCGCACCAGTACGTGGGCAGAAAAAAGCCGGGACACGGCAAGCTGCCCCGGCCATTCTCTCTAGTTACTTCTTCTCTGCTGACTCATCAGCGCTTTCGCATCCACATTCAACGCACATGGCTGGCTCCTTTCTTCGTCTATTGAGATCGGGCAATAGGGCTAGCGAAACCGTGGGGAATAGGCCGCGGCGAGGCGGGCAAGGGCAAGTGCCCCCAGCATGAGGCCAAAGTCGCGGAGGGCAACGTCGTAGTAACCAGGAATCAGGAGAAGATCCAGGATGATTCCTGCCAACCAGGCGGCAACTACGTAGGCACCGACGCGTGGCACCAGGAGCACCAGGAGCCCGGCCAGAATCTCAATCAATCCAACCGCCAGCATCGCCTGGTGAGCGCTCCCGGGGATGATGCGGTCCAAGCGGGGGGCCAGATACATATCCCAATTGGTCAGTATGTGGGCGAACTTGTCGAGCCCAAAGAGAATCGGAGCGGCGGTGAAGCCGATGCGGAGAGTCCAGAAAGCCTGGTAGGCAGGGTCGGTACGGAAGCGTTCGGGCGAGAAGTTGAGTAGGCCAGTTGATGGCGCCGCGGTATCGGTTCTCATGGTTGTCCTTTCGTGTAACGGATAGTAGATTGAATGTTAGAAGAAGGTTCTTCTTTCGTCAAGATATTTTTCTGTTAGAAGGGTTGTCAGATGGCCGGCAAGGTTCTTCCTGGTGAAATTGCCAGCGTGGCTGCGTTGGGAGACCCCATCCGCCGTCGCCTCTATGAGTTTGTGGCCCAGCAGGGTGAATCGGTAAGTCGGGATATGGCAGCGGCAGGGGTTGAGATTGCTCGGCATGTAGCCAAATTCCATTTGGACAAACTCGAAGAAGAAGGCCTGCTGGAAACTGAATACCGCCGCCCCTCTGGAAAGAAAGGTCCAGGCGCTGGTCGGCCCACAAAATATTATCGACGCTCTTCGCGCGAGATCAGCGTAAGTCTTCCCGAACGGCATTACGACCTGGCAGCTCGTGTTCTCGCGCAAGCAATCACGATGTCGCAGAAGAGCAACACCCCAATCGCGCTCGCCCTTGAGAAAGCAGCGATAACTTTTGGCCAACTGATGGCGCAAGAAGTTCACACCAAACTGCAAGGCGGCACCGACAAAGTCGACGTGGCTAATGCGATTTCCGAGGTCCTAGATGATCACGGCTACGAGCCGCGCATGGAAGAAGAACGTCTCGTACTTGCTAACTGCCCATTTCATTCGTTGGCTACTGAATACACCGCGCTAATCTGCGGAATTAATCACAACCTCATGAGCGCGTTGATAAATGATCTTCCGCGTTCATACAGGGCAGATCTCGCGCCTGCACCTGGAAGATGTTGCGTGACCCTCAACGAGATCTAGCAAAAGCCAGAACACATTTTTCAATGTCATCGGGTGTGTGTATCGCTGACAATTGAACACGAATGCGGGCCTTACCATGCGGAACAACGGGATAACTGAACGCGGTCACATAAACGCCTGCTGCCAACATCTTCTCCGCAACCTTTGATGCCACGGCTGCATCACCGAATATAACGGGAACGATTGGATGCTCACCTTCCAGAAGATCAAAACCTTCCTCTGTCATTCGTCGACGAAATAGTTGGGCGTTGGCAAAGAGTCGTTTGCGAAGATCTTCTCCTGTCGTGACTAAATCCAAGGCGACAAGTGTGCCAGCTACCACGGCAGGCGCTAGTGAATTTGAGAATAAGTACGGGCGAGCACGTTGGCGAAGCATTGCGACTATTTCTGCACGCCCGCTGACGTAGCCTCCGGAGGCGCCACCAAGTGCTTTCCCAAATGTTCCTGTCACAAAATCGATGCGATCCTCCACGCCGGCATGCTCTGGCGTTCCTCGCCCATGTCTTCCCATAAATCCAACTGCGTGAGAATCATCAACCATAACGAGGGCACCATAGCGATCGGCTAAATCGCAGATCTTTTCCAACGGAGCAATGTAGCCATCCATTGAAAAGACTCCGTCGGTCACGATCACCTTCTGTCTGGCGTCCTTTGCCGCAATTAACTGCGCTTCGAGATCTTCCATATCCCGGTTCTTGTAGCGGAACCTCTTCGCCTTCGAAAGGCGGATGCCATCAATAATCGATGCGTGGTTGAGCTCATCAGAAATAATCGCGTCTTCTTCGCTGAAAAGGGCTTCGAATACGCCGCCGTTGGCATCAAAACAGGAAGAAAACAAGATGGTGTCTTCGGTTCCAAGAAAACTAGAGACGCGCTCCTCGAGTTCGACATGCAATCTCTGAGTTCCGCAGATGAAGCGGACGCTTGCCAAACCGAAACCCCAGTCATCCATTGCTTTCTTAGCCGCTGCAATGATCGCCGGGTGGTTGGCCAGACCAAGGTAATTGTTGGCGCAGAAATTGAGTACGTCGGCGCCACCGGTGCGGATATGCGAGGACTGCGGCGAGGAAATTTGTCGTTCGCGTTTGAACAGTCCCGCCTCCTCAATCTCGTCTAGGCGTTCTTGCAGTTGGGCTTTCATCGATTCATACATGGAGGTTCTCCCAATTGAGTACTACTTTTCCGCCCGTGCCCGCGCGAGCTGCATCAAATCCGTCTTTCCATTGTGTCGCTGGAAAGCGGTCGGTAATGACTGATGAGAGAGCCTCGCGCAACCATTTGCTTGATTGCAGCATGGCGCTCATGGCAACCCAAGTTTCATACATCTCCCGACCGTAAATGCCTTTGATGGTGATCATGTGTGTGACCACTTTCGCCCAGTCCACGTCAATTGGCGCGGTGGGCAGCCCGAGCATCGCCACGCGACCACCATGATTGAGATTGTTAATCATCTCGGGCAGTGCACTTGAGTGGCCCGACATCTCGAAACCAACATCGAAGCCTTCTTGCATACCGAGAGTCTTCTGCGCTTCGGCAATCCGTGAGCGCGAAACATTGACAGTGAGATCAGCCCCCATCTGCTTGGCTAGCGCGAGGCGCGGATCGGATACATCGGTCATGACGATGAAACGCGCTCCCACATGGCGAGCTACCGCTGCTGCCATGAGGCCGATTGGCCCCGCACCCGTAATCAAGACATCCTCACCGACCAAAGGAAAACTTAAAGCGGTGTGGACTGCGTTTCCAAAAGGATCAAAGATCGCACCGAGGTCCGGATCAATGTCATGCGGATGCACCCAGACATTGGATTCAGGGATCACGATGAACTCTGCAAACGCACCGTCTCGGTTTACACCTACACCTGATGTGCGGATGCACATCTGTCTGCGACCAGCCCGACAGTTGCGGCAGTTGCCGCAGACGATATGGCCTTCACCGGATACACGGGCACCGATTTGGACATCGCGT
This sequence comes from Candidatus Nanopelagicaceae bacterium, assembly GCA_036504835.1. GTDB lineage: Bacteria > Actinomycetota > Actinomycetes > Nanopelagicales > Nanopelagicaceae > QYPT01. The sequence continues at coordinate 18,989 of DASXUM010000023.1, forward strand.
ACCTGAGATCCGATCTCGATGACTTCGCCGTAGAACTCATGCCCCGGAATCATCGGCGGAGTAATGGTTTTTGCCGCCCATGGATCCCACGACTCGATGTGCAAGTCCGTCCCGCATATTCCGGTACGAAGTACCCGGATCTTCACATCGCGGTCGCCAGTAACTGGTTCTGGGCGTTGGGTTAGTTCGAGTCCTGGTGCACCGATTGGCTTAAACAATGCGAGCACGTAGTTCGCCTTCCCGTTGTCGTTGCACCCATAGTTCGCTGGTTAGGCTCTCTCGTCAAGTATGAGGGAGACCAGGTCTTCAGGAGCAAAATCTGATGGCCACTGCGGATTCTTTCGTCCGATGCCTTTGGCAATAACGAATGAGGCCCGCTCTTGCGGGCTGTCACTGCCATGACCTCCTTCATCAACATGTCCGTGATCTGTGGTCAAGATTAACAACCACTCCTCGTTGTATCTTCCGACGCGCTGCTCAATTGCGTTGTGCAAACGAGTGAGATGCGCATCAACACGTGCGATTGCGTCCACGTAGTGTGATCCGAGAACCCCGTGGCTATGTCCGGCTTCATCCGCATCACAGAAGTAGACGAAGCTCACATCCGGTCCGAATTTCTCCATGGCAAATACCGCGACCGTTGCGATTTCAGCATCGACTCTTTCATAGCCATAGGTCTCGCCGTCTCGTGCAATGACGCGATGGAGATTGGCGCGCGCTTGTTCGCGTCGCTCGTGGATAACCGGGCCAACCCCGGCGGGATCGACAAGGGGCGGCCAACCGGCGGCGGCGAATGTTGTGGTTGTTTGGTCTTGATAGTAGGCGCGACTTAACAGGTCGGGTCGGTAGAGCAGATTGTGCCCGGAGAAACGGTTGTCGACGACGGCATGTTGAGCGTGCGTGGACCCTGTCAGCAAGGTGGACCATCCAGGTCCGGAGAGGGTTGGAGCATCCATAGTCAATTCGGTGAAGTGACCTGACTCCTTGAGGGATGTCAACATTGGAGCGCGCTCTGATTCCAGCGCCGTGCGCAATATCAACCCGTCTATTCCGACGAGGAGAATCTTTGTTTTCATACTTCACCTTACAATAAGGCCCATGACGGCTGAGAGAGAAATATTGCACATTCAAGACAATGCCGCACTCATTGTCGTTGATGTTCAAGAAGGTTTTGATGACGAAGCTTTCATGGGGAAGCGGAACAACCTTGATGCCGATCGGAATATCGAAGCCATCATTAATGTTTGGGAAGGCTCCCGGCGTCCTATCGTTGTCGTGCAACATAATTCGGCCTCTGCGGAGAGTGTCCTCAACCCTTCGAAGCCGGGTAATTCGCTTAAGCCGTATGTTAAAAAGGTAAAGCCCGATCTAAAGGTCACGAAGTCAGTTAATTCTGCCTTCTATGGCACTCCAGATCTTCATGAATGGTTGAAATCCTCCGATATCCATCAGATCGTGATTGCTGGTATACAAACCAACATGTGTTGCGAAACGACTGCCCGCATGGCTGGCAATTTGGGTTATGACGTGATCTTCGTGCCTGACGCAATGCACACCTTTGATGCCACAGGTCCCGACGGGGTTGTCATTTCTGCAGACGAGATCACGCGTGCGACGGTAGCAAGTTTGTTTGACGGAGGCTTTGCCAAAATCGCTCGCACTTCGGACTTCACGTGAATCTTGGAGCGTAATCATCTTGCCGAATAATATGAAGTACGCGCATGTGGAACGAGAACGACGTTATCTTTCTAAAGGTGTGAACTCAGAGCTTCGTCCTGCAAGAGTATTAAGAATTCGAGACAGTTACGTCTCGCACTCGACACTTCGATTGCGCCGCATCGACGAAGATGGAAAAACGCCGGTATTTAAATTAGGGCAGAAGAAGAGAATCGGGCAAGACTCCCCTTTGAGAATTGCACACACCACCATGTACATATCTAGAGCGGAATTCGATCTCTTAACCGCCTTGCCAGCCCAAATTTTAGAAAAGCAACGCCACATATTCGATCTAGGTAACTGGCAATTCGCCGTTGATATCTTTGAGGGTGATCTAGCAGGTCTATCACTAGTCGAAGTTGATCTCGGGCCTTATGGTGAAGTGCACCCACCACTTCCTTTGCCAGATCTTGTAGAAGTCACACTCGATGAAAGATTCACGGGTGGGAAGTTGGCGTCTACGTCGCCGGCAGAATTACAATCGGTGCTTAGCGAATTCGGAGTTATGTGAATGGCCACTACTCGCCCCAAGATCTATGCCCACCGAGGTGCCTCAGTTGATTTTCCTGAGCACACACGTGCCGCCTATGAAGGGGCGATTCACCAAGGCGCTGATGGCTTTGAATGCGATGTGCGTCTAACCAAAGACAACGTTCCAATTCTCTGGCACGACCCAACCATGGAAAGAATGGCTGGATTTACAGGAGATATCGCCGCACTGAATTTCAGCGAGATTCACGATCGTTACCCGCAGGCCATGTTGTTTACGGATTTCCTCGAATTGGCGATTACTTTTAAGAAAGACTTGGCCATCGAGACCAAGCACCCTGTGCCTACCGGGCGAAAGATCGAGTCCACGATTCTCGATGAAATTCAGAAATATGAGAGCAAGATTGTCGATTCGGGCATTGAGATTTCATTTATGTCTTTCTCTTGGTTTGCGATTGAAAGCCTCAGTCGCTCGCAGAGGAGAAACACGGTCATGCTGCTCGATGGCAGAAAGGGAAGGTTCCTGGAGCATCGTTCCTCAGCGAAGACCCTCGGACCCAGTATTGAGATGATCAAAGCGCGCCCAGAGATGATCACCAATGCAAAGAATGAAGGTAAGCGCCTCTTTATCTGGACCGTTGATCAACCAGGAGATGTTGAGTTCTGTGCTGCAAATGGCATAGATGTCATCATCACCAATAAACCGGCTCAAGCGCGGAAGGTGCTCGGCTATTCTTGACCAATGAGCACATATGCCTATCTAGGACCGGCCGGTACCTTCACCGAGGCAGCGCTCCAAAAGATCACGTCCAGCAGCGACCAGCTCATTCCTTACGCCAATGTGACTGCTTCACTCAATGCGGTTCGAAACGGAGAGGCAGAGTTCGCCCTTGTTCCGATTGAGAACTCCATTGAAGGCGTCGTAGCGCGCACCCTAGATGAACTCGCAACCGGTGATCCTTTGGTCATTTCAGGTGAGGTGACCTTGCCAGTTACTTTTGCGTTGATGGTCAAGCCAGGCACCGTTGCAATCAAGAGCATTTCGACACATCCGCACAGCGAATCACAATGCCGTACCTACATCGCGAGTAAGTATCCAAATATCGAACTGAATCTTGCTGCATCCAATGCCGCCGCCGCCGAGGCGGTGTCTCGTGGCGAGTTTGATGCGGCAATTGCTTCCTCTGCTGCCGCCGCGCTCTATGGCCTAACGGTGATAGAAGAGAACATCGGTGATAACGAAGGCGCCGTGACTCGCTTCGTACTCGTGTCAAAGCCTGGAAGCCATCCTGCACCGACAGGACATGATCGAACTTCTCTGGCGGCCTTCATAGGCATCGATCACGCCGGTGCGTTGCTGGAAGTGCTCACAGAGTTCGCAGTTCGCGGCGTCAATCTGACTTTCATCCAGAGCCGACCCACTGGTCGCGAACTCGGGCATTACCATTTCATTATTGATGCGGAGGGCCACATCGATGAAGCCAGAGTTGGCGATGCGCTTACCGGCCTACGCCGAATCTGTGAAGACGTTCGATTCTTGGGTTCCTATCCGCGCGCAGATAAAATGGCGCCGACGACTCCAAAGAACATGAGTGACCAGTCTTTCTCTGAATCCAGAAAATGGCTTAACGAAGTACGACATGGGCGGGCAATATGATCGATATTAAGTTTGTGCGTGAGAACCCGGACGTAGTGCGCGCTTCGCAGAGTGGCCGTGGAGAAGATCCGCACATTGTCGATCAACTCCTGGCTGCAGATGATGCACGACGGGCCGCCATTATTGAGTTTGAGTCGCTACGTGCAGAGCAGAACATTTTCTCGAAATCCGTAGGCGCCGCCAAGGGCGCCGAGCGCGATGCCCTCCTTGAAAAAGGCAAAATACTTTCTGCCCAAGTGAAGGCGGCGGACTCGCGCAGGGCCGAAGCCGAAGCTAGCGCGAACGAACTTGCCCTGCTCCTCTCAAACGTCCTTGATCCAGCCGCTCCGATCGGTGGCGAAGAAGATTTTGTTGTCCTCGAGCACGTAGGCACGCCGAGAGATTTCTCAAAGATGGGCTTTGAGCCACGCGATCATGTCGAGCTCGGCAAGTTGCTGGGTGCCATCGATACCGAACGTGGTGCAAAGGTTGCTGGCTCGCGTTCCTACTATCTGACTGGCGTCGGTGCACTCCTTGAATTCGCCTTGGTTAACTATGCAATTACAAGTGCCGTAAAAGCTGGATTCACTCCTGTAATCCCCCCTGTGCTGGTCAATCCCCCTGCCATGCAAGGAACAGGATTTCTCGGACAAGCAGCAGAGAATGTGTATCACTTGGAAGAAGATGACGTTTACCTTGTCGGCACCAGCGAGGTTCCACTGGCGGCTTTCCATATGGATGAGACTCTCAATGCAGAGAAGTTGCCTCTGCGTTATGCCGGATATTCGACGTGTTTCCGCCGCGAAGCCGGAACCTACGGTAAGGACACTCGGGGAATTATCCGCGTACATCAATTCGACAAGGTCGAGATGTTCACGTTCTGCAAACCTGAAGATGCAGTCGCAGAACATCAACGTCTTCTTCAATGGGAGAAGGATTTCCTCAACGCGATGGAGATCCCCTTCAGAGTTCTGGACATCGCATCTGGCGACCTTGGATCCAGTGCAAATCGTAAATTCGATTGCGAAGCATGGATTCCAACGCAAGGCACTTATCGTGAGGTCACGAGTACCTCCAACTGCACACAATTTCAGGCCCGTCGACTTAACATTCGCATGAAAGACAGCGAGGGCTCATCCTTTGTCGCGACACTCAACGGCACTCTTGTTGCGGTGCCTCGCATGATTGTCGCAATACTTGAGAACCACCAAAATGCAGATGGCACCGTTAATGTGCCCGCTGCCCTTCAGCCATTCTTAGGAATGACCAGATTTGAGTTGGTGTGACCCGTCGCCCAAAACTAATTGCTACTGATCTAGATGGCACGATTGTCGCGCACTATGGCGAGATTTCTCAGCGAACCATAAATGTTTTTCGGCAAGCGCATGAGATGGGTATTGAAATCTTTTTTGTCACTGGTAGACCACCACGATGGATGCCGGAAATCAAAGATGCCTTCGGAATTGGTTCGGCGATTTGTGGCAATGGGGCAATGTTGTATGACTTGCATGAAGGGAAAGTTCTTGAAGAATGGCTTCTCCCTGTAGAGGCGCAATTGGAAGCGGTGAGGAGGCTTAGATCCTCAATTCCAGAAGTGTCCTTTTCAGTCGAAAGCAGTGAATATTTCCATCGCGAGAAGGCCTATATCCCGCGATGGGATGTTGGGCTGGATAACGTCGGCGTTGATCAGATTGAAGAGATCATGACCGCACCCGCGCTCAAATTACTGGCGCGTTGTTCGGCGCAAGAGTTGAGTTCGGATGAGATGTTAGACATTGCTCATCGTGAACTTGATGGACTTGTGACAGTGACACATTCGAATCCGTATGACTCGTTGCTAGAAATATCTGCACTTGGAGTCTCTAAAGGATCCACTTTGGCGAAAATGGCAGAGCGATTAGGAATATCTGCGGAAGACAGCGTCGCCTTCGGTGATAATCCCAATGATTTCTCGATGCTTGCATGGGCGGGTCGATCATATGCAATGGCTGATGGCCATCCCGATGCCAAGATCTACGCTAAAGATGTCGCCCCGGCCCACACAGATGATGGCGTTGCGATAATCCTTGAGGAATTGCTTCAACTTCCTGCTTAGCCCTGCTGTCATGTAGATTACGCCGCGGAGGGCTCGCATAGCGGCCGAGTGCACCGGTCTTGAAAACCGGCAAGGGAAACCTTCGAGGGTTCAAATCCCTCGCCCTCCGCCACTGTGGTACCTCGTTTGTCAGCAAGACGGGATCCTTATGAAGGCGTCGCTTCTCAAGCACCCCTGGCGATTCCTTATTGCCATTCTGCTGGTGACAGTCTTGGTCGCCTTCTTGGGAAATGTGAGGTTCGGGGGCGAAGAGCCAGTTGCCAAACAACTCTCGAAAAAGATCACTGATAACTTCAAAACTTACCCACCATGCCCAAAGAACTTATCTGGAGTACTGACTGCTCCTTTGATGGATCCAAAATACATTTCTGCGCTAACACCTCTGGGAAATATCAATCCTCCCGGACACACATCACCGGTGGACCATATTTATTTCGCGACTGATTTCGCGGGAAGAATCCCCCTGCTTGCTCCGGCCGATGCGTGGATTACAAATCTCACCACGATTCTGCAAGCCGATAGTAAGGGAAATTATCTTCCAATCGGATATGTCGTGAGGTACGTCGTCTGCGACGGTTTAGTTTTGGATTTCGCAAGTTATACGGAGTTGATCAAACCTCTACGAGATGAAATCGCCCAACAGAAACCCAATTGCAAGTACGGGATAGTGAAACCAGGTCATACGGGCGGGCCTCAAGGGCAGTGTTACTACGACATCAAATACAAGGTGAAGTCGGGACAGGAGATCGGGTGGGTGCAGGCGGTTAAGAGGGAACAGAGCCTTGATCTGCCGTTTGAAATATGGGCGGCAAACTACAGCAAGCCAGCGAGAAGCGATGTAAATTGGAACTACTACGACGACGACCGATATGCCCATTCGATGTGTACGTTCGATCTGTATGCAGGTGAGTTAAAGAAGGCATATGACTCCAAGTTTGGTGGAATGGTCGTGCGCGGCGATGACTCGCAGAAACATCTTGTTTTCGTTCAACGAACAGTGCCCCCGGTCTGCGGACAAGTGAATCAGGACGTTGTGGGTTCAATTCAAGGAATGTGGTACGGCGGAGATAGCAGCGAAAAGGATCTGGAGTTCCAAGGCAAAGGGTTGGCTTTTCTGCACAACAACATCGATCCAACTCAAGGTGAGATCTCCATCGGTGGTCACATCACTGACCAGGCTGGTGTGATTATGTTCAAACCCACACATTCAGGAAATATCGACCGCGAGCCCAGCGAAGTAACTAGCGACGGCAAGGTCTACTGCTACAACGCAAGCCAAGGTGGTTCGAGCATCCAAGGAAAAGTCTTGGTTCAGTTAGTTGATAAACATCACATGAGGGCTGAACACCTTGCGGGAGCATGTGGTTCGGTCGAGACTTTTAAAAGGGCGTTCGATTATCAACGGTAGCGCCCACCAGAGGTGAGAAAAATGAGTACACAAGAAGTTTTCAGAACCGGGTGCTGCGAACCTTTTGACCCGGCGCCGTGGGAGCAGAAAGAGATCACCTGGAAAGATAAATTGTTCGTGAAGGATCGGGTTAAGAGCGTCATGCATGTGCCCGTCAATATGGACAAGGTCATCATCAAAAATCTGGACTTGATCGAGAAAGCCAAGGCTAAACCGCCCTACCAATTGATGCTGGTGGATGAAGATTCTGCATGGGGTGAGGATCTTTATATTGACGTCGCCAAAGAAGTGCCAGGTGCGGAAATGACTACCCTTTCGGGCACATTCTTAACGAAAGTTTTCGAAGGGCCATTTCAAAACGTCGGAAAATGGACCGAAGAAATGATGAAGTACGTCAAGGACAAGGGTAAAGAATTGAAGAAGATGTATTTCTCATACACGACCTGTCCAAATTGCGCGAAGGCATACGGGAAGAATTACGTAATCTTGTTTGCGCAGATTGCCTGAGATCAATAAGTAATAAGTAGCCGGAGCTAGTCATGACGACTTTAATGCACGACCTCAGATCTGAAAGTCCCGAGATCAAGTACTGCGCGGCTAAGAATGCAATCGCAATATCCGCGAGCAATCCCAAGCGGCTCTATGCGCAGTTCCCGTTTTTCGCAAAGCTTCTCGATGGAGACAATCAGGTGATGAAGTGGACCGGAATCCGCGTCGTCGGGAATCTGTCCCAAGTGGACCGAACCGGTCGGGTCACCCGTCTTCTTCCACGCCTCACCGGTTTTCTCAAGAGTGGCAACCTGATTACTACCAACAACGCCATCATGAGCCTTACTCAAGTGGCCAAGAGCAAGCCGGCAATGCGGGAGGATATTTTGGAGCAGTTCCTGAAGGTTGAGCGTTACCGTTACGAAACCGATGAATGTCGGAACATAGTCATAGGTAAAGCCATCACAGCGTTGGGCGAGTTCGAGGACCAAATTCAGCAAAATCGAAAAGTTCGTAATTTTCTGGAGAGACAGACGCACAACACTCGCAACGCCACCAAAATCAAGGCCGTGAGGCTTCTACATAGACTCGAACGCCAGGAACGCAGGGCGAAAGAGACTAAATAGAAGGGTATAGACCCAGAATCGGGGCGAGTGTGGTTTATTTCATAACGCCTACGTACCAGTATGGCTAGTCAGGGTCCCCCCACGGCGCTTAACTTCTCCTTAACGCGCTCGGCTCACGGCCGGCCAAAAGGAGCTGTTGCATGTCCGGAGTTTTCGCAGGTACGAGAGCAAAGATTTCAGAGCGCACATTGCGCACCGACCGATGGTGGCTACAACCTGCCATCACCGTTGCGGTCCTCACCTCTTTTATTGTCTATGCAACCTTCCGCGCATTTGAGGCGAAGTACTATTTCGCCGAACCGCTGATCTCACCTTTCTATTCACCGTGTCTCACAGCCCGTTGCCCCGAAGGCGCTTCACTCTTGGGACATCCCTTCGGAACGATTGCAATCTTCGGAATGGCGATTTCACCGGCCCTTCTTATCCTGATTTTCCCGCTCGGTTTCCGCATGACGTGCTACTACTACCGCAAGGCTTATTACCGTTCCTTCTGGCAGTCACCGCCAGCATGCGCAGTTGCCGAACCTCACTCGACGTACACGGGCGAAACAAAGTCACCACTGATTTTGCAGAACGGCCATCGCTGGTTCTTCTTTGCCGGTCTAGTTTTCAACGTCATCCTTAGCATCGATGCGATCTTGGCATTCCGCAACGCGCAGGGTCAGTGGGGTCACATGAGTGTTGGCACTCTGGTACTTCTCACCAACGCAACGCTCCTCTGGCTTTATTCGGCATCGTGCCACACCTGTCGACACACAATCGGCGGACGTCTAAAACATTTCTCCAAGCACCCACTTCGTTACAAGTTGTGGACATGGGTTTCCATTCTCAACCACAAGCATGCGAATTTTGCCTGGATTTCACTATTCGGAGTGGCCCTTGCGGATGTCTATGTTCGCTTTGTCTCAGCCGGTTCCATCACGAACTTCTACTTCTTTTAATAGGCAACGGGGAGCCAAACGATGAGTAATTTAGAGAAGCACAAGTACGACGTAGTTGTTATTGGTGCAGGCGGCGCCGGTCTGCGTGCCGCAGTTGAGGCCCGCGAAGCCGGACTTCGCGTCGCGATCATCTGCAAATCGCTCTTTGGCAAGGCCCATACAGTCATGGCTGAGGGTGGCGTCTCTGCATCAATGGGAAACGTGAACTCTGACGACAACTGGATGGTGCACTTCCGCGACACGATGCGTGGCGGAAAATTCATGAACCACTGGCGCATGGCCGAACTCCACGCCAAGGAGTCACCGGATCGCGTTTGGGAGTTGGAGACCTGGGGTGCGCTATTCGACCGCACCGCAGAAGGCAAAATCAGCCAACGAAACTTCGGTGGACATCAATTTCCACGCCTGGCTCACGTTGGCGATCGCACCGGACTCGAACTCATCCGCACCATGCAACAGCGCATTGTTGCGATGCAGCAGAAAGATGCGCGCGATCACGGTGATGCCGAGAGTTACATAAAGGTATTCGCTGAATTAACCATTACTGAAATTCTCAAGGAAAACGGAAAGGTTGCCGGCGCATACGGATATTGGCGCGAAACCGGAAATGAAGTTGTTTTCGAAGCCCCCGCTGTTGTACTTGCTACCGGTGGCATCGGTAAGTCATTCAAAGTAACCAGTAACTCCTGGGAAGGCACGGGAGATGGTCACGCCCTCGCTCTCAAAGCTGGCGGTCAATTGAAGGACATGGAATTCGTTCAGTTCCACCCGACCGGCATGGTCTGGCCGCCATCGGTGCGCGGACTTCTTGTGACTGAATCTGTGCGCGGAGACGGAGGAGTTCTTACCAACTCCGAGGGCCGACGATTCATGTTTGACTACATTCCTGCAGTATTTAAAGAGATGTATGCCGACAACGAGGCCGAAGGTGATCGTTGGTACAACGATCAAGCCAACAACCGTCGTCCACCCGAGCTCCTTCCTCGCGATGAGGTTGCGCGCGCGATCAACTCAGAAGTGAAGGCCGGACGTGGATCACCACACGGCGGAGTTTTCCTAGATGTCTCCAAGCGAATGCCAGCCGACGTTATTAAGAAGAAGCTGCCGAGCATGTGGCACCAGTTCAAGGAACTTGCCGACGTTGATATCACGCTCTCTCCAATGGAAGTTGGACCAACGTGTCACTACGTGATGGGTGGAATCGATGTCGATCCTGACACCGCTGCTGCGGTGGGAGTTCCCGGATTATTCGCAGCTGGCGAAGTTGCCGGTGGCATGCACGGTTCCAACCGTTTAGGTGGAAACTCGCTCTCTGATCTTCTCGTGTTCGGTCGCCGCGCGGGTGCTGGTGCCGCTGCATATGTGAAGGAGCATTCTGATGCTGCCCTCACAGACGGCACACTGGCGAGTGCAAGCCAGCGGCTAAATGCGCCGTTTGTTGGCCACGGGGATGAGAATCCCTACACGCTCCATGCGGAACTTCAGCAAGTAACTCACGATCTGGTTGGCATTATCCGTACTCGTGCCGAACTCGAAGAGGCCCTTGTTAAGCTCGCCGATTTCCGAGTACGTGCGACCAAGATCAAGGCGGCAGGCGGCCGGGAGTTCAATCCAGGTTTCCATCTCACCCACGACTTGGACAACATGTTGTTGGTCTCCGAGAGCATCGCGCGATCTGCTCTACAACGCGAGGAGTCGCGCGGTGGTCACACTCGCGACGACTTCCCAACTATGGATGCGAAGTGGCGCCAAGTGAACTCCATCTGCACGTGGGATGGTTCCAAGGTGGATGTCACAACGCAGAAATTGCCGACTATGCCAAAGGAGCTCAGCGATCTCTTTGATCCACACGAGCTCGAGAAGTACTTAACGCCCGAAGAGATGTCTGCATTGGAAGGTGGAGCCAAATGAGCGCACTCAAGAAGATGGTCAAACTTCGGATTTGGCGCGGAGACGCTAAAGATGGCGGACTGCACGATGTAGAAGTTGAAGCGAACGAAGGCGAAGTTGTACTCGACATCATTCATCGAGTTCAGGCTACCCAGATGTCCGACCTTGCGGTTCGCTGGAACTGCAAGGCAGGTAAATGTGGATCGTGCTCGATGGAGATTAACGGCAAGCCGCGCCTTGCTTGCATGACCCGAATGAACATCTTCGAGGAGGGCGAGACCATCACGGTTACGCCGCTTCGCGCTTTCCCAGTCATCCGTGACCTCGTTACCGACGTCTCCTTCAACTACAAGAAGGCCATGGAGATCCCGGCGTTTGAAGGACCCAAAGATCTCAAGCCCGGCGAGTACCGGATGCAGCAAGTCGATGTCGAGCGCAGCCAAGAGTTCCGCAAATGCATCGAGTGCTTCCTATGCCAGGACACCTGCCACGTTATCCGCGATCACGAGGAGAACAAGAAGTCCTTTGCCGGACCTCGTTTCTTCATCCGCATTGCCGAGCTCGACATGCACCCACTGGACATGTTGCGCAATCGCAAGCAGACGGCCCAGGAGGAGCACGGCCTCGGCATGTGCAACATCACCAAGTGCTGCACCGAGGTCTGCCCAGAGCACATTCGAATCACCGACAACGCGATCATCCCCATGAAGGAGCGCGTCGTGGACGTCAAATACGACCCAGTACGGTGGTTGGGCAGCAAAATTCGCAAACGCGAGGGTATTGTTTAATACATGCGATTAATCCTTCGGTGGGTAGTTTTAGCTTTAGCAATTTGGGCAGCGACCGCGATTCTTCCTGGCATTACCGTCCACGGGGGTGCGCGCACCTACCTGTGGGTGGCATTGCTCTTCGGGTTGATTAATGCGGTCCTCGGCTCCATCATCAAGGTCCTGACTTTCCCTGTCACGATCGTGACCTTCGGTCTCTTTATCTGGGTGATAAACGCAGCGATGCTCGAACTCACCGCCAGGTGGAGCGCCAAATTGGATATCAAGGATTTCTGGACTGCGCTGTTGGCGAGTTTGATCATTAGCATCGTCAGCAGCCTCCTGCGCGGCGTCTACAAGAAGGCGACGCCATTCTAAAGGCCGCTCGTTGGGTCGCAGTTGGTGGAATTCTCGGCTCGCTCCTTCGTTGGGGACTCTCTTTAGCATTTGACGGAAATCGCGCCGGAACTTTGGCGGCAAATCTTCTGGGTGTGGCGTTGGCATCGTTCTTCATCGTTGTGATGGAGCACCACGGAAGCGATGCAATGCGACACCTTCTTCTTCCAGGATTCTGCGGCGGGTTGACGACTTTTTCAGCGGTTGCTTTTCAAACGGTGCATTCAACTGGAGGCGGTTTTCTCTACCTGGTTGAGAGCGTGGTCCTTAGTCTCGTGATAGTGGCAATCACTATTCCGGTGGCCCGCACAATTTTCGCGGTGAAATCATGAAGGCACTTTTCGTGATTGCCGGTGCTGCAATTGGAGCGCCGTCTCGCTACCTGCTCGATCTTCAACTGCGCAAATATTTAAAGTACCCATATGGAATCACCGTGATAAATGTTCTCGGAGCATTCATCATCGGCCTCAGTATTGGACCTGCAGATAACTTTCGTGCACTGGTGGCAGTTGGATTTGCTGGAGCGTTCACTACATGGTCGACCTTCATGCTTGATCTCTACCTTGCTTATGAGCTCAAGCAGTACAAAACCGCAGCAACAAACCTTCTGTTATCACTTGCCCTTGGACTTGGTGCGGCCTGGCTGGGACTTCATTTAGTCCAGTAAGGATGCCATCCACGCTTCGATTTCGTCGGGGTGACGCGGAAGTGAGTTGCTTAGGATTCGACAGCCATCCTCGGTGACAACGACGTCGTCTTCAATTCGGATGCCAATGCCCCGGAACTCGGGTGCGAAGAGTTCGTCATCAGGCTGGATATACAGCCCCGGCTCGACCGTAAGGATCATTCCCACTTTCAGGGTTCCTTCGGCGTACTGGTCCTTGCGAGCCTGCGAACAGTCGTGGACATCGAGTCCAAGCATGTGGCTGACTCCGTGCAGAGTCCACCGGCGATGCAGCCCCATCTCTGGCTGGAGCGACTCTTCTGCCGAAACAGTGAGTACGCCCATATCGGCCAGACCTTGTGCAAGTACGCGCTGTGACGCCTCGTTGATGTCGGTCCAGTTGGCACCAGGTTTGACCGCGGCAAATCCCGCTTTCTGCGCTTCATACACAAGCATGTACAAGGAGCGTTGAGCAGGTGAGAACTTTCCGTTGACGGGCAGGGTCCGAGTGACATCGGCTGTGTAGTAGGAATCTCGTTCGGCCCCAGCATCAATCAAAATAAGTTCGCCTGGTCGTACGTCGCCGTCATTGCGAATCCAGTGCAAAGTACATGCGTGCGAGCCCGATGCGGCGATGGTGTTATAACCAGTGTCATTTCCTTCAATGCGCGAGCGCCCGAAGAAGGCAGCTTCAACAACGCGCTCGCCACGAGGAGTTCGCACTGCTGCCGGCAACACTCGGACCATGTCCGCGAAACCGCGTGCAGTAGTGTCACATGCCGCCTGCATCTCATTGATCTCATATTCGTCTTTGATCATGCGCGCTGCGGATACAAAGGTCAAGAACTCCGCATCGCGAGCATGGGCTTTGATCTTCTCGTCAAGTGAAAGGTCTTCGCCGCGAATAGAAAGAGTATCCACTTCGCCTTTTAGCAACTCTGGAAGTTCATCTAGTCGACGAGTTTCAATTTCGTAGCGAGCTTGTGCTTCCTCTGTCGTGAAACGGCGCCCCACCCACAGTTCGCCATATCGCGCATCGCGATAGAAAGCATCGGTATCGCGAGTTGATCGTGGATTGATATAGAGAAGTGGCTGATGTCCCGCGCCATTTGGTTCCATAACAAGGACTGCATCTGCGGTGGCTTCAACCCCCGCGACGCCCGTGTAGTAAGCAAAGGCAGAGTGCGGCCTGAAGTTGTAATCAGAATCGTTGCTTCGCACTTTGAAATTTCCTGCTGGGATTACAAGGCGGATGCCGGGAAAAGCTTCTGACAGTGCGTCACGTCTGGCAACGCACCACGGGACGGCGGGGGCGGCAGTAATTCCATGGAGAGGGGTATCGGCCCACCCTGTTTTCATCAGGGCCGCGTAGGCATCTGATGGTGTGGGGTCGTGCGCCCTCTTGCTGGTGGTCGTTTTTTCGCTCATTTGCCTAGGGTACTCAAGAGTCAACAGTGGGCAAGGCGAGCACCTTTGCGGTATTTGGCCCGTCAATTGCCTGTAAACTCCACAGGTACTCGGAGACGTCGCATAGCCCGGTCGAGTGCGCCTCACTGCTAATGAGGTAGACCCCTTAAAGGGTCTCGGGGGTTCAAATCCCCCCGTCTCCGCCAACGTATTCTGTACATCCCTCGGCCTCCGCGATAAGTTGCCAAAATGGAAAATGAGAAGGTGTTACTCGATCTGGCATTAATTTCCGCGCACGATGAAGTTGAGAACGTGCGAACTTTCGTGTTTGAGAAGAAAAACCTGGAATGGGTCGCTGGTCAGAGCCAGGCCTTCGTTCTTCCGCAGGCAGGGGAGACGGAAAAGGAGAACCAGCATTGGTTCACTATTTCCTCCGCTCCATCCGAAGGAACTGTAAATGTCTCGACGCGCATATCTTCTAGTCCCTTTAAGCAGGCGCTGAATGCTCTGAAACCTGGCGAGGTCATCTCGACGCACAGTCTGGGTGGCAAGTTCGTCTGGGATGACGAATCCCCTGTCACCATGGTTGCGGCGGGAATCGGAATAACTCCGTTCCGCAGTATCCTCATTGAACGCAGCGCCACCGGCAAACCCCTCAATGCGACACTTCTTTATTTCAATCGAACCCAGGGCATTCCGTTTCAGAAAGAGTTGGAGCAACTTGCTGCCAAGCACCCGGAATTCACGGTGAAGTTGGTCGTCGGAGAATCTGTCACTGCAGAGAAGATATTTGCTCTCTCTCCACACGCCCGCGACCACGCTGTTTATATTTCAGGGCCGGCTCCTATGGTCTCCGAACTCGGCACCACCTTGAAAGATGCCGGAGTGGCAGTAAAACTCGATCGTTTCCCCGGTTATGACGAGGCAAACTTCTAAGGAGAGACGAAGAACATAGCGGAACCTCTGTAATTGACCACTTACCCGCTAGATAGAATTCGCAGACGCGCCTTGTGCGGATAGATGCCGTAGTCGCGAAACGAGGAAGGTGTGTCCAGTGCCAACTTTTCGGATAGCAATTGTCGGAGCCGGCCCGGCCGGGTATTTCACGGCACAGGCACTGCAGAACCTGGCTGGCGAGGATAAGACCTTCGCTATCGACATGATCGAGCGTCTTCCAACGCCGTGGGGATTGGTGCGAAGCGGTGTCGCCCCCGATCATCCGAAAATCAAAACTGTCTCCAAAGTTTTTGAGAAGGTAGCAACCGCGGGCAATTTCCGTCTGTTCGCCAACGTGGAACTCGGAACTGATGTCGCACTATCTGATCTGATAAGTAGGTATGACGCGGTTGTTATTGCCACCGGATCATCCCTCGGCAAATCCCTCGGTATCCCCGGCGAGAATCTGTCTGGCTCAATTTCAGCCGCTGATTTCGTTCCGTGGTACAACGGGCACCCGGACTATAAGGACCTCTCCTTCCCTGTCGATTGCGATACCGCGGTAGTAATCGGTGCCGGGAATGTCGCCATGGACGTTGCGCGCATGCTGGCACTTGAACCAAGCGAGTTGGACAGTACAGATACGGCAGACCATGCCATCGACGTTCTGCGAAATAGCGCAATCCGCAAAGTGATTCTCTGCGCCCGTCGTGGGCCAGAGCATGCGGCCTTTACTGCCCCCGAGCTTCGTGAGTTGCCAAAACTTGAACACACCAATGTCATTATGGATAAGGGCGAAATCCAGGCCGCGCTCGCACGCGTTGGCGATGATGCAGAGAAAGATGTTAAGAGCAATTTGTCTGCGATGGAGTTGATCACGGAATCTGAACCAACTTCACACGAGCGCACCCTCGAATTCAAATTCTTTTTGGCACCATTGGAAATTCTCGGTACCGATCATGTTGAGGGAATAGTTCTTGGCATCAACACAATTGCCGATGGAAAGATTGTTCCGACCGGAGAGTCGACAACCATCAAGTGTGGCCTGGTTATTTCCGCGATCGGATATGAAGCGGTTCCCATTGAAGGCGTGCCATATGCAAAAGGCAAAGTAGTCAACGAAGATGGACGCGTAGTCGGAACTAATATCTACACAGTGGGTTGGGCCAAACGCGGTCCGTCAGGGGTAATTGGAACAAACAAGAGCGATGCCAGTGACGTTGTAAAATTGCTGATTGAAGATCTACCCGCCAAGCCAAAAGATAAAGGTGATATCACCGATCTCATCGTCGGGCACCGCGTCGTCACCCAAGAGCATTGGGAGAAGATAAATGCGGCCGAAGTTGCCAAAGGCGAACCGCTCGGAAAGCCTCGAGTAAAGGCGGTCGAACGGCCCGAATTGCTCCATTTGGGAGGGCTCTAAAAAGCAGGTAGGCTTCACCTGCTTTACCAGCGCCCGTAGCTCAACGGATAGAGCATCTGACTACGGATCAGAAGGTTAGGGGTTCGAATCCCTTCGGGCGCACGAGTTCGACCTCTCTCGCCTTTCACTTGAGGGGTCGAACTTTTTTATGGGTTTTCCGGTTATAGACTGATGGCTCATCGATAGAGAGCACTTCAATGAATATTAGGAAATCTACCTGGCTTCCCGGTTCTATTGTGATCGCATTCGGCTTGACCCTTGGCCTTATTGCCGGCCCAGTCGCATCTGCAACCACAAGTCATGCCAAAAAGATGACGACTTTTGTGGGGGGCGACATTCACACTCTCACCTACACAAATACTGGCCTGTACGTGACCGGCCATCTCTCAGGGAGCATCAGCAAGGACGAAGGGATCACATGGAAGACGGTTCCCTCATTCAAAAATGCCGACATCATGGGCTGGGCCACAACAAATGGTGGCTATCTTGCTGGTGGACACAACGGATTATTTCGATCAACTAATGGTGGGAAATCCTTCACCCGCTTCAACTTCCTCGGCAAAGTCTCAGATGTTCATTCTCTGGGTGCGGCGGGCAAGATCGTCTATATGGGTTCGCCCCAAGTGGGTTTTCTTCGATCAACGGATAGTGGCAAAACGTGGAAGGTAATCAACTCGAAATTCGGGCAAGGGCTTATGGGATCCATGTTGGTCGATACCAAGGATTCTCTCAAGGTAATCGCGCCGGATATGGATAACGGTTTAGTTCTCACAGCTGATGGGGGCAAGACGTGGACTCGGTTCGGTGGTCCTAGCGGAGTCATGTCAGTTGATTGGAATCGAAAGAACCCAAAGGAGATCGTCGCTTTGAGTATGGGAGCAGGAGCACTCACCAAAGACTTTGGAAAGACCTGGAGTCTTTTTCCCGTACCTACGGGCGCATCCGCAATCGCTCTTTCTCCCTCCGGAACCAAAATCTTGGTAGCGGTCCTTGGCAGCGAAAAAGCAGAGATCTTGGTCAGCAATGATGGTGGGAAAAACTGGGCCTAGTTTTACGTCAAAAAGATACGCAATCTCGAAGCGGAATTACGCGTAGCCAGATGGTTTACGAGGCGTGTAGTTAGCCTCCAATTCCTGGACTTCTTCGGAAGTAAGGGAAATTTCCAGCGCACCAACACCGTCGGCGAGGTGATGTTCTTTAGTAGGTCCAACAATCGGCGCGGTCACCGAAGGATTTTTCATGACCCAAGCAAGCGAAATCTGCGCCATGGGTACTCCGCGTCTGGTTGCGATTGCCTCGACTACATCGATGATGGACTTGTCCCCGGAACCGTAATTGCGCTCGGCTGCCGGATCATTATCGAAACGAAGTGTGTGAGTTCCATGCGGGCGAGCGAGACGGCCTTTGGCAAGAGGGCTCCACGGAATACTGGCAACGCCTTGGTCCTTCAATAGCGGAAACATCTCGCGCTCTTCTTCCCGCTGGATGAGGTTGTACTGGTTCTGCATTGAGATGAATCGCGTCCACCCATGAAGATCCGCCGTGTACTGCATTTTTGAGAACTGCCAAGCCCACATCGACGAAGCGCCGATGTATCTCGCCTTTCCAGCTTTGACAACATCGTGAAGTGCTTCCATCGTTTCTTCTACCGGGGTGTTGGGGTCGAAGCGGTGGATTTGATATAGGTCGACGTAATCAGTTCCAAGACGTTTCAAGGAAGCATCGACCTGTTCCATGATTGCTTTTCGCGAGAGGCCTTCGCCTCCCGGACCTTCATGCATCTTGAAATTCACTTTGGTGGCAAGGACGATGTCCTCGCGCGTGGAGTACTTCTTAATCGCGCGGCCTACGATTTCCTCGGAAGTGCCTATTCCATAGATATTTGCGGTATCCCAGAAAGTAATGCCAAGTTCCACCGCCTGACGGAAGATTGGTTCGGCTTGCTCGTCATTCAAAGCCCACTCATTGAAACCCTTGGAAGTGTCGCCGAAACTCATGCAACCCAGTGCGATGCGGCTTACCTTCAGTCCTGATTTACCGAGAAATGCGTATTGCATCGTTAGCTCCTGACTTTGAGGAAGGAAATAATCTCTTCGGCAGTACCTGTCTCGCCAAGGCGAGGAAATATTCGAGCGACACTATTTGCATGCGCGTCCTTATTCATGTCCGTCATAGCATCGACTGCCAAAGTCACATTGAAACCCAATTCGAATGCTTGCCGGGCAGTTGATTCCACCCCGATGCTGGTCGCAATGCCCGCAATAACAACCTGAGTTATCTGGTTACTCTTTAAGTAATCACCTAAGTCCGTATTGGTGAATGCTCCCCATGAATGCTTGGTCACTAGGTGGTCACTACTTTGCTGCTTGAGTTCGGGAATAAGGTCCGCCCAGTTCTTGGGCCGCTCCCCCTTTGAAGGTGGTTGCTCAGTTCTTCCCGGCGCGCCACCGGCGACGTTCACTAAGACGACAGGAAGATTCTTCTCTCGAAACGCGTCAATGATTCGAATCGCATTGGTCACTATTTCATCATCGGGGCGGACTTTAGCCATGGCCAGAATGCCTTCTTGTAAGTCGATGATGATCAAGGCCACACGAGGATCAAGGGTTGTAACGGTCATCTCTGCCTTTCTTGCGCGTCTATTTCTCGAGTTGAATGTTAGTTGAGTCTCGACCTACGTGGGTTCCCAGCAGAGAGTCTTGCCTTTAGGCTGGATATGAGGAGGCTCGCATGAGGAGCAAGATCCCCTTCTTCGCGATTGCAGTGGCTCTCGTCATTGGCATACTCGTTTTCATTCTGTCGATCGAGGTAGATGGCGAATCCAGATCTAGTCTGCAAACGCCAACACCCACACCAACGCAATTGGTGAGTCAGTCACCAACGCCTGTATCCACTTCAACGCCAACACCAACGAAGGCAGTGAAACCCATCCGGTTGCTCTGCATGAACCGAACAACTAAAGCGTTGCGAACATCAGATGTTGCGGCCGGGTGTCGGAAGGGTGAGAGCAGTCTCGGCGCCACAGCAATCAAACCGCCCGCAAAGCGACCCACGGATTTGAATCCATTTCTAAAGACTCGATTCCTAGCCGCGCAGGCAGCAGCGAAGAAAGCCCGTCGATACCTTGCTATTACCTCAGGTTTTAGAAGTTACGCGCTACAAGCATCACTCTTTGCGGCTGCGGTCAAGAAATATGGCAGCGAAGCGGAGGCCGCGAAAGCGGTTCTACCGCCGGAGTTCTCCCATCACCCATGGGGTCTGGCCCTCGATATCAATTACCCGAACGACCCACTCTCGGCAAAATGGTTGGAAATCAACGGATACAAATACGGACTCTGCCGCGTCTACAAGAATGAATGGTGGCATTTTGAGGGAGTCATTGCACCAGGAAGGCGTTGTCCGGCACTGCATCCTGATGCCACATGGGACTTAGAATGACGATCCCATGAATGAGATTCCGATAGTTCGTCCGGCGGCGCGAATTCTTCTTGTAGATGAGCACGATCGGACCTTTCTTTTCAAAGGACAAGATCCCCAGAACAAAGCGGATGTCTTCTGGTGTCCCGTTGGTGGTGGCATCGAACTTGGTGAGACACCTGAGCAAGCCATTCGCCGTGAAGTTATGGAAGAGACCGGATTGGCCGAATTCAATCTTGGTCCGCATATCTGGAACCGAGAAGTAATCCTCTCCTTCAATGGCGTGCTGCTTCACGCAAAGGAGACCTGGTTTTTCACAAGAGTCGCTCATTTTGACGTAGATATTTCGGGCTTTTCAGATATCGAGCGCGCAACGACTTTGGATCAGAGATGGTGGACTTTGCAAGAGTTGTTCGAAACCTCAGACCCACTCACTCCCCGGAAACTGCCTGAGTTACTGGCACCACTACTCGAGGGGCGATTTCCTGAGAAGCCTCTGAACCTGCTCAACGAGGAACCCGACTACAGCGTGGGCATGCCGTAAGTACGACACCGATTTCTGTGTGAAAATACTCGAATGTCTATAGATTCCTCGATAGTTAGGTCCCTCAATAGTTGGGGCGAGCATTACACATCGTTGGTCAAGATTTGTTCCAATGATCTCGTCTACATCATGATTTTGCTGACCGCCTTATGGTTTGTGATTCAGATTCTTAAGGCGTATCCCATTAAGCATGGATCGAGGGAGTTCGCTGTCAATCTGGTGAAGAAAGGCATTGTCATTCTTGCAATCCCACTAGGGATTGCCATCATCCTCTCGGAATCAATTTCGGCCATTTATGTTCGGCAACGTCCGTTTGTTGCAGATTCACAAGTGCATCTTCTGGTTCCTCATGGAGCCGACGGCGGAATGCCTTCACATCACATCGTGTTTATGGTGGCGCTGGTGGCCACGATTTATTACTACGACAAGAGATCGGCGACCTTTTTCGCGCTCCTTACTCTAATCACTGGAATTGCACGCGTGGTTGCCGGAATTCACTACCCAAGCGACATTTTGGTTGGCGCGGTGATCGGGGCGGGCATTGTTTACATCTATCACCGGGTTCTTCCTGCCCAAGCGCTGAACCTAGGGTCGTCATCTTCTCGAAAGGGCTAGATGAATTCGGTGGAATTTCGAACCACAGAAGTCAGGACGCCAGATGGCAGGAACTTGCTGGTGGAGTCCACGGGCGATCCAACAGGAAGAGCGCTTCTCTTTCATAACGGCACACCCACTAGTCGGAAGATCTTCCAAGATACGGCGGAGGAGGCCAACGCACGAGGTGCGCACCTTCTCGCTTACGACCGCCCAGGATACGGAGGATCTACGCCGCAACCGGGGAGAACCGTCGCAGATTCAACTCAAGATGTCTTAGCAATCACGAAACATTTTGGAATCGATCAATTAGCGGTCTGGGGAATCTCTGGCGGAGGTCCACACACCATCGCGGCGGCAATACTTCTTCCCGATGTGGTCTGCGCTGCGGCCACATTCGCCTCCCTTGCTCCATACAGAACCTCTGACTTTGACTATTTCGAGGGAATGCCTGAAAGGAAAGTAAGACAGAGACTTCTTTATTTCACCGATCCCGTTGGATTTCAGGTTCACTTGCAAGTCAGTCGTCAAGAAATCATGAATGCGACAGATGATTATCTTCAGGCGAAACTGGAAGCGATGCCTCCTGGTGCGAGAGTCTCGCCCTCCTTCTATAAATTCTCATACGAGACCATGCAAATGGCGGTACAGGGTGGAATTGAAGGTTAT